>CAJQQR010000047.1 GCA_905480545.1 uncultured Pirellulaceae bacterium
CGCGCCACCTCGAATTCTGATCGGCACCGAGCATGAAAAGGAAACTGTATTGACTCGTCAGGATTGGCGACATAGTTCAGGCAGAAACTGGGCACCCAATTCTAACGGTTTTTGGTTGCTTGAATCGGTTGATCCGGGCACCTACGACGTTGAAATCATTTTTGCAGGCGACCATCCCGCAGGAAACGCGACCGTTCGAGCTGGTGCCTTCTCGACGTCCCTTAAAATCAAAGCAAACGAAATTCGCGGACACCGCACCCAAGTGAAGGTTGCGGGAAAACTGAAACTATCAGTCGATGTAGAGTTTGATGGTAAAGTTCAAGGACCCCATCAAGTGATTTTGAAACGTGTGAACTAGCCCTAAATTCCGCAGAAATAAATGACCCAAACGCGAAACGCACGAAAACAGAAAAATTGAGAATGGTTTTGGGCACCCGTATTGAATCGCCTTCCCGAATTGCATGGACATAGGCCATTGCGACCCGGTTTTTCTTATAACCGTTTACCATTGCCGATGACTCTTTCTCCGCGTTTGACTTGAGTTTCTGACGGATAGCCGCGACGAATTTTACTCATCGTTTCGAAAAAAGGGATAGTCGTCTGGATGGGCCGGATTGGATTTGTTTTGATGACCTTTACGCACGATGCAACTATACCTTTTGTTAGATTGCGGTGGTTCAATTGATAACCTGACATCGTTTATTGCGTATGGTTTCGCGGGTAACTGAAGTGAAATGGGACGGCATCCACTTCTTCGGAGAATCAGCCACGATTTGAAGCTCACTCCAAACGCAATCCTTGCGGTAAAGCTTCACCGAACACCCTACCCTGCTCTTCCGCATCGAATTTGCCACCATCGCGAACGATGGAAACCAACCTTTCCGCTGCATCATGTGACGCTAACCAATCGATAACGTCTGCGCGTTGTTCGCGACTGATGTCGCGGTATCGGTCATCTGTCCGTCGTGCCATTTGCGTAATCGCCAAATGCTCAATGGGATCTGGATCATTCTGTTGAAGCAACGCATGGATCCATTTTGACACTTGGTCAATGCCAACCACGGTATTGAGTGGACCGTAAATGGGTGTCCTTTGCCCCAATCTGCCAATCGCCCAAACCATCGCATTGCGAGCGACTTTCAGTTTGGGTTTGTCAATGAACATTGTAATAAAGTCGCCTAACTCAATCTTGATTTGTCCAGAGAGCAATTCGAGTGACCCGAGAAGTCGCCATACTTCCACCGTTTCTTCTGGGCGAAACGGAATCGCATTGCCTTTTACTCTTTGACCTGACATTTGCTTGGCCATCGCTCGAATGGACGACAATAGCGGTTCCGCAATTGCCGACTGTTGGCCACGTGATAAGCCTCCAGCCAATCGACGCCAAAGGATCAAAGCCTCATTTCGTATGTTTGGGGCAACGTTGGCAAAGTTTCCTCCGACGGTTCGCCACGTCTCCGTCACTCGCCAATCATCAAGCGCTACGCCATAACCCGGCCTTAACGCATAGCCCAACAAATTCAACCAACGTGATTCATGTTGCGAACTTTTTTTACGCAACGCCCCAGATTCGATTAACGCCTCCCAAATTCGTCGCAGATAGGACATCGGCCAATCGCCTCGTTCGCTGTCCATCGTCGACGCCAACTGTTTCACCAGCTCTTTTGGAGACGCCGTTCCGGATTCGGAAAAGACGCTGTCGATATGGGTTTGGCTATCAGCCCAAATCCCCTCATCGACAAAACCTTGTGACTCGCCAACCGCGTCATGGACGTCGACGTCCGTTTGGGTTGTCGAACGAATATCGAATTGAAGTTTCCAACTGCGATCCGTATTGACCTCATGACTGGATAAATCAATCGTACCTATTTCGGTTAAACCAACCCGCAATCGAACCGAAACATCACGCTTTTCATTACGACTCTTCGCGCGCAGGACCGTACGTATAGGCGGCAACGACGACATCTGATCGTTGTCGATCTTTAAGATTTGTCCAGCTTGATCGGCCAAGCGAATACTGGACACGTACAGTTGAAATTCAACAGGTTGTGAAATCGTCAGGCTGAAAGTTCGATCTTCCAACTCAAATTTTTGACCTGGCTCCGCGTTGCCGGGGACGATACAGATCGCTTCACCATTACCAATTCCAATGTAATAACTTCGAGCTAACGAAGCCGCAATGCGTACACCTTGATCACGACGCACGATTCCGTAGTAGGCCGCACCGCGAGCCACCGCCAAATCCAACCGATCGTTTTCCAGCAGGATCGGATTCCATGATTCATCGCTGTTGGAAAACCACTTCGAAATCCGTTCCATGACGGTAGTGCGTAAAACAGGCGAAGCAAAAAAGCCACCATTGAACAACACGACGTCCGGTCGAGCTGGATGCGTCGAAGGCAAGGCATTTGTGTCGCCATCGCTCGATTTTTCGTCAGCGACCATCTCGCCCGCTTCGGCATGAGTGACCAAAAATTCGGCCAAGTATTTCGTGATCCCCGCATCGGTTGCGTATGGCAAACCGAATTCTTGGAAGCCACTGCCATGATGCTGCGGTTTGGTTGTGACCGATACGTCGGGCAAAAAACCGTCCAAAATCAATTGTCGAATTTCGTCACGTGTCACCTCGGTTTTTAAACTTGCCCCAATTAATTTTGAGCCGCGACCAGGCAAACTGACCGTAACGCTCTCCGCTCCGCCATCAGAAAGCATTTGCTCCTTTACATTTCGGCTTGTGCCAACCAAAACATCCCATTGAAACGCCTCAAGCTTGCCACCGCTGGTCAGTTTTTGCTCCAAATACTTTGCGATGGCGAGATCGAGATTATCGCCCCCAAGTATCAAGTGATTGCCGACAGCCACGCGATGAAATTGGATCTTTTTCGAATCGCTTTTCACGGCGTCGCTATCTGAGTTTTCAAGCTCGCTGTCAGGCGAACTTTTCCGGACACGAATCAGTGTAAAGTCGGTTGTCCCGCCGCCAATGTCGCAGACCAAGATCTTTTGCCCGACCTCGACCCGTGACTCCCAATCCGATGCATGCTTATAAACCCAGGCATAAAACGCGGCCTGTGGCTCCTCGATCAGAACGACTCGCTTCAAACCTGCAATCGCCGCAGCCTCGACAGTCAATTCGCGTGCAACTTCGTCAAACGAAGCGGGCAATGTCAAAACGATATCCTGATCGGCGAGTGGTTCGTTTTTGAACTTCTGATCCCACGCCTTTCGAATGTGCCGAAGATACTGTCCGCTGACTTCTACCGGTGAAAGCTTCTGCACATCATTCGCCGAGTGCCAGGGTAATAACGCCGCTGTCCGGTCCACCGCGGTATGACAAAGCCATGACTTTGCGGATGAAATTCCGCGTCCAGATGTTTTTGCCGTCTCATCGCGAGCAAACGCTCCAACACAGAATTTGGGAGACTTTTTGTCCCAAGCCATCTTCAAACCAGCGGTTTCGTTTTCCGCTGAGGTTCTGATCGGCTGAAAGTAAAACGACGGCAAAGTATCGAGTGATTCGGTTTCACCAACGGCGACAAGCTGCGGTATCGAAAGGACCTCAATCTTCCAATTTGATTTGGTTGTGTCAATAAATGTCACAGCCGAGTTCGTAGTTCCCAGGTCGATACCCACAACGTACCGGCTTGGTTTTTCATCGACGAGCGGATCAAAGTTCTCAGAATTTTCGTTCGCCATTATTATTCTTCCCGAACGTTAAATTCTAATTTCCATTGGCCTTGTGAATTCACACCAACACACCAAAGTTCGAAGATTCCCAGCTCCGTAATTCGGGAATCAAATTTTACTGGAACAAATGTCTCCTCAGAATTCTCGAGCGTCAATGTTGCCTGAAGTGGGTCGGTTTCATCAAGCTCCTCTTCAGTCCAATGATCTAGTACGAATCCAGGAGCGTCTTCTTTGCGAGTATTGCTCTCAAAGAAACGAAAGCTGACCGGTTGCCCAACAACCAATCCAATCTCACTGGAGGGAACATCGGCTTGCGTTCCTTCTTCCATTCCAAACGGAACGACACACAATGCCTTCAACGGCCGAGGTGCACCGGGGATCGCCAGTCCGGCGGTTTCGATTCCGACATAATAAGACTTCGCCACACCGCCTCGTATTCGGATCCCGCCAGTTGCTTTGCTCCAACCGTAATTGCAAGCGCCACGGGCCACCGAAAAATCCAAATCATGAGTACCATCCAGTCGCTGACAAGAATGGTCGTTCGGATTCCAATCCGACATCACTTGCAACAAACGTTCTTGAAATTCAGTCGCTTTGAAAACGCCACCGTTAAACAAGACGTGATTTGGCAATTTGACCTCGCCAGAATCATGGCTGCAATGCGCGTTCACAAATGCCGCAATATGACGTGTTATTCCGGGATCAGACTCGTAGGGCAACCCAATCTCCTGGAATCCGGATGCAGGTTGACGTTGTGGACGGTCGTCGATCCCGCATGCTGGAAAAAAACCGTCCAGCAACGCTGATGCGATTTCGCTTTTGTCGACCTCCACCGTAATTGTTCCGCCAATCAATTTGCTTCCACGTCCAAGCACTGAAACCGAATGCGTAGCGGGTCCATCAACTGAAAGCAACGCTTCCTTGGCGGCGCGACATGAATGCCAAAGTGAAACCGATTGCCAAGGGTTCAGTTTTGTTCCTTTTTCCGCAAACTTTTGGCTGACAGAATGGGCGGTCGCAAGATCCATGTTGTCGCCACCCACAAGCAAATGATCGCCAACCGCGACTCGACGCAGGACCAACTCTCCGTCCTCTTCATCGACGGAAATCAAAGTTAAGTCCGTCGTACCACCACCAATGTCGCAAATCAAAACGGACTGGCCAACCTTTAATTTCTTTCGCCATTGGTCACCCTGCTGAGCCAACCACGCGTAAATCGCCGATTGCGGCTCCTCAAGCAATACAAAATCACTTGGAATGCCTGCCGCCAATGCGGCCTCTCGGGTTAACTCTCTTGCAACCGGATCAAACGAAGCCGGAACGGTCAGCACGACTTGTTGTTCACGAATCGGCGTCGTGGGGAATTCGCTTTCCCAAGCCGAAACCAAATGCTCGAGATATTGTTGCGCCGCGGTGACCGGCGAGATCTTTGAAACTTCCGACGGAGCATTCCATGGCAAAATCGCCGCACGCCGGTCGACTTTATTATGGCAGAGCCAGCTCTTTGCCGCGCCCACAGTCCGCTCAGGAAAATCGGCTCCACGTGAGCGAGCCAAAGTACCTGTCGCAAAGTCTCGCTCTTCTGCCCAAGGTAAATTCAGCGTTCCGTTTTCTGTTTCTGCCGTTGTACCCAGATAAGAGAACGACGGTAACGAATCATGCGCCTCAATGGTATTTTCGGCAACAAGTTGCGGGATTTTCAATAGCTTAATGTCAAGCGATTCACCCAACTCGGAATAGGCCATTACGCTGTTTGTCGTACCCAGGTCAATTCCGATTACATATTTTGATGCCATGTAGTTTGTAAAACGATTTTAAAAAAATGAAAAAAAACAATAACGCTTCAATCAAGCGATTTGAGCGGAATTTCGCTGCATTTGAATGCTATGCGATTTCGACTTCAATCGGAGCAACAATCATTTCCGTTTTTTTATTACCGGACCATTGCGGCACATCACATTTCGTTGCTTTCCAACCATGATGCGCAACGTTCCCTGAAAACGGACCGTCTCCTGAGACATTTCCGGTCAGACGGTACTCGGCAGGATCAAAGTTGGATGGTGTTTCAATGGATGCACCGTCTTCCACTTCGGTTAACGGCCTCAAGGAAAACATCCGCTCGATTACTTTCCCGGAATCTCGAAGCACATCGCGAGCCGCAGCGCCAACTTGTGCGTCCGAATAATCGCCGAGAGATTCACTTACAATGTCAAGAAATCGAGCCTCACGTTGCAGTGCTGAAAGCAAACTGATGGCATCGCTACGCTTCGGTTTCGGCTCTGATTTCCGAACCGGTTTGGCAGGCTTGGATTCGAGTTTGGGCTGCAACCTTCCATCAACAAGTTGCTGAAACGATTCGCTCAGTTCCTTGTTGAAAAGCAGTTTAAAAAAAGCCTTGCTGGCCGCCATTAGTCCCATTTCGAATTCCCGGTTCAACGTTTTAGTACAAACGTCTCATGGTAATCGCTCGACTCGGTTTGGAAAACGTGCCCCAATCTCTGATTCGGTGCCGTCCACCATTGTTTTGCCTATTGAATTGGCCTGATGTACCAACCGCGAATGACAAAAGAAGACGAAAGGAAGCAGCGGAATTAGATCGCAACAAAATGGGAATCGTTATTTGGACATCAAGTACATTCCCAAACCAAACATTGAAGGTAAAAGTCCTAATTCGTCGGATCCTTCATGTCAGCGTGATTTTTGGAACACCTGTCGAAAAAGGAAATCCCCGGTTTACCACATGCGTTTACGATCCCAATTTCGAAATCTCGTCGGTTTTCGCCTCCAACCTATCAAGTTGCTCTTGAATTTGGCCAAGGCGGTGCAAAATCAGAATATGCGTTTTCTTTGCATCAATCCCGACGGGACTTTTTTCGTCACCGATTTCGGATGCAATTGCCTCAAATTCTTCTTTACTGATATTCATACGTGTATTCCAATCCTCTTTGTTTTGTCCTCGCTTCAAACCAATACAAGATGAGATTACCAGAACTAACTGGTCGTCACCATTTGGCCTACTAATCCAAACAAGAATCCGATGACTGCTGAAAATGGTGGTAACCAATGCTTTTCTAATTTCACCTGCGGAGCGATGTCTTGAAAAATGACATACAGGATTCCGCCTGCAGCGAAAATCATGATTCCACCCACCACTGCGGGATAGGAAGCAAGCACGAAATAGCCGGTCAATCCAGCCATAGGCCCGAAAACCGCCATCACAGCGAATGCGATCACAACCACACGCCCTGTAAATTTCCCAGAAGCTGTCATCTCGCGATACGAGTTAAATCCCTCCGGTACATTTTGCAGTGCGATCAGTACCGCCAAAAGCGGACCAGTCGAGGCTCCGGTGGCAAATGCCGCCCCCAACGCCATTGCTTCCGGAATAAAATCGGCGAGCATCGCCGCCAATTGTGCGGCTGGACTCTTCATCGAAACCAGGACAATGTCGAGCACCATGAAAACAATTCCGCCCGCTGCGAATAGAATCGCCGTCGCTGTTACGGAGAGGACTTTTGAACCTTCGGGGACAAGGACGAGTGCAACAGCAGATAGCAATGTTCCACCGCCGAATGCGATTACCGAATGACGAAACTCCTCCTCCAACCAATTCGATTGGATTCGCTCATACATCGCAATCAATCCACCGACAGCCATCGCGCCGCCTGCACCAAGTGTCAAAAGCGACACCAACAATACTTCATTTAACATTTGAAAATCCGTGATCCTATTTCGCCCAAAAACTCTCCCTCGAAATCAAACCCTAACTAGAACGCTAGCACAAGTTGCTAGCACAAGTTGGTCGCATTCGGTTTTGCATTGCCGATATTCTGGCATCCCACTAAAATTCCGATCTACTGGTATACGGGAAACATCCAAAACGTGAACAGATCGAAACTGCTCGCGTACACACGCTGCCGCAGCAAGTTACCGATTAGGCTTTTTTGCTCCTTAAAACACTATGATTCTAACCGAATTGGAATTAATTGAACGATCGAAAGCGATTCGGATTCTGTTTTCCGATGTTGACGGCATCTTGACCGATGGCCGTCTCGTGTATGGGACGGATCAGATTGAAACGAAAGAGTTTAATGTACGAGATGGATTGGCGGTCAAACTGTGGCGTGGCTGTGGATATCCATTCGGATTGATTACGGCGAGGCAGTCAGAGGCAGTGATGAGACGTGCATCAGAGCTAAGCGTCGATCATTTGATTCAAAAGCAGCCGCACAAATTGCAAGCGATTATAGAGACGATCAAACCGCTTGGACTGTCTTTGGAAGAAGTATGCTACATCGGGGATGATTTGCATGACTTATCAGCCGTCAAAGCGGTTGGACTTGGTGCCACCGTCGCAGACGCCGCAGAGGAAGTGATTGACATGGCGGATTTCCAAACGGACTCCAAAGGTGGTTTCGGCGCACTGCGAGAATTAGTCCAGACAATCTTAAAAGCAAAGAATGAATGGAAAGGTGCTATTCAATCGTTTTACTAACGCTTCATTCAAAACCAACTTCATACCGTTGAAATTCAAGTTTTTTTAGAAATATAGAACAAACATAGTGATCGCTTCTTTTATTCGATTTTGGATTGCCTTCGGGTGCGTTGGAGCCGGATACTTTTTGTATTCGATGCTCGCCGTTCCGATGATTGATGGCGAAATCGAAAAAGGTCAAATCGAGCCCGAGCGAGTCAAAGCAAAAAGTAGTCATCGATATGACAAGCTTATCAGTGACTTGTTTCCAGAAGATGATTGGATTCGGGACAATTGCAAAATCCTCGATGCAAAACAAAGCGTTTTGTTCTTCAAGGAAGCCAAGCAAATGGAGGACGGCAACTGGGAAGTCAAGCCGTTCACGATGTTTCTCAATCCTGATTCGACCTTGGCGGAATCGCTAGAGGGTGATCATCCCAGCGTCAAGAAAGACAAACCGATAATCCTTCGGACCGACGAGGGAGCATATATCAAGTTTGAAGATGGCAGTGCTCCTAATTCCCCCAGCGGCAAATTCTCGGGTGCAAGAATGCCGGGAGAAGTCATTGTGATGCGCGAGGAATCTGCACCGGGTGCGAAGGACAGTTTCGAGTTTAGAACAACGAATATCCAAGTTGAAAAAACACAAATTCTTGCCGTGAATCCTGTGCAGTTCAAATACGGCCCACACTACGGGAGCGGCCACAACTTAACCATCAACTTGGCGGATGTCGGTTTTGAAAAAAAGAAACGCAAGCGACATTTGCCAATCGTCAAAAATCTAAAGACGGTTGAACTGGCCCATCTTGATTCAATCACTTTGATGCCGGACGATATTGAAGTAAACGTTACGGCTGCATCGACATCAAAAGATTCATCAAACAAGCCCGGGACCGATGGTCCGAAATCCGCACTTGAGACATCGGTTGCCAAATCTCCAGTCGAGATCAAATGTGCTGGTCCATTCCGTCTCGACTTTGGAAAGTCGCAGATGGTTCTGTTCGATCAGGTGCATGTTGAGCAACTACACAAAGAAGGTCTGCACGATCATCTTTATTGCGACCGTTTAGAAATTGATTTCATTATTCGCAGCGGCAATCAAGCGACGGCGGAAGTCAAAGACAAAATCCACTTTCACCGCGTGACGGCGTTTGGTGCTCCAGCACGGCTACTGGTCGATTCGAAGGATGCGTACGCCCAAGCTGACTTTATCGAGTACTTTATCGGGCGACAAATCATTCATTGTCGCTCGAATGTTGAGTTGCGGGATGGTAGCCACCAATTTATCGCACCGGAGATGCAATATAAACTGACGAAAAACAATCAGCTGGGAACTGGCTGGGCCACCGGTCCCGGGCAAATCATCGGCAACCCGGGCGATCTTAAAAAGCACTTTAAGGCGAGCTGGCAATCCGAGTTTAACATTCAGCCACATGAAGGGAAAAAGGCCATTTCACTGCACGGAAACGCCCACATCATTTTTCAGGGCGACCAACATTTTGGTTGCGACGAACTGCATTTTTGGCTGTGGGAGAAACGGCAAAAAGGCGCCAACGCAAAGTGGGATTTCTTTCCAGCGCAGTTATTGGGACAGCGAAGCGTGACAATGAATGCTCCAGAGTTCGCGGGAGAAGTTAATGAACTACGCGTTTTTTGGCCCAAACCAATTGGCACGATCCCAACCGACCCACGCATCAATAATCGCTTGACCAACAAAACATCGAAACAAAAAAACAGTCGCACGAGTGATAAACAACTGGTAAGCGATCCCGGCAAAACAAACCTGTCAGGAGATCGTGATGAAGAAGCAAATGAGCCGATCGAGAATCGAGTCATTGCCAACGGGCAAATTGCGATCGCCTACCTGACAGATAAGAACGAACTAAGATCTTTTCGTGTCGAAAAAGACGTTCGCGTCAAATCGATTGACCTGACGCCGTTGCTCGAAGGAAAATCGGCCCGCGACATGCTGGAGGTTCATGGTAATGAAATCCAGATCGACGCTACAAATAAAAAAGATGCGTTTAAATTCAGCGTTCTTGGCTCACCGGCCACGATTGACGCGGATGGAATACGATTCATGTCCGAACAATTGCATGTCGACCAGTCGTTGAATCAGGCCTGGACTGACTTCCCAGGGCAGGTCATCGTTTCACCGGAAATCAAAGCCGACGAGCGGCCGTTCGGGCCACAACCGGAAACCACAATTCGATGGAATAAGCGTTTCGAATTTGATGGCCAAATCATCCTACTGACCGATGACATTCAATTCGAAGGCATCGACTACCTGGAATCTGGTGATCAAGTCGAATACGAGGGATCCACGCCCATCCTGAAAGCGAGAACGAATCGGCGAATCGATTTCAGCGAGTCGCTTAAGAAAACAAATACGAGTTTGGCGAGAGCACCTCAAGCCAATCCAAACCGATCCAACACAAACCAAGTCGGCTATCAGAACACTGCTTCACCGCAGTACAGCCAAGCCTCATCCAGGAAATCAGCAAAACCAAAAATCAAGATCTCCGATTTCGCCATGCTTGAAAAAGCATACATTAAGGCAACCACACGAGAGGCAATCAATGAAATCAAATCGATCGATGAGATTCAGGCCCGCGAAATCAACCTGAATACGATCACCGGTGACACTCGGGCGATGGGGCCCGGAAATGTGCGGTCAATCCGCAAGGGCGAGAAAAAGCAATCGGGACCGCAGTCAGAGAACTTGCTGTCTGGCATTTCATCCAGCAAGTCAAAGCTATCTTATATGGAAATTGCGTTCGCTGGTAACATCCGCGGAAATGTAAAACAGCGAACGGCGACCGTGAACGAAAATGTCCGCTGCGTTTACGGTCCAGCCGAGAACTGGGAGACTCGTTATGATCCGGACGGCACAACGATTACCGCCGATGAAATCTACCTGAATGCGAATCAGTTAACTTTTAATCAATGGAAACCGACGGGCAGTGAAAAAGCACTGATTGAATTAGCGGCCATTGGAAATACAGAAATCGAAGGAAAGAAATTCCGCGCTACCGCGACCCAGCTAACCTACACCGAAGAAAACGAAATCATTCTGCTCGAAGGCTTGCAACGGGATACCGCCAAAATCTGGTTCCGTAAAAACGAGAATTCTCAATGGCAACACAGTGAAGCTAAAAAATTCCGTTACCAACGTCAAACCAGCGAGATCATTGGTTCTGAGGATGTTTTGGTTCAGCGATTTTTACAACTGGAAGCCCCACAGCTTAAGCGTCGAAAACGTTAATTTTAATCAATGGTTCGGTTATAACCATGCGTTTCGATTGAAAGCAGCCTCTACACTGAAACGCTAGAACACTGAAACGCCAGAACACTGAAACGCCAGAACACTGAAGCGTCAGAACACTGAAGCGTCAGAACAAGGCCTTGACGCCGGCACTCTTCTTCGACCCGTTCGAATCAAAGCTGAAACGCATTGTGAAAGTCAGATAGAGCATGGTCGGGTAAACGTTTGAACTAATATGAGCGGGGCATCCGTCCGTTGCTTGAGCTAAATTGCGAGGTGATGGCGTTTTAAACATTGGCAGCTACAGCTACGCTCCAAAACCAACTTCGCAAACTTCCACCGGCATTCTATTCCCCAATCGGAGTCCGTTTTTTACCGAAACTTACTTTCGCTTTTTCGGTTTCCCTGCCGCTTTTTTCCTCGCAATGGTCTTGCGGTTAGGTTTCTTTACACCTGATTTATCCGATTTCTTCTTCGCGTTGACACCTTTTTTGGCTCCGGTCCTTCGGCCACCAACAGCTTTATCCGCACCTCGCCTGCCTGCCGATTTTTTCTTGGCAACGGAGTTCTTGCCTGAAACCTTCTTTTTGGCAACCGTTTTGCGTTTTCCTGGGGACTGAGTTGAACGGCGATTGTCTCCTCGGTCATTCGGATTCGATTCCGCGTTTTCTTCGGCCGTTCTGACGAACTTGTGAAATGAAACCTTCTTGGCAACTTTCTTCTTCGATGCAACTTTTGACTTCCCTCCCCCTTTTGTTTTCGCCTTCGGATTGACGAATAATTGGGCGACTTCGTCGGATGACAACTGCTTGTTACCAGCGGCTGGGATGTCGTTCAAAAAGAACGAGCCAATACCGATTCGACGTAGAGTCAAAACCTTGTGTCCGATCCGAGCTAGTAATCGGCGCACCTCTCGGTTGCGTCCCTCGTCCAGCACGATCTCAATTTCGGTTGTCGATTTTAGTTTCTTCTTAAAAAGAAACCGCTTGATGTGAGCGAGTCCCTCCGCGATATAGACGCCAGCTTGAAGCGTTTCCATTTGCTCGCGGGTTGGGTGCCCTTCGACGGAAATCATGTACGTTTTCTCGACGCCATATTTCGGATGTGTCAAACGATTCGCTAGATCACCATCATTTGTCACGATGATCAATCCCTCGCTTTCTTTATCCAAGCGACCAACCGTGTAGATATGCTGATCGGTAGCGATCAAATCGACGACTCTCATCCGTCCGCTTTGATCAAAGTTGGTCGACAAAACGCCGCGTGGTTTATTTACAGCAAAATACTTGCGTGGAGAGATCTTTACGACTTCGCCATCGACACGAATCAACTGCTTCTCGGGATCAACTTTGGTTCCGAGCTTGGTCACGATCTCACGATCGACTTCCACTCGCCCCTCAGTAATGAGGATTTCACAGTCTCTTCGGCTGCCAATGCCACCTACGGCCAGCACTTTTTGCAATCGTTCTAACATAGAAATCTTTGAAGAAATGAGGAGCGGAATCAAACATTATGTATCGCATCCTAAAACATTAAAGGCTGACCAGAGGTGATGCGAACTCTTTTGCGAAAATATTCGAGAACCGGTCGTTTTCAGAAGCCGTCGGCTGCCACACCGTTAGAACGCCACGGAAAATCACTTGTGCGGGAAATCACATGTGCGGGAAATCACTTGTTTGGCAAAAGAGAAAGTGACGTTCGGTCCTCCAAATTAGGACGGAACATCGTCAATAAAGTCAGCGGAAGATACCATGCCATCAACAATCCACCGTTAAATCCGTGCCAAAACTGGACGGCAATCATCAACGCCGCCGAACAACCGAGCAGCGTTCCCAAGTTCTTTTGAGCAGGCCAAACAGCGAATGAGATACTCATACAAAAGAAAGCAGCAATCACCGGAATGCGAAAGCTGGGATCAATATTTCCTTCTTCCCAAATACCACTTAAACCCGACATGATCGGTGTCCAAATTCCAAACATTGCTTGCAAATTTTGGAGGTAGTGTGTGAAGTCGCTGGAAGTGAAGATCAGCGTGATCGCAAGAACCGCAATCATCACGAAAAATCCAAAAATGAAATCCCTCAATCCGCGATGCCAATAAAAGCTGAACCAAAGCGGGAGCAGAAACATTGGATAGTACGCCAGTCCCATCGCCAAACCAATGAAAATTCCGGCCCAAAATGGCTTTCGGTAGCAAACGATAGCCCAAACCAACGCAGCGGCAGGAAGGATATGGACAACGCGACCTGACATTTCCGCAGTATACGGCAGTAACAAGTAAAGCGTTACGATTCCGATCCCCATCCTTGTATTGCCGAAATGCAAATAACCAATCATGTAAATTCCGATAACGACAGCGAGCTGTCCGATAATCGCCATAATCTTTGAAACTGAAATCAGAGATGCGGGCGTCGCTGGACTGCGGTAGCTATTCCGCAGACCGGGTTCCTGATTAGCAACCGAGGTCGGAATATTCGGAAAAAGAAATAGCAAACGGTAGCCGGGACCGTGTGCTGCACTTGGCCCTGAAGCAGTCGCAGTCGCCAGTTCTTTCCCCTCGGCAGCAACTACGATGTCCTCGTTGGTGACTTTTGCAGAAACCAGATTCGCAATCAAAACAAACAATAAAATGACGGTCAAAAACGTCAAACCGGAAAACTCCAAGTTTGGTTCGAGCAGCGGACGCCGGATCATATACGGATCAATCAGCATCCGAATCATGAGACAAATCCCAACGAGTACCAGCCATTTGTGACCGTCCAATTGCTGATCACGCAGACTTTCAGATTCTTTTACCAAATTGGAAATCCGCAATTGCAGCTCGGATAATTCAGGATTCTCGTCTTTGTCATCCACGTCACTGTTGGTACCATTTTCGCCTGACGGACCATTGAGCGAATTGGTCGAGGGGTCCGCTGACTCATTAAGATCTGCGGTTCGCATCTCCTGAAAACCACCTTCCCCAAGGCTGCCATTACGACTTTTTTGACCGGGGTTTTGCCTAGCTGGATTGTCTGTTTCGTCGCTCAAGCCACTTGCCGTGACCGCTTTTGCCTGAGCCGATGAAGCGTCTCGTTCAGCGTCTCTCCGCTCCAAATCGCTGACCACACTGATTTGAGCATCAATCTGGTTTCGCAGCTCGCTCATGTGCAAAACAACCAGCAGTCCGGGAGCCAACAGCGCGAGCAATACAATATCCAGATTTCGAAGGCTAAAAAATCGCCCGAATTTCAGGAATAGACTGACCATCAAAATGGTCGAAAGGTAAGCCCAGCTCGATGATGGGATAACCTCATAACGAAATACTTCTGCCATGAGGAGGGGTGCTATATTGGGGAACTGGTGGTCTGCGCTCGCGAATAAGTAGTCTCAAACCCATAAACAGGATACGTGGATTTCACTTAAATTCAACTCCCCGCCACCGCAGGTGCAACCAATTCTCATTCGGTGCGCCGGAACGACCCTTTAAATCGTAAAAGCTTCTTTTTGCTGTCAATTACAAGCCCTTTTTTTGTTGCATTTCCCCATCATAACCGAATCGAATTGTACATTTGGATCGAATCTGTTAGACCATTAGCTTTTTTATAAAGCGACGGATGTCGATTTGGTAAGCAAAACCGTCGGCGCCCAGTGCCTTTCTTGATCTCTGCGAGGTTCTCCAGTCAACCTCCGACAGTTGCGTAACCTTTTTTCAAAATTTAAATCAGCCAAAGTCGTCAAATGAGTTCACATCACTCCGGAAACGGGAACAAGATCCTATACATCGCTCAGGAATTCTCTCTGCCGCTGCTGCTGGGCGTCATTGTTTCTCTCATTTTTGCCAATTTTGACCCGACCCTGTACAAGCGACTGGTCTATGACACATCTTCGTTTTTTACCGGTGTCGAGATGGACCACGGTGAGGAGCACGCAAAAGACTCTTCAGAAAAGGAAGGTGATAACGGCGACGACGCAAAGGACAAAAAAGAAGCCCATCACCAGGATAATGATCATGCAAAAGATGGTGCACATACCGGCGATGTTCAGACTGACGAATCGCACAGCGAGGACCACGGTGATGACCACGGTGATGACCACGGCGGGGGGCATGCTCACGGCATCGCACACTACTTATCAATGCATTTTCTGGTCAACGAATTATTTATGGTGCTTTTCTTCGGAATTGCAGCCAAAGAAATCGCGGAATCCTGTCTACCCGGTGGTGCGTTAAATCCGATTTCACGTGCCGTGAATCCGTTGATGGGCACGATCGGTGGCGTTGTCGGACCGGTCGGCGTGTACCTGCTTCTGAACCTGGTCATGGGCGAACAGAGCTGGCAAAAAGGCTGGGGCATTCCAACCGCAACTGACATTGCCCTGGCGTGGTTGATCGCAAGGCTCGTTTTTGGAACCGGACACCCGGCGATTAGTTTTTTGCTTCTACTTGCTGTTGCGGATGACGGCATCGGATTAATGATCATCGCTTTATTCTACCCAACAGCTCCGCCAGTTTGGCTGAATGTCTTATGGGTTCTGCCTGGTATGGCAATCGCCTACGGTCTTCGGTTGAAGAACGTTCAAAACTGGGTTCCCTATATTGCCATAGGAGGAGCTTTCAGTTGGTGGGGTCTTTACAGTGCCCACCTACATCCAGCATTAGCACTGGTTCCGATCGTGCCGTTGCTTCCCGGACCGAAACGGGATGAAGGACTTTTTCAAGATGACACAACGACCATCGAAGTCGATCCGTTAAACCGGTTCGAACACAGCATGAAGGGCTTTGTCGATTTCGGATTGTTCTTTTTCGCGTTTGCCAATGCCGGAGTTGAATTCTCCAGCCTCAACAATTTAACCTGGATTGTATTCCTCTCACTTCTCATTGGAAAAACCGTTGGAATCACATTCTTCTCTTGGGGCGCGACTTTCCTTGGGTTTCCGTTACCTTCTGGAATGAAATTAAAACACTTGGTGGTCGCTGGCGTTATCGCAGGGCTGGGACTCACCGTTGCCCTTTTTGTTGCCGGTCAGGCCTTTAAGGGGCCTGGCTCGGAAACACTGCAAGGTGCAGCGAAGATGGGTGCATTGTTCTCTGGGGCGATCGCGGTCCTCGCTTTGGTTCTCGGAAGAATCCTAGGCGTTAAAGATGGAGATGATGTGGTGAATAATGACTAGTAGCACTCACTTCAAGTCCCAAACGAGATATTGAACGTTCCAATTCGATTGAACGAAAAGCTGCGAAGTGAACTCTTCGTAGCTTTTTTTGTCTAGGAGTTGTTTGGATCGCTGAATGAATTAGGAATTGGTCTATGGTTTTATGCGAATCAACCGGACAATCAAAGGTGATCCGCTGGATGGTCCTAAAAAGATGTGAATCGCAAAATAAGACTTGGACTCAATTCTTTTTAGTCACTATTTATGAGTTGGGATCAGGACCTTAAGCTCACCCACGTTGGTTTCAGCACCTGCATCCAAAAAACCAGAATCAAACGTGACTGTATTTCCGAATCCCTATGAATCCAAGCCCAGCCTTTTAGTGCGAATTGGCGTTGTTGGACGTGGTTTATTAGGTGGGTTCATGGGTAGCGGGATAGCAATCGCGCTTTCGATCGGTTGGCACGCCCCGTTGGATCTAATTCTTTCATTTGGGGCAACAGGCGTGGTAACTGGAATCGTCAATCGAAACCCCATTATGATTGGATTGATCGCATGCGTTTTAAGTATGTTTCTATTGTCGATTTCATATGCATTTGAAGAATACGGTCGTGCTTTGATCCCGGGTTATTTATTTTTGGGTTTGGTATTCGGCCCAATGATTGGAGCGATCTGGGCGCTGATGCGACGTGGACTCGCTGATAACGATCGCTAAAAATGCGGTATAATAAGACTACCCCAGACTCATCCGTTTCTTGCGCGTTGGCAGAGCCGTCAGCCTGACACTCGTTCACATATCCGAAACGCGATCAATGAATGAAATGTGATGATGGCAATTTAGGCATGTCATCCCCGAAACGGCAATTCCAACCGCTTACCCTCACGCTACCCACACATGCTCTTGAACCCCAAAAAGCCAAGCAAACACAGTCTAAATTTGCAGAGTTTTTTTCGGTTGTTCGCAATCGCCACTTTAACCTGCAGCGGCGCATCGTCAGCTCGCGGAGACGACCTAGTTCTGGAAAAACGAATAGTTCCCGCATTCCAAAAGCATTGCATCAAATGCCATGGGAACGATGCGAATGGTTCGGGAAAAGTAATCGAGGGCGATGTCGATTTGACGTTGATTCGTCCCGAGAATTTTTCGAGAAACGTAGAGCTCATTGGCGACCTGATCCATGTTCTCGACCTTGAAGAGATGCCGCCGGAAGACGAACCGGAACTTGATCCAGTACTTCGCCAGCAATTGATCAAAGAATTGAAATCAATTCGCCAATCGTCACTTTCAAAACAGAAACGCTACTTACCGACACCAATTCGCCGGATGAATCGGTTCCAATACAACAATGCCGTTACCGATCTTTTCGATTTGAAGTGCATTGTATTTACGCTTCCTGAACGGATGATGCGGGAACACAACGGCTACTTCAAACCGGCGTCAGGAAAAATGGCCGATGTTGTCACGGTCGGAAGCCGTCCCTTGGGCAAATCGCAAATGATAGAACGGCGTCTCGCTGGCGTTGCCGCCTTTCCTCAAGACCTTCGCGCCGAACACGGCTATGACAACCGCGCCGATCACCTATCGCTGTCGCCACTTTTGATGGAATCGTTTTTAAAACTGGGCCAGTCGATTACACAAAGTCCAGATTTTGGTCCCCGAAATGTTGGTGTGTGGAAGTCGTTTTTCACGAAACCGAAGAATGTCAACGACTATGAAAATGCTGTTCGTGTAAGACTAAAACCCTTTCTGACAAAAGCGTTTCGCAAAACCGTCGATCAGAAAACGCTCGATCGCTACGTCGCGTTTGTCACGCGTCAAATTGACTCTGGCGTTTCGTTCGAGGGAGCAATGAAATCGGTCGCAGCCGCAACGATTGCCTCGCCGAGGTTTCTTTACCTTTATGATAAGTCAGAAGCAAAATCTGGCGTTGAACCGACTGATGATTTTGAATTGGCGTCGAGACTTTCTTTTTTTCTGTGGGGAAGCCTTCCTGACAAAGAACTTCTGGAAACGGCAATAAAGGGTAAGCTGTCGGACACTAAACAGCTTGTCTCTCAGTTTCAGCGAATGCTAAAAGACAAAAAATTAAAACGTTTTTGTGACAGTTTTCCATCGCAATGGCTGCAACTGGAACGGATTATTTCTTCGGTCCCCAATCAACAGCAATTTCCCAAATTTTATTTTTTGAAATACCGCGATAGCATGCATATGATGCTTGAGCCATTACTCTTGTTCGAAACCGTCTTAATTGAAAACAAGTCGATCACGCAGTTTATTGATTCTGATTTCACCTACCGTTCGCTGTTGCTAGAGAATGCTTATCAAGACCTGCAGAGCGAACAATACAAGGGGAAAAACGTCAATGGTGGAGCCGTGGGCGTGCTACGGTTTATTCGTGTTCCCATATCGGATCGCCGCACCGGTGGCGTCATCACCAACGCTGCAGTCATGACCATGACGTCCGGTCCAGAACGAACTCAACCCATCACGCGTGGAGCTTGGATTGCTGGGGTTATTTTCAATGACCCACCCGAACCTCCGCCGGCAGATGTTCCTGCCCTCGGTGAAAAACCTCCTACAGGTGAGGAAAACCTAACGCTGCGAGAACGGCTGGCCATGCATCGCAAACGAAGTGATTGTCGCGGTTGCCACGAGCAAATCGACCCACTTGGTTTCGCGCTGGAAAACTATAATGCGGTCGGTGTATGGCGTAACAAATATGAAAACGACAGAGAGGTCGACATGAGCGGAACCCTTTTCAGAAAACACCGCTTCACCAACGTTGTGGAATTCAAAGACGCGATCTTACTGGAGAAAAAGCGATTTGCGAGAGGCTTTGCCGGGCATCTGCTTTCATTCGCACTGGGACGTGAATTAGGTGCTGCCGACCAAATTGCTATTGAGCAGATCGCTGAACAAGCCGAAGAAAATGACTACAAGATCCAGGCAATGTTGCAGGCCGTGGTCCTAAGCGAGCCTTTTCGAACGAAGTCGATTCAAAAGAAAACAATCAACGCTCAAACTCGATAATTGAGACGCAAATATGACACGCAATACGAAACGAACAACCCGACGAAATTTCCTTCGCGGCCTTGGTGGGACGGCATTGTCATTACCCTGGCTTGAAAGCGTTTCAACGGGAAGTCCATCCGGCTCACTGAACCTCGTTTCTTCGACGGCAAACGTCCAGCAACGGATGGCCCATTTCTACGTGCCAATCGGTGTGGTTCGGCGTGGATTCTTTCCTGGCGAAGCCGATGATGTGATCCCCAAAGGAAACTTGGGGAATGTCATGAAATCACTTGGAAAGCAGAATCCAAAACTAAGCGTTAAACCCCTTGAGAAATTAACGCCAACCTTGCAGCCACTGGAGGATCTGAAGAGCAAAATTAATTTGATCACCGGTATGGATCGAACGTTTCAGCAGGGGACCGATGTTCATGCGCAATGCGCCTCCTGCTATTTGAGCAGTGCGGTACCCTATACGGTCAAGGGAACGGCATGGCCACTGGATCGGACGCTTGATCATTTGGTCGCCGACAAGGTCGGAAGAAAAACTCCGTTTCCGACGCTTGAATTCAGTTGCAATAGCCATCGTGATAACAAAGAGTCCATTTATTTTGACAATATCTCATGGTTTGGAATTGGCCATTTGGCTCCATCAATTCGCGATCCTCGCAAAATGTACCATCGACTCTTTTCAACGCGAGAGATCGATCGTTACCGCGATATCACAGACCTGGTTCTGGAGGATGCACGATCCTTGAAAAACGAGCTTGGTGGTAGCGATCAACAAAAATTCGCGGAGTATTTTGACTCCATTAGAACGATCGAAAAGCAAATGGACCGTTTGGAAAAAATGCGAACCGAGCTTTCGAAAGTCAAATTTGACGAACCACCAGAAGCGCACTTGCCTCGTGGGGAATACATTCGCCTGATGGGTGACTTGATGGTCGTCGCCCTTCAAACCGGCCTGACCAATGTGACCACGTTTATGGTTGGTCCCGAACGCTGGGATACACCGTACAAATTTGAGGGACTGTTTGACAAACCCCGCAGCCATCACCAAATGTCGCATAACCAAACGAAGATGATCGATGACCTTTTGAAGGTCGATCGTTTTCACATGGAGCAGTTTGCTTACCTTGCAAAGAAGATGGATGCGATAGAGCAACCCGGCGGCACAACGCTGCTGGACAACACATTATTCACGTACGGCTCCGGTTTGGGGGATGGCTCAACGCACCAATACAATGACCTGCCGATCATCGTTGCTGGTGGCGGAAAGAAAATCAAATCAGGCCAACATATTAATTTGCCCGAAGGAACACCGTTGGCAAATTTGTGGCTAACCCAATCGCGATTGATGGGATTAAAAATGGATCGCTTTGCAGATAGCAGCGGAGAAGTCACTCAAATCCTCAGTAACGCGTAAGCCTTTTTGGGAAAACACAAGCGGACCGCTGTCTCTAACCGGGTGCGGCATAGCAGGTCGAAATCGTAGTGCCGCAGCTTGAATGGAACCTCAATAACCACTTAGATGTCATATACGGGACTGCCCTTTACCGGACTGCTATGGAGGGGACTATTACCTGTCGCCGAATCAGCTGATTGCGAAATGAGAAGCAAATCGCGATAAGAAGCAAATCGCAATAAGAAGGTGATGAGAGCAGAAGCGATTTGAGTGAAAACCGGATTCCACACAATTCCAAACGGTTCTACTCAACACTCTTGCAGATGATGGTTCCGGTCGCCAGCAAATTGTCCTTGAGCGAGAAACCAGGTTGAACTTCACCCTGGTTATTCAAATAGATATGGTCACCCGAAGGCAAGTACGCTGAGTCCTGGATATGAGCAACCGAAAGATCGCCGTACAGAACGTTTTGTCCTTTTGACCCGTGATTTAGACTTTGAAAACCGGGGCTATTAATACTAGGCGAATCACCTGCAAGCACCTGGTCGGTTGATGACGGAACTGCCATCTTTTCTAACCGGCTACTGTTGGAAATGCGGGCTGGAACGGCATAGCCATACGACCCGCTTGAGCTCATTTTACTGGACGACTGCTCTAATTCGCTCGAATCCGAAAGCGTGTTTGATGGATCCATATCAGGTGTCACAAGTTCGACGGTGCCACTGGAGCGGTGTGAAGCAGTCTGAAACCAAGCCGCCTCGTATTCAGATTGTGTCTGTTCTTTCAGCGGATCGCTGGGGCAAATCATGCCGCTTGAATCGCTGGCAAGTTCTGCATCGATCATGTACTTGACGTATTGAGCGACATCAATTTGATCGTTGTTTCGAACGACCTCAAGCTTGCCATCATAGCTATCTGCGATACTTGCTAGGTTATAGCCAATGGCTCGCAAATTGTTTTGACAATAAAGCAAGTCTGATTGAAATCGGCTGTTAGCAATCGATGGCAACAATATCGCCGCAAAAACGAGGCATACCGAACAACTGACCACCAGGTCGATCATCGACCAGTTAGACTTTTTGATCACACCAACGTCTGAAACGGGGGTCAGTCGGGCAGACGGTGAAGAGTTTGTATTATTTTTTTCTGTATTATTTTTTTCTGTGTCGGGGCTCAGCCCAGCATTCAACCGACCATGTTGATTTAGTGCATCATCTTCGAACGCTGCGTCAACAATCGAGATGGTGTTGAGTGTCTTGTCGAGAAGGCTTTTCGGCGGATCGATTTCAACGAAGCGATCCGGAAGACCGGCCAGTTTCTCCTCCGCTTCAGCAAGTCGTTCGCGCAATGCGAGACTTTGCTTCAAAGCATTTGAAATGGAATACTCTTCAGATGCGTCTAATGCACCGAGAACGTATCCAAACAGATCTTCTTCAGAGATTTTTTTCACGATTTAAGTAAGCTCAACCTGCGATTCGTTCCAAACATCCGTGAGTTTGGCGATAGCGGCGTGCAACCGACTCTTTACCGTTCCGACGGGGATATCGAGAACTTCAGCAGCCTCTCGATATTTCATTCCTTGGTAGTAAACCAACTGGACGACGGCGGTCATCGATTCTGGAAGACTGTTCAATGTGTCTCGCACGTTGTCACACCTTTCGGTACGCTCGGCGTACGTCAAAGGATCATCTTCACCGCTTTCCAACAAATTAACCAATCGACAAACCTCGTCATCATCGGAACTACGGCCCGCAGTGTCCAAGCTCAAAATGTTATGACGTTTTTGGCGACGCTGTGAATCAATTGCTTGGTTGGTTGCGATCGTATAAAGCCAAGGTCGAAAACGACGACCTTCCTCAAATTGCTCACATTTAAGGTGAACTTGGAGGAAAGCAGACTGGAAAACATCTTCTGCCATCTCTGCATTACCTAGGTAACGGCAAAGATAACTGAATAGCTCTCGCTCATATCGTTTCAACAACTGAGCAAAGAGGTCACGGTTTCCAGTCTCTCGATATGCAAGCAAGAGTTGTTCGTCGGTCACCGCAGCGTCCTTTGAGTCAAATGATGGAGTATTTCGGTTTATAGTTGTATTTGCATCCATTGCTTTACGTACCAAATTAAAAGTTGTTCGTGATCAGCACCAAGTCAAACCATTAATGCAACAAAGCAGACTGCTTTTCTCACATTGGCGGTTTACCCAGCCACAAAGTCCCTATCCGGTCGTTCCGATTTCCATTGTAGCGGAAGGCCGACGATTTTGCGAGAAAGTCGCTGAAAGTGACGCTTTCTGCGAATTGACAGTGGGCATAACCCGTTTTACACTCGCGATTCATACGAATTGCAATTACCGTGCCGAAACCAAATCCATGACAAAAAACCGATACAAATGGGCTGCCACCGGAGACATTAACGCCTTTTTTGGCTTGATGCTCGACAATTTGGCCGGTTTGGTGCTGACGGTCAGTCTGCTTTCCACGATTTTCAATTTCCCGGCAAAATTTGCATTTCAGTACATGATCCCGGGAACAGCGATCGGCGTCATGGTTGGTGATTTGCTATTTTTCCTGCTAGCGTTCCTGCACGCCAAGAAGACAGGTAACGATAAGGTCACAGCAATGCCCTTAGGATTGGACACACCCAGCACCATTGGAATGTGTTTATTTGTCCTTGGCCCTGCGTTTTCGAGTATGCGTTCGGGGCTAACTCTTCAGGCAGCAGGGCTTGAGCATCTTTCCGAAAACCAGACGATTCAAAACGTGATCGAAAAGCTATCGGCTGAACAGATCGCAAATATTGATTTTGCTGCTGCGTCGCACGCGTGGAAAATTGGCATTTGCGCGATTTTCATCAGCGGCCTTATCAAATTGATTTGCGCTTTTGGATCGGGTTGGATTCGCAAAATGGTCCCACGCGCAGGCTTGCTCGGGTCGCTCGCTGCAATCGCCGTTGTGTTGATTGCCTTCAACCCGCTTATCGAAATCTGTCACGTGCCAATCGTCGGTTTGGTATCTCTCGTTATGGTACTGATGACTTTAATCGCACGGATCAGACTGCCGTTTGGAATTCCAGGTGCACTTGGTGCAGTGATTGTTTCCTGTGCTGTTTATTACATCGTGATGGGCGTCGACAAAGCTACCGGCACCAACTTTATCCCGATTGAAACCTTACCGTTTGAGGCAAAGGACGCTCTGTTACCGTCGGGTTGGATGACCGCGTTTTCATTCCAATGGTTTACCAGTGAAACATTTCAAACCACCGCTCAATATCTGCCGCTGATCATTCCGTTTGCAATCGGCACCGTGATTGGTGGGATTGACTGCGCCGAAAGTGCCGCCAGTGTGGGTGACGATTTTAATACGGGAACAGTGATCGGTGTCGAATCCATTGCGACGATCGCTGCCAGCTTGTGCGGCGGGGTGATTCAGACGACTCCCTATATTGGGCACCCGGCCTACAAAGCGATGGGTGGACGGGCACTCTATACGTTACTTACCGCATTGTTTGTGGGCGTGGCGGGCCTGACCGGTTTCTTTATTTTCTTTTACATCTTTGTGCCCAAGGTAGCGATCTATTCCATTTTGATATTCATTGGGCTTGAGATTACTGCTCAAAGTTTTCAAGTCACACCCAAGCGGCATTACGCCGCATTGGCATTGGCGTGTTTGCCAGCACTCGCAAAACTGGTGATGATCAACCAACCACAATCACCTTCAACGGACACGCTGCAACAACTTGCCGGTGGCTTCATCATCACCAGTTTGCTATGGGCTTCAGCTCTGGCATATATCATTGATCGCAAATTGATTGCGGCTGCATGGTTTTTCTTTGCCGCGGGCATCTGCACTTTGTTTGGAATTATTCATTCACCGCTTCCCGGTGACCAAATGTTTATCATTACGAGCGAAGTGCTCGACGATGCAACTCGTGAAACAGTTGTTAGTTTTGCCGCCGGATATTTTATCGTCGCGAGCATGCTGTTCGGCTTTAAATTATTCTCCGGAGACAAACTGAAAGAAATCAACAGCGACCTGGAATTCGATACGATTCACTAACTTAACCTTAACTGGAAAGCTCAGATGACTTTACAACGCGTTCTCGAACCTGAAGTAATGGATACCCAAGAAGAGGCGGTCGACTATAACGCCATGGATCATTCCACGGTCAATCGAGTCTTCGTTGATGATCTTTTGAATGTTGATGGTTTTCGCGGTGACGTACTCGATCTGGGAACCGGAACGGCATTGATTCCAATCGAGCTTTGCGAACGATTCGAAGACTGCCGTGTGATGGCGGTTGATATGGCTGCTCATATGCTCGACTTGGCAAAATACAATCTTGAAATGGCAAGCCTGACCGAACGGATTGAGCTATCGCAGGTTGATGCCAAAGGACTGGATTACGACGACGATGCGTTTGATGCCGTGATCTCCAACAGTATCGTCCATCACATTCCTGAGCCCAAAAGCTGTTTGAGCGAAGCGGTTCGCGTGACCAAACCAGGGGGCATTTTGTTCTTTCGTGATTTGATGCGCCCGGAGTCGGGAAAAGTAGTAGAAGAACTGGTCGAGACATACGCGGGGGAAGAGAACGATCATTCCCAAAAAATGTTTGATGATTCACTGCGAGCAGCGTTATCGCTCGAGGAAATTCAAGCGTTGGTTATCGAACTGGGATTTGCAGCCGATTCGGTCACCGCATCAAGCGACCGACATTGGACTTGGGTTGGTCGAAAAGCGTGACGTGCTGGCAATTAGGTGAATAAAACGGAGTAATGCCGCGATTAGAAAGCTTCACCGACACTTCCACACGACTTTTGAGACAAGAAATTCGCATCCAGCCACATGAAAGCCGTAGCCCATTTCTCTCACTTGGTAATCGCACAATCGTAACGGTCCGTAGCTGCCGTTTCCCGAAACATTCCTGTATCCATCAGCCAGGTATCGTGAGGTTAATCACGGCTTTTTGAAAACTCTTGTCCTTCTGGCACAGATGGATTTTCGTCGAAGCAATACCCGACGTCGTCGGAATCCCACCGCCAACCGGATGCATCTTCCATTCGTTTGTCAGCTTGCCACGTTTTATTGATGCTTCAAAGAACCAGAATTCGTCCTTTTGCCGGTATCCAATGTCGCATCACAAAACGAATCATCGTGATAGCAAAAGATCGGGGCATGATGATACTCTTTTTTTCAGTAGGGAACGGCCTGGAACCGGACGCGCATACGGCACGAGGCCTTTCAGCAGATTTTCAACGAGCGAAAGCTTGTACTTCGACGGCGAGAATTTTGCATCTTGCGATTGAGCAATTTCAATCACACCGAAACAGTCTGCAATTCGCGTTATAACAAAAGGCAGCAAATTCGATCTTGCAAATTGCATGATGCCTTTATTTTAGCTCAACCAGCATGTGACCAACCACGATCCACCAAAACTTCCTGACCCGTTATTGCTTGACTGAGATCAGAAGCCAAAAACAGGGCCACGTTGGCAATTTCGTTGGGCTGAATGAGCTGCGGAATGCATTGCTCTTTTTTCAACATTTTTTTGACCTGCGGCGTTACGAACTGTTCCAGCTGCCGCTCTGTCATCACCCAACCAGGCGACAATGTATTGACTCGAATTTTCTGTGCTCCAAGCTCACGAGCAAGCGACTGCGTGAACCCAATCGTTGCAGCCTTGGTGGAAACATAGGCTTCCATTGCCGCGGGTGATTTGTGAATCGTGATAGAGGAAAAATTAATGATCGCCCCACCCGTTTTGGGAAAATGCTCAGTTGCCTGCTGGGCGGTCAGGAAATAGGCACGGACATTTCTAGCAAAAAGGGTATCCCATTGCAGCGAGGTCATGGATTGAAAATCAATCCGTGGATCCGCAGCAGCATTGTTAATCAGCACATCAATTTTGCCATCGATGGCGGCTGCCTGATCAATCCATTTCCGAACCGCTGATTCCTTAAGCAAGTCAACTTTGGAAAACCGGGCGTTTTCCGTTGCCGTCTCCAGAGCTTTACCTGCCGTTGCATCGATGTCACAAAAGCTGACATGTGCCCCAACGGCACTGAAAGCAGCAACCATTGCTTTGCCAATTCCATTAGCTCCGCCGGTTATGACGATTCGTTTTTTGGCTAAATCTTTCATTTGAAGTTCCATTTTAACGACGAAAGCTGCTACAATCCCGTTTGTTTGCACGACGAAAAGGTCACAAATGCGAAATCACAGCTGACTTCGCTGGTTGGCATGATTGTGCAAAACCATTCATTCGAATTTACAATTGTTTTTAGTTTACGATGTTTTGGCTTGGGTTTGGTAGTTGTTACCGCGAAATAGCCAACGATGGAATTTTGTCGCATTGTGAACAGCAAAACCGATTTGACATGCAACTGAATCAATTTCAAAGCATTGATCAAATGTATCGGACAATTTATCGATCGGGCGTTTGATCCGATGCGTTCTGCTTTTCCAGTTGGTTGGTAGTTTAGGCATACGATTCCATCGAACGTTTTTTTCGGTGGGATTGATTGGCGAATCAATGGTTGTCTGCTGGAAAAGATATCACTGACCGACGTCAGAGTCCTTTCTGCGGTTTATTAGTTTTTGTTCGAGAAAGGAAGAGATGAATCTTTTTGTCGGTAATCTGTCATACGAAGTCGGCGACGACGATCTTCGTGAAGCGTTTGAGGCGTTCGGTGCAGTGTCGTCTGCTAAAGTATTGCAGGATCGGGAGACAGGCCGATCGCGAGGCTTTGGATTCGTAGAGATGGCAAACGATGACGAAGCGCGAAACGCTATGGAGAATTTGAACCTTCAAAAACTGTGTGGTCGAGCGATTCAAGTCAATGAAGCTCGCCCACGTGAAGACCGTGGCGGACGTGGTGGCGGTCGAGGTGGCGGAGGCGGACGTCGTCGCTAGACTGTCGATCGAAGTTCCCCTCAAATTGATTCAGCATAATTCACAAAAACGTTCTTCGATGTTCAAATCTGAATATCAAACGAACGTTTTTTTGTGCGCCGTTTAATCTTGAAAACTAAAAAATGAACAACAAAGAACAACTTAAAAACTTGATTGCAAAGCTGGCAATCAAGCGTGGCGAAGTCACCTTGGCGTCGGGAGCAAAAGCCGACTACTACATCGATTGTCGAAAGGTCACGCTGGACAGTATCGGTGCGGCACTGATCGGGAACGCGATATTTGAGATGCTAAGTGCCAATCTTCCCGACGCAATCGGCGGAATGGCAATCGGAGCTGATCCAATCACCGGATCTGTTATTTCGGTTGCCGGCGGCCACGGCAAGCAAATCAGTGGTTTCATTGTGCGGAAAGAA
>CAJQQR010000048.1 GCA_905480545.1 uncultured Pirellulaceae bacterium
CGCGACTTTTGTGTTTTTTGTGAAGGTTGAAAATTCAAACGTAGAGTTGATAGGTTTTTTGAATGACGACGCACGGATCAATGCGAGGAGAGGGCATTGCTGATTAGCGAATGCGTACTAGCTTTTATCGGTGAGATAATATTTTCCAACCGTGGAAAACGTGTGAATTGAAAAAAGTTTGTGGGTTGCAACCAGTTGGTTTAACCAGATAACTACGGAAAAGTTAAGCGTTTGTTTTAGATGTTCCGGTTTTGCACTTTTCAATTGTTAGAATTTAATTAGCGGGTGGAATTCAGAACCGATCCATGTGCAATTTCATTGCATAAGCTGGAGACGCGGGTGGCGGTGCGGCCTGGTTGTCACTTAGCACCGGGTTCACTTAGCACCGGGTTCACTTAGCACCGGGTTCACTTAGCACCGGGTTCACTTAGTCGGTTTGAGCCATTTATAAAAGAGTTACACGCACTGAGACAAAACGACTTTATCACCGCTGTACGAATTCGTTTTTTCCATTCCATCCATCGTTTCAAAAAAGAGGCTTTCCTTGTTTCCTGAAGTAGCTCACCAATGGATTGCACTCGGGACAACGATTGGGATCTTTTTGGCATTGATGACCAACCGGCGTATTCCGCTGGATGTGTTGTTCTTGTCTGGGCTACTTTTTGTGACTCTGAGTGGTGTGATCACACCAACTCAAGCGTTTTCAGGTTTTGCCAATCCCGCTGTCCTCACGATTGGGGCGTTGCTTGCAATGGCAACCGGTCTACGAAAATGCGGGGTGATTGACTGGTTGGGTGAAAAGATTTTGGGCGGTGAGAAAACGGAGGCGGGAGGCTTACTGCGATTGTGTGGAGCGCTGGTCACAACATCCGCTTTTTTGCTCAATACGGCTTTGGTTGCGATGAGCGTACCGATGGTGATCGACTGGTGCCGTAAACGAAATATCTCGCCATCGAAAATCCTGATTCCCGTCAGTTACTTTTCAATTCTAGGTGGAGTCTGCACTCTGATTGGAACCAGCACAACGTTGGTCGTTCAGGCTCAACTCAATCAACGTCATCAAGTCGCGGTAGCCGAGCTTCAGCAATTGGAAAAGGACTCCGCACCAGCGGACGAGATTGCCTCGCAAGAGGAATTCGCCAATAGCGTACAACCGATGCACTTGTTCGAAATTGGCAAGATTGGTTTGCCGTGTGCGGTTGTCGGATCCGCATTTCTTATTTTGCTGGGTGTGCGTTTTCTGCCAAATCGCAAGGAACTGATACGGCAGTTGGGTGATCAGCGACGTGAGTATATGGTCGAAATGATGGTCCAGGAAAACTGTCGTTTGGTCAATCAAAATGTTGAGGTGGCAGGACTCCGTCAATTGCCGGGTCTTTTTCTCATTGAGATCGATCGCAACGATGAGATTATCACGCCGGTTTCTCCGGACGAAGTGATCAAACCGGGGGATCGTTTGATCTTTACCGGGGTCGTCGAAACGATCGTGGATTTGGAAAAAATTCCGGGGTTGGTCCCTGCTGCCGATCGAGCCTATGAACTGCATCCAAACAAACGGTCCGAGCGGCATCTCACCGAAGTCGTCTTGTCGCGATCATCGCCGATTATTGGTCAACCGATTAAAGAATCGAATTTTCGAAAACTCTATGGTGCGGCCGTTGTTGCCGTTCATCGAAACGGTGCCAGGCTTCCAAATAAAATCGGTGATATTGTATTGCAAGCAGGTGACACGTTATTGCTGCAAACACGTTCCAAGTTTATTGATTTGTTCCGAAACAGTAGAGACTTCTTTTTAGTGAGTGCGGTAGAAGGTTCCGAAGCTCGCCAGCATCACAAGGCACCGATCGCAGGAGGGATCCTGGTGTTAATCATCGGATGGTTAGCGGTCGGAAGTTTGTTGGGTGCTGGTGACAGCTGGGCGAACCCGCCCGTAGTCGCGTTTGTCGGCCTCCTCATGATGTCCGTTACGCGTTGTGTTCGATTTTCTGAAGCTCGAAATTCAGTTGACATTCAATTGTTATTAACGATTGCCTGTGCCCTTGGGATTGGCGAAGCAATGCAGGCCAGCGGAGCTGCCCAGCGGTTGGCTGAATCGGCGTCCGGTTTGGTTTCCAGTCCGTTTTTGATGTTAATTGCAGTTTACGTATTTACGATGATTTTGACGGAGATGGTTTCAAACAATGCGGTGGCAGCAATCATGATTCCCATCGCCATTTCCATCGCCGTTTCCAGTGGCACGAGTCCCCGGCCGTTTATCATGGCCGTTGCGCTGGCTGCGTCTTTGGCGTTCGTTACGCCGATTGGATATCAAACCAATCTGATGGTCATGGGCCCGGGTGGATACCGTCCAGGCGATTACGTGAAATGCGGATTGCCGTTGAGTATTGCTGTCGCAACGACCGCAATCATCGGCCTCAAGTTGGTTTATCAGCTTTAGGGTGGCATAACGTGGCGTCGTTAGCGACGTTTTGATTCTTCCCACTCAGGATCTTGTATGGTCTTGGCGAAAATTTGAGCGACTCTGTCGTCATGGCGGTGCCGGTAAATTTGGCGATGATTTCAGCATCTGAGCCATCCATTTGAAGCCTGTAAAACGACTTGAATGTTGCTGAATTGGCACAGAATTCGCAGAAAAATCAATTTCGGACGAATCAATGACATTTTTTCAGAAGATCAATTTCGATGAAAGATTCTTTAAAAACACAGTTCGTACTTTGCCTTGTTTCAGCAGTTTTCGGCGCCGGTTTTGTCGCATGGTTGATTTATCAAAACGATGGCACCTTTGCCAAAAACGTTTCCAAGCCAAACTCCCTGGTCTCGATGCCTTTTTTGCAGGACGCTGTTCCAAGCCCTGTTTATTCGTCTGACGAAACCACCAACATCGACGTTTATGAAACGGTTAATAAAAGTGTGGTAAATATCTCAACGCGATCGTATTCACGTGATCCATTATTTTTGACTGCTGAACCGCAAGAGGGTTCTGGAAGCGGTTCGGTGCTCGATAAGTCTGGTCATATTTTGACGAATTACCACGTGATCGAGGGCGCAAGTTATGTCAGTGTCACGTTATTTGATGGATCGCAGTTTAATGCGGAGATTGTCGGAGCGGACCCAGAAAACGACACGGCTGTGATCAAGGTTGCAGCGCCGGAAGGTCAGCTTTTTCCAGTTAAATTTGGCGATTCATCGTCACTTCGGGTTGGTCAAAAGATTCTCGCGATCGGGAATCCGTTCGGATTGGAGCGAACACTTTCAGTTGGAATCGTGTCGGCCCTGAATCGAACTTTGCCCGGCCGTGTTCGCGGTTACGTCATCAAGGATGTTATACAAATCGATGCGGCCCTAAACCGTGGAAATTCTGGAGGCCCGCTTTTAAATAACCAGGGTTTATTGATTGGCATGAACACTGCGATCGCAAATCCAAGTGGATCGGGAGAAAACACCGGAGTTGGGTTTTCGATTCCTGTGAATACGTTGCGAAGCGTCGTTCCACAATTAATTAAGTTTGGGAAAGTGATTCGGCCTGATGTTGGGATTGTACACACGACACCCATTCGGGGTGGACTGCGCGTCAACATGGTCGCACCGGACGGTCCTGCAGCAAAAGCTGGACTTCGCGGAATTCGCGTCGTCCGAAAACAGGCGAGACAAGGTCGATACATCCTCGAATACGAAACACCTGACTACGACTACGCAGACATCATCGTGGCGGCCGATGGTCAAAAAGTGAAATCATACAGTGACCTTCGCGAATATGTCGACGTTCACAAACCAGGTGATACGATTCAGCTATCGATTGTTCGTGATGGAAAGCAATTCGAAGTGGCGATTGTTTTGGGCGTCGTAGAATAGCTGCCGCGAGTGAAAATCGGCATGTGTCATTGACCGCGGGCGAATTGCTCTAGAAGAAGCCAGGAAGAAGTCTCGAAGATGAGCCCATTGACATGATATTGTAATAGCCAATTTCTCGCGTTTTTCGGTAAGGTTTGGGGATACGCGACATCGGCCATTTTGACGTCTTTGCTTTTCTTGTTCGACTCAATTTTGTTCGACCCAATCTTGGGCGTTCTTTCCACTCGGTGAGCCGCGTTTTATCGTCGAGCTCTTTTAAATCGCGAAATATACCGTTGATTCGAAACAAATTTGTTAATCGTGCGTTAGTCTGCAAGCAAGTCTTCCCGTATGGGCGTCTATTTCGTGGAATCTTGTTGCTGAAAAGGTTCGCTTATCGCGTTCGCCCGCTTCATCGCTCAAAAATAAAAACTTCTACGATTCGACCGAACCATGACGAAGCCCTCGTTAAGCCGTGCAATTGTCCGGATGCTCATGCAGAACCGATCCCTGCGATTATTCTTCATCACTTGGTGGGGCGTTGCGGCCACGGCTTCAATGATAGCCACTGCAACGGTGTCGGCAAACGATGACATTGAGTTCGTAGAGCGATTCGCACTCGCTGAAGATCGTGAAGCGATTTTAAAGGAGCTCGTCCCTGGCTCGGAAAATTATTACTACTTCCACTGTCTTCATTATCAAAACGTAGAGAATTTCGCTGCTGTCGACAGAATGACGAAGGCTTGGATCGCGAAATTCGGTAACTCACGGCTCGTTCGCCAAATCTTGAATCGACAAGCTCTTCTGACTTACGACACCAATCCAAAGAAATCGATCGAGTACCTGACTCAACAATTGAATTTGGACTTCACTCACCAGAGAGAAAGCCTACAGGGCCCTGCCCTACCCTCGGTCTTAGATCAGGATCGAGTCAGCCGCAAAACGTTAACCGCCAGAGCCCTTGCACAATACGGGAACACTGACGGATTCGAAACACGGGCACTCGATTGGCTTTTGGATCAGCCTCTTGAAATCAACGATCTTCGACATTTGCTTCAGCGAATTACAACGCCGGATCATCCGCAACTGATTGATATGCTCGTTCGTGAATTGAGCGACCGCCGATCTCGCGGTTTTGGAACGATGGCCATTCATCGGAACCTGACCAAATCGCAATTAGTAGATTTGCGAAAAAAATTGCCAAGGCTTTTGAATCAGCAGAACTACGTCAATATTGTTTTATCCAAAATTCGCCCCAATCCAGACGCCAATTACGAAGGCAACTATTTGATTCAGCGTCAGCACTTGAATGAAATTTGGAATTTCGTTTGCCAGCTTGCTCCTGCTCATAATTCGCTCAAGGCAAACGTTCTTTATCATCGGCTTGTTTTGGATCGTAGCGAAGGCAACTTTGACCGTGATGTTTTCACCGACTACATCAAACTTCCACGGAACATGTCGTATGTGAATTCGGACTACATCAATCTTGACGAAAACAAACGCGATCTATGCAATTTTTCGACAAACTTTCGTCCTCAAACTTTGTTGCCCCCGATCGGAAATGATTCGGCGATTGTCTCTGACTACCTGCAGCACTTCTTTAAATCAGATCAAGATTACAAGTCATTTGCGACGTATTTAAAATCGTCCTATTTAAAGCGTCAGTTCGCTGAAGCGAAGATTGTGAACGGACTGGGCAGCTCAGAAAAATGGGCTGCGCTGCTTTCTCCAGCTGAATACCAACAAATCAAAGAACGCGTTGGCCTCAGTTTTACTCACGCCAACCAATTCGATTATTTACCCAATGATCAGGTCGCAATTGAACTGAATGTGAAAAACGTTTCGAAGTTGATTGTCAAAGTCTTTGAAATCAATACGCAGAATTATTACCGCGATCGCCTCACTGAAATCGATACCAATATCGAACTTGATGGGCTGCTTCCCAATCAAGAGACGGTTTATGAATATTCTGAAACGCCGTTCATACAGAAGCAGCGAAGGTTTGTATTCCCTGAGATGGACAAACGGGGCACTTACATTGTTGACTTTATTGGCAATCGCAAAAGTTGTCGTGCGTTGGTGCGGAAGGGGAATTTGCGACTGCTGGAAAAGGTCACTGCCGCCGGCCATGAGCTGACAGTGATTAACGAAACGAGCGAAGTTTTGAAGTCGGCTAACGTCTGGCTCCAAGGTAAGTTGTACGAGTCGGACGAAGACGGCAGGGTTTTTGTGCCATTTTCCAATCGACCTGGTTGGGTCCCAGTCGTCGTGTCCGATGGGAAGAGTTGTTCCTTGGCCCGCTTTACGCATCAGTCGGAAAGCTACAACTTGGATGCCGGGATCTACGTGGATCGCGAGTCACTCATAGAGGGGCACAAGGCAAATGTGATCATTCGTTCTCGATTGCTAATCAATGGAGTCGTGGCCCCATTGAGTCTGTTGGAAAATAGCCGATTAGTGTTGACGTCGACCGATATTGACGGGACGGTCAGCACGAAAGTTGTGAAAGACTTTGCGCTGTTTCAAAACAGAGAATCGTCATTTGAATTTAAAGTCCCGTCACGCTTGCAGGCGATTCAGGTGCAGGTATTGGCTGATATCAAGAACCTGAGTCGAGCCAAAATACAGACACTTTCGGAAACCAAAGTCTTTTATGTCAACAAGATCGAACAAGATACGAAGGTTGAAGATCTGTTCTTTTGCCAAACGAAAAACGGATTCGCCATCGACATGTTCGGCAAGAACGGCGAGCCAAAAGTCGGTCGTCCAGTCAGCCTGAAAATCAAACATCGCGACTTCAAAAATGTCGTGACGGCAACTTTGCAAACGAATCTGTTAGGGCGGATCACTCTCGGCCCGTTAAGCGGGATTGATTCTGTAGAAGCTATAGGTCCGGAGGGAACGAAACGGATTTGGACGATACCGCAAAACAACAATTCGCATCAATCGATTTTGGCAAGAGTTGGTGATTCCATCTCGGTTGCAATGAATAAGTTTTCTGGCGAACTCAGTCGCCGCGATGTTGCGTTGTTTGAGACGAATGGTGCGACTTGGGTCAGTGATCACTTTTCGAAAATCCAGTTTGCCAATGGCTTGTTGTCGATCAACGGACTGTCGGCCGGAGACTATCGACTTTTTCTGAAGAATGAAAATAAATCGATTTCGATTTTTGTGTCCGACGGCAAAAACGTGAAGGATGAAATTATTGGCCCATATAGGAGATCGGTTATCTTCAATCCGACTCCGGTTCAGATTTCCAATATCAAAAGCGGCAAGGTTAATACGACGATTTCCATCAGCGGTGCTTCGGCAGCGACTCGCATTCATCTTGTTGCGACTCGATTCCAGCCTCGATTTGATCTGTTCCGAGAATTGGTTGGCATGACCTGGAACCGCAGTCCGGGCCAGTTGTCTCAGTCGCGTTCGCTCTTTGTGGATGGCCGAAAGATCGGTGATGAGTATCAATACATTTTGGATCGAAAATATGTGGAAAAGTTCCCAGGCGTCATGCTGAAACGTCCCGGACTTTTGTTGCAGCCTTGGGCAGTTCGTTCAACCGAAACGGCGACTCAGAAATTAAATGAAGGCAACAAGTTCGAAGACGCAGATCAAAGCAAACCTGGGTCAGATAAGCAAAACGCTGCAGGCCAAAAGCGACCGTTTCAAAACATCGACGAATCAACAATGGAGTTTCTGGCCAACGGATCCACGATGATTTTAAATGTTGTGCCTAAGGACGGAAAAATCGTCTTGGACAATCGTTTGTTGGAATCGCATTCGCAAATTCACGTGTTGGCGATTTCTGATTCGTCGACAGCCTATCGATTCTCACATGTGAGCGATCAAGCGTTTGAACCCAAAGACCGATCATTTGTATCGGGTTTAGATCCTGATCAACGTTTTGCTCGCAAAAAAGAAATCACGTTTGTTGATTCAGGTTCTGAATTTGTTGTGACCGATGTGGTGACGGGAAAGTTCGAGCTTTATGACAACCTGCCTGCAGTCTTTCGATTGCTAACTTCATTAAACGGAAATGCAAACCTTGAAAAATTCCGATTTATTTTAGAGTGGCGAAATAAATCAGAAAAAGAAAAGCTCGAACTTTACTCTGAATTTGCGTGTCATGAACTGAACTTCTTTCTCTACAAAAAAGATCGCACATTCTTTGAGGCCGTAGTTCAGCCGTACATTAGAAATAAAAAAGACAAAACCTTCATCGATCGATTTCTACTCGGTGAATCGCTTAAGTCGTATACCCAGTCGTGGGACTACGCACAGCTCAATGTTGTTGAGCGTGTGTTGCTTGCCAATTCGATTGCAGACGAAAAAAATGCGACGTCCCGAAATATAAGGGATCGGTATAACACGCGGCCGACACCTCGATCGGCGATCGATCAATTTTTTCGATTCGGCGTTTCGTCGACAGCGCTTGATGCAGATTCGGATGGACTGGATTCGAAGCTGGGTGAAATATCTCGTGGAATCAAGTCCTTAGACGAGAAGAAGGTCGCCGCAATTCGGCAAGCCGATTCAGCAGCCAATTATGCCTATCGGGAAAATCAACCGCCAAAGGGCCAAACCGCCACAGGTAATGATAGAGCGGGCGGGGAAATCACATTCAGCGTCGATCCAGTTGATGGCCAGCGGCTTTCCGGTCGCGACTCTAGCGGCAAAGAGGCTTTCGGTTTGAACGGAATTGTTGCGACGCCCGAACTTGCGAACGAACTCCGCAAGTCACGGAGGTTGGGTATTCGCGAAAAAGAATCCTTGCTTGAATCGCTAAAGGATTCTAACGGACGTTCAGACGCAAAATACGACATGCGGTTTGAGCTGGATAAGAAATTGATGGACCGCCGAAAGTCGATTGAACAGTTGTTCCGTCAAGTCGAAAAGACACAGGAGTTTGCTGAGAACAACTATTACAATCTCACAATCGACAAACAGGTCGCTTCATTGATTTCGGTCAATCAGTTTTGGAAAGACTTTGCAAGTCACGATTCAGCGGAGCCGTTTTACTCCACAAATGTTTCCGAGGCGTCCCGGAATTTTACGGAAATGATGTTCGCACTTTCCGTCCTCGATTTGAAGTGGGAAGCCAACGAACATGATTATCAGACGGATGACAAAAAGCTTCGTCTGACTGCGAAGTCACCGCTTCTGATTTTTCATGAACAAATTCGACCGGCAAAAGATGGCCGAAAAGAAACATCAATTCTTGTTAGCCAAAATTTTTATCAAATAGGCGATCGATATCGTTACGAGGGTCCGGACCGGCTCGATAAGTTTGTCACCGATGAATTCATCAAGCAAACGCCTTATGGTTGTCAGGTCGTGATCACCAACCCAACGTCCTCCAAACAAAAGATTGATTTGCTCCTGCAAATTCCGGTAGGTAGTCTGCCGCTTGGCGGGCATCCAGAAACTAAAAGCGTCCACATCGAACTAGATCCGTACCGTACATCATCGATCGAGTATCATTTCTACTTTCCTGTGTCGGGAAAATACAAACACTATCCCGTTAACGTTGCCAAAAATGAAACAGTCATCGCTTTTGCCGAACCCGCCAACTTTAATGTGGTGAATCAGCCGAGCAAGGTCGACAAAACCTCGTGGATATACATTTCACAGAACGGCACTAGCGATGATGTTCTTACTTACATCGAAAACAGCAACCTGGTACAGACGGATTTTGACAAAATTGCCTGGCGAATGAACGACAAGGTGTTTTTTGAGTCCGCCGTGGGAATGCTCTCCGGATATCACGTTTTCAATCCGACGCTTTGGGCCTACGCATTCAAGCATAATGCTGTATCGCAGATGAAGGACTATCTTGTCTTCCATGACGATTTTGTCAGTTCGACCGGGCCGTATATCGAATCATCATTGTTGACTAACGATCGAATTGCGAGGCGAACCTATGAGCATCTGGAGTACGAACCGCTCGTGAATGCCCGGATTCATCAACTGGGTGCCAATCGGAAAATACTGAACAATCGTTTGAACGCCCAGTATCATCGATTGCTCTGGATTTTGGCGTGCAAGAATGAATTGTCGAACAATGATTTGATGAGCATGACTTATTACATGCTGCTGCAAGATCGAATCGGCGAGGCAATTGCGTATTTCAAAAAAGCGACCGCCGGATCGCTGCAATATGATTACATGGCCGCCTATCTCGATATGTTCAATGATCGACCGGTTCTTGCGCGAAAAATTGCAAGTCGATACGCAAACTACAAAGTTGAACGCTGGCGCAAAGCGTTCAGAATTATTATCTCTCAGTTGGATGAAATCGAAGGAAGAAAAACGGAATGGGTAGATGACGCGAATCGAACGGAGATTCAAACCAAATTGGCTTCACAAAGTCCAACTTTTGATTTCAAAGTCGATGCAAAGAAGATTGATTTGACATTTGAGAATATTGATCGCGTATTGGTAAATTATTATGTGATGGATGTCGAATTGCTATTCAGTCGCAATCCGTTTGTGCAGCAATTTTCGGGGGAGTTAACGTACATTCGTCCGCGGAAAACGGAATGGGTCGAGCTGCCTAAACAATCGAAAACTCATCAATGGGAATTGCCCGCGGAGTTGGGACGAAGCAATGTCTTGGTTGAAGTTTCGAGTGGTGATCAAACCAAAGCACAAGCTTATTACGCACACGCGTTGAGCGTTCAAACCATTGAAAGATTCGGTCAATTGCAAGTCAATCATCAATCAACAGGCCGGAGTATCCCGAAAACCTACTGCAAGGTTTATGCTCGGATGAAAAACGGAGAAGTGAAGTTTTACAAAGATGGCTATACGGATCTTCGCGGTAGGTTCGATTACACGTCGCTTTCCACTAACGATTTGGACAACGTGCAACGGTTTAGCATCCTTGTCATGAGCAACGAAGATGGCACAACCGTTAAAGAAGTCATGCCGCCAAAGCGGTAGGACACGCGGTGTTCTCGGAAGTTTACTTTTGGAAACCGGTTTTTCCAATTCGTGCTTGCGGCACATGCGGTTCAATAGGAATTGCTTGCGATCCCGATCTGTTCTCTAACGCAAGCCAAGCAATTGCCAAGCTGTTCACGCAAATGACAAATTCATGTTTTTGATCGTTGTGTTTGACTAATAGCAAGCGACGAGGATCGGAACAGACGATTCCTGGCTCCCTTTCTCAAAGGACTCGATAAACGAATCCGATAACTCGGTTTTCACTTCCGCATCACAAATTTCATCGAGTTCGTTACTGCGTTCCACTTGGATCCCGCTGCTCCTGCATTCGATTCCCAAGTGCAAATCAAAAATCTATTTCCATTTCGCGAAGCGTTCACTGCCTCGAGATGTAAGTCATTGAGAGGTTGGGTATTGGCCTATGGTTCGACACAAACCCAAAGGAGAGCAGGCCTGTTCACTCCAAATTCCGATCATTCCGGTTTCATTCCTCGTCAGTACAAGCTCGTAACCCAGAACGTCTTCGAAGCTACACCGCCGACAAGACGCATAATGGGAAAATCGTACTCACTAGAGGACGAGAATTTTTCTTGGAGTCTTCTCGGCTCAACCTCAACGGAAAAACTGGGGTAAAATGGATCTTCTCCAATGGAGCTTGATCGGCAACACCGATGGGCCCGTCCTTATTTCATACAGGAATCAGATTGATGAGATCCTTGTTCTCCTTGTTTTTTTCTTTGATGACACTGGGGCAGCTTGTCCCTTATTCTGATGCGAACGCCCAGACGGTTCCCACGCGAGGTGGTAATCGACTGACCTATCTTGACGAGTTTTGCGACCCTTACTATCCGAATGTGGACGCTGCGCGGTTGACGACGCCGCAGTGGATTGGTGAAAAGGGAGTCGATGCCGTGATCACGTTGGGAATCGATGACATGCGGGACCCGCAAAAGTATGAGGCTTATTTGCGCCCCATTCTGGATCGTCTTAAGAAGATTGACGGACGAGCACCGGTTTCGATCATGGCCTGTCAGGTCGACCCAGACGACAAGCAGCTTCAAACCTGGCTCAGCGAGGGCCTCTCTCTCGAATGCCACACAATTGATCACCCCTGCCCTTGTCTGCAAGGAGGCGATTTCGAACGAGCTAAAGATACCTATGATCGTTGTGTCGACTTGATGAATTCGATCCCCGGAAATGGACCGGTGGCGTTTCGGTTCCCCTGCATGGATTCCCTCAACACACCCAGCCCGAAGGCTTACGCTGAGATTGTTAACCAAAAAACTCCCAACGGCAACTTTCTTCAAGTCAGTACGTCTGTCACCTGTCTGTTCACTCCCGACGATCCGATGTTGCGCAGTCATTTTGAGACGGGTGAATCCTTTGATCCACGTCGTTTCAAAAAATATGTTCCGTTTCCATCGTTCGTCAACCAAATCAAGAATCATCCCTACCCGTATTTGATTGGAAATCAGTGTTGGGAATTCCCCTGCACCATCCCAGATGACTGGCAAGGGCAGAATATTCATCGCCCGCATAATCCGCAAACGGTAGACGATCTCAAGGCCGCAGTGGATGCGTCGGTCACCAAACAGGGTGTGGCAAATATTATCTTTCATCCGCACGGATGGATTAGAGCCGAGCAAATTGTTGAGGTCATAGATCACGTTGAGAAAAAATACGGCAAGCGTGTCAAGTTCTTGACGTTTCGCGAATGCCTCGATCGCATTAACAAGCACTTGTTAGACAACGTTGCCGTACGCCATCGGAAAACGGGAATGAATCCGGGGGTTAGGATTCTGGATCTCAATGGCGATGGTTACCAGGATGTTTTTATTGGCACGGAAAAAATGCGAAAGTATCGGATTTGGAATCCAGCGAAAAGAAACTGGCTGGAATTCAAGCACGTTTTTGACTCGCAGAAAATACGCTTCGGAATGATGGATCAACGCGTAGTCGTGCTTCAAGAGGTAAAGGCAGGTGAATTTGCTGCATGGATCGTTAGCCGAAATGGCGAACAAATTAGGAAGGCAGGACAACTGAAGCTTGATCATCGGACCACAATTGACCAGCTTCGATTGCGGGATTTGAATCTGGATGGTCGGACCGAGTTGATCGTTGGAGCGTCTCATGAAAAATCGATCTTTACTCTGGAATTAAAAGATGTGGAAAATCAAAAAATTGGTGATGAGAATCGATTGGTTCACTTCCTGCGTGTCGCTGACTTTCCCAACGCCATTGTGGATAAAAAAGGAAATGATAACGGCTTGCGATTTGTTGACTTGAATGAAGATGGATTCGATGACATTCTGATTTCAAACGATCAGCAGGCTGCGGTTTATCTCTTTCGTCCCAAGTCCACTTCGTTTGAAGAAATCGATTCAGGTACTGAGATCCCTCGCATCGTTTCAGGCGGAAAAAATGGTGGAGTCTGGTTCGCCAATCGCCACCTCTGGGTTCAGAATGAACATACACACCGACTCCCTGATGGCGTAGACCGGCGTAGTTTTCAGCAAATCCTTTCTAAAACTGAACCCGGTCCCAAGTCTCCCAAGTCGTCATTGGATTGCATGCAGGTTATTGACGGATTTCGAGTGGAACTGATGGCTGCCGAACCGATGGTGATGGATCCAATTGCGATGGAGTGGGGATTTGACGGCAAGCTTTGGGTGGTCGAGATGGCCGATTATCCACTTGGCCTGGATGACAAGGGGAAACCGGGTGGAAGAATCCGTTATCTGGAGGATACCAATCAGGACGGAACGTACGACAAGTCTACGGTCTTTATCGATCAAATTCCTTTTCCGACAGGTGTTCTGCCGACGAATATTGATCCAGCCAAACCTTCTTGCTTGATCAGTGCCGCTCCCTATATTGTCCAAGCCAATCAAGAGTCGACTTGGAACGACTTGATTGGTAACGAAAAAAATCTGCTCGTTAGTGGATTCGGGGAAGGCAATCAACAGCACCGGTTTAATGGATTTTCACCAGGGTTGGATAACTGGCTTTATCTTGCCAACGGCGATAGTGGAGGAATCGCAAAAGACTCAAAAGGAAACGAGATGAATCTGCGGGGACTCGACCTGAGAATTAAACCCGGCCATCCCTGGCAAATGGAAGCTCAAACAGGACAGACCCAATTTGGTCGGCATCGAGACGCTTGGGGAAACTGGTTTGGCTGCTCTAATCCCATTCCTCTTCGGCACTATATCCTCCCGGATCATTACCTCAAGAGGAACCCACATTACCGATTCCCAACACCTCGTATCGATATTGCGACTTCGGGGAACACCCAAATCTTTCCCCGATCGAAAGTTCTCAGTCATTGGTCCGGATACCAACCCCCAGCAAATGGCCAAGGGCACCGGTTTACTTCGGCTTGTAGCACTGATTTCTACCGTGGCACACTTTTTGGTGCCCAATTTGATAACAACACATTTACTTGTGAGCCGGTACATAACCTCGTCCATCGACGAATCACGAAACGAAACGGCGTCCAGTTTTCCAGCTCCCGTCCGACGCACGAATCGGACAAGGAGTTTCTGGCTTCTTCTGACAGTTGGTTTCGCCCGACCACTGTCAAAACGGGGCCGGATGGTGCATTGTGGATTACCGACATGTACCGGCTAGTTATCGAACATCCAGAATGGATTGATGACCAAGAAGAGAAACGACTTTTTCTCAGGTCCGGCCACGATCGAGGCCGGATCTACCGAGTCACTCCCGTAAGCCGGTCTGTGCCTCCGCTTCCGACGTTACCGTCGAACTTTATGCATCAACGAAATGGCATGTACAGTCAGGAACTTTCCGATCGTTTGTTGCAGATGCTCAGCAGTGAAAACGGATGGTCACAGGAAACCGCCCAACGGTTTTTGGTACAGATCGGGACACAGACCGAAGATATTGAAGTGTCTGACAAATTGATGGCGTTGATGCAGAATCCAATACCACTGGTGCGCCTTCACGCACTTTGCACGCTGGATGGTCGAAAGGAGATCCTTCCCGAACAGTTGTTACAGCCTCTAGCGGACTCACATCCTGAGATCCGGCGTCATGCTATTCGTATTTCGGAAAGGTTTCTCAAGGCCGATCCAAGTCCCCAGCTCCTTCTCGCCTTGCAGAAACTTGCGAATGATTCCGATTTGAATGTCCGAATGCAACTGGCCTTTTCTTTAGGGTTTTGCAGTCACCCGACGGCGGCCACACTGCTGGCAGAAATCGGAGACAAAAACTTCGATCAAAAATATCTTGTTGCTGCAGTGTTTAGTTCATTGAACGGCTCCAACATTGCCAAGGTGATCAAAGAAGCTCAATCCAAAATGGCCAATCCCGATTTTATAATGGCTTTGCTGCAACAGGCGTTTCGATTTGGCAAGCCTCAACTCGCCCAAGACAGCTTGTCGCGAATTCTAGCGGCGGAAAATCCAGAGAATCTTGCGACGCGACAATTGGAGATGGTCGTGCAAATTTATAATGCAATCCCCAAACTGCCTTCCGAAGATCGGGTGAATCTTTCTTCGCTTTCGGCCACGCTATCAGACAGCGTTTTTCGCGCATTGAAGCAATCGGACTCGGACCGTCGAAAGCTTGCGGCGCTGCAACTGTTTTCCCGATCGCCGTTTCTGGCTAAAGAAGAAATTATTCGTTTTTTGACAAATCAGATTGATCCGCACGTCGATGTCCAAACACAAACGTTTGCAATTGCGGAACTTGCTAGGATCAACGATCCCGAACCGGCGCGTTTTTTCGTCAAGCAATGGCGGTTTGTGACCCCCGAAATTCGACGAGCATTTTTCTCAGCAATCTTGCAAAGACCATCGTGGGCTAGGCACTTATTGCAGTCGATTCTCGCAAAGAAAATTCCGGTCGGAGAGGTTTCTCCATCTCAGCGGAATCAGCTATTGGGCCATACCAATTCGGAAATCGTCAAACTGTCCAAAAGCCTGTTTTCAGCTGGTCCGATAATGGAACGTAATGCCAATGTGTTGCGATTTGTGAATGCAATAGGAAAAATAACTCGCTTACCCAATGCGGCTCATGGTAAATCCGTGTTCGAACAGCATTGTTCGAAATGCCATCAATTAGGTGATGTTGGAAAGCCTGTGGGGCCCAACCTGATCACCGTCAAAGATCTTTCTGTTCCCGGGTTGGTACGTGCCATTCTCACACCCAACGCGGCAGTGGAAGATAAATTTCGCTCCTATCTTGTGGCATTGGATGACGGCCGTGAATTAACGGGGTTGATTGAGTCGGAGTCCACGACGCAAATTCGACTTGCCGCCGCAGATGGCACTACACACGAATTGTTCCGAAGCCAGATCGAACAAATCAAGAGCACGGGAAAGTCTCTGATGCCTGAACGCTTGGATCAGGAAATCAAAGTCGACGACATGTTCGATTTGATTCACTTTGTTCAACATGCCGTTGATAAGCTGCCCACCGCTCGAAAGCTCAAGATTTTTTCGGGAAATCATCCGGAGGTTGTCTCTTCAAATTCCAAAGGCATTTTTCAGTTGACTTCAACAAACTGCGAAATCTCTGGCCCGCAGATTGTGTTTGAATCCAAGTACAAGAATCTTGGATTCTGGGGACACGTTGATGACCAGGCTCGCTGGAAATTGGATCATGTGAAACCTGGACGCTACGAAATTTATTTGAACTACGCCTGTCCTGTCGAAGCTTCCGGCAATGCGTTCGAATTGAGAATCGGCAAGAAGTCGCTTAAAGGCAAAGTCGCACATACCGGCAGTTGGGACGAATACAAGCGGCACCCAATAGGAGTGCTGGATTTAAATGTAGGTCCAAAAGTTGCCTGGTTGACAGCACTCTCGCCATTGAAGGGGTTTCTGCTTGATTTCAAATCTGTCGAGTTGGTCCCAGTGCCGGCTTCTTCTACTGGGAACTAGGAAGCCGGATATTGGTTCATGAATTCTGTCAAATAACGCAACTGAAAATTTGGCGCGCCGGTCGACAGAACGGTTTGCAAACGTTGGCGTTCACTCACCCGATAAAATTCTGCAGTCGGGTTCGATAGGATGTTACGGTCTGGGCAAATCGATTCTTCCAAATCACGATCTAAATTTCCTGCGTCCCGTCGAGGGCCAGGTACGCGACTTCGGCTGGAAATTGGTACCAGAAAACCGGAAGCAGGTATTACTGCAGCAATCGCAACCTGGGTCGGCCGCGCGTGCAATGACCGGGAATGCTTTCGATGTCAGTACGACAACAAAAGCTGAGGAGAACTAAGGATTGGATGGCGATAAACTACTTTATCGCCATCCAACCTGATGCCGGTTTTTGAACCGCTGTCGAAATCGCAAAAACTTTTTTAATTTGAAATGCGATTTTTTTTCTTGGTTTTAGTCTTCGATAAACTCGATATGTCCAGTTTTTACATCGTAAATCGCACCTACAACCAAGACGGAACCATTATCAACGGCATTTTTGATCGCCTGACTTCGCTGAATGATTGCGTTGACTGTCCTCATTACGTTGAGTTTGGCAACTTCGTCAACAACTGATTCCTGTTCTGAAGCATTCGCATTTTTGTAGTTCTCAGCTTGAGTTTTGTTGATGCTAGGTGCAATCTCGTCAACGATGGTATGCAAATGTTCACAGCCGGTTACTTCCGCGGCGTTTTTGTTATTTGCAACGAGCTGCACACTTGACGTTACCGCACCACACCTCGTGTGTCCGAGGACAACAACCAATTTTACACCCGCAACACCAACTCCATATTCGAGACTTCCCAAGCTCTTGCTTCCGATCACATTTCCGGCAACACGCACACTAAAGATATCACCAATACCCAGGTCAAAAACCAGCTCTGCGGGAACACGTGAATCGATGCAACTAAGAATCGCCGCTATTGGTGTTTGGCTTCCTGCAGTCTCATCGACTTGTCGCCGGAAATCTCTTGTTAATAGAGTTCCGTTCTGGAATCGAATGTTGCCATCTTGAAGCACTTGCAATACCTGTTCTGGCTTCATTTTGTCTTGCAGTTCACGAGTTGAGTAATCCGCGAACTGTATGTCGTCTTTTAAATTGTATTTGTCACGGAAGCCTCTCAGGCTGACAGTGACGCCGTTTGCTGGTCCGCGAGTCGTTTTGAAGTCACGGATCAACCCAAGCACATCTGGATCGATGTAGTCGGTTTCAGTTGCATCGATCAAAATACTCGATCCATTTTCCGCATCGGCAAAAATTTTGTCCAATGATGCCCGCTTTAAGAAGCTGACTTGATTCGCCAGCTCAATGTGAAGTACATCACCACCAATGTGTTTTTCCAAAATCCTGCGGATCGGGAGTCTTAAATTGGAGATCAGGATAAACAGCATAGCAACGCCTAGCCCTATCAATATTCCAATCAGCAAATCCGTAAAAACGATCGACAAAACTGTGGCAATGAAGGGAATAAACCGATACTTTCCTTCGTTCCACATTCGAAGAATCAATTTCGGGTTGACCAACGAAAAACCGGTTACCAACAAGATCGCCGCCAACGAAGCAAGCGGAATTCTATTCAGGTAAATTGGGAAGATCGCAACGCAAACCAGTAGCAATATGCCATGTAGAATCGCTGAAAGTTTTGACTTAGCGCCTACACTAACATTCACCGATCCCCGAACCACAACCGCAGTTACCGGTAAAGCACCAATTAGACCTCCCACTGTATTTCCAATTCCTTGCGCAATCAGTTCGCGGCTTGGAGGGGATCTTTTGCGTTCAGGATCAAGCTTGTCGACGGCCTCCAGGTTCAAAAGAGTTTCCAGCGAGGCTACGATTGCAATCGTAATCGCTGCTGTATAGATACCAGGGTTTGCCCATTCTTTAAAATCGGGAAAGGTCAGAAAGCCGAAGAATTCGCCAGCAGTCTCTGCGACTGGAATCTGTACCAAATGTGTAACGTCGATACTCCAGGCGACACCTTTGTTGGCAAGTATGCCCTGTAGTACAACGCCCAAAATAACGACCACGAGCGGACCGGGAACAATCGATGTTTTCAAGATTTTAATTCGCTGCCACAAGACGAGCAAAACAATAGAAACAATTCCGATGAGGGTTGCGCCCCAATGAATATCTTCAAACACTAGTAGCAATTCAGAGAAAGTGTTTTCGTTGTCTGGTTGCGAGAATGACATCTCGCCCTCGGGATCCTTATCGTGTCCAAAGACGTGTGGTATCTGTTTCATAATCAAAATGACACCGATTGCTGCTAATAGTCCTTTGATGACACTGGATGGAAAGAACGCCGACAGCGCTCCGGCACGAGCAAGACCCATTCCAATCTGAATGATGCCGGCGAAAAACACAGCCAGGAGAAATGCTTGAAAAGATCCAAGAGACGCGATTTGTGCGGCAACAATTGCTGTCAATCCAGCAGCTGGTCCGCTGACACTCGAATGTGAACCGCTAATGGTTCCAACCACTATTCCGCCAATGATTCCCGCCAAAAGGCCAGAGAACAAAGGCGCACCTGAAGCAAGCGCAATTCCTAAACAAAGTGGCAACGCCACGAGGAAGACAACAATACTGGCTGTAATGTCCTTGGGTAAGTTTGAAAAAATTTTGGGCGAGGATTCGGGTAAATCCGATTTGTTATTCATTGATTATGACTTTGCAAATGACTTTTTAACGAGATGTGAATCCGAACAGATCTGTGTTAAGACCGTTAGGAAGTTCTTGGACACGCTAACGCTTACCGCGTCGTCGGAAAAAAATTCACGGCCGTGAGAGGGTGGGTCCTTGCGAAATAACGCAGAACGGTGGGCCGTAAATGATGTCATGCAAGAGAATTAACAGCGCAATGGGGCAAGCAAGTCATGTCGCAATCGATGTCCGTCGACGCTGCGAGAGTTCTGCTTCTTGATTTCTAGTCTGAGAAATTGAGCGCTGTTTTTCAGTTTTGGCCGAAGGCAAGAGTGCCCCTGTCGCCGAATCCGTCGGAGGTTTTCAGCACTGATTCCTCCGATAGCGTCTTCGACAACGTCTTCTGTTTCCGGTGCCGTTGACGAATTGGATTCTGCAATCGCAGGTAGTGGCCCCAAGAACAAGGCTACTATGATCAAAATCCAGAGGGATTGCCCCAATGATTTCGAACTTCGTTCTTTCTGATCGAAAATGTTGGATCGTGTCAGATTCATTTTCGTGTGTTACTACGGACAAAAAAAGTGATAGCTAATTGCCGGACCAACGGTATCCGGGAATCAAAAAATCACCTTGTTAAACAAGTAAAAAAATTAGATTTTTTGTTAGGGTTTACGACTTTTAATTCTAATTACTTTTCGGGCGAATCATATCATTTTCCCCTCCGATTGCAACAGATTGCGTGCACACGGGGGAGATGGCAATTTTGATCTTTTTACGCCCTTTTGAAATACTATCGGGTGTGCTGATCAACCAGGTTACCCGTCAGGCACTTTCGAATGGCGAATATCGGCTTACGCCAATCGACAAACTACCTGTTTTGTGGTTGTCACCCAATCGTATAAAAAAACGCTACTGACTGGCATATGTACTGGGTATAAGATTGTTAATCAACCACAAAAATTGCATGAGCCTGAACGGATCTAAAGAGCAGTCGTTCGGATGTTCCACGCAAAGATCGGCTGGCGAGTTAAAAACGAGCCTCAATTGTTCCAACGCTGCAATCGCGGTGAAATAATGAGTTAACGTTTTAACGTTTTAGTAGGTCAAGCAACGCTGAAATCAATAGTTCGCCTTCCAGCGAAAGCCAATCGGGCTCTTCGTCACCTAATCGTTGCAGCGTGGCTGTTAATTTTTCAATTTTGAAGAAACGGCGAATCAATTCCAACGGTATCAGTGTCTTGAGCTTGCGATCTGCATCTGAGACAAGTGCCTTGTCCTCCGAGATTTTCAGAAGGAGCGAAATGAGTGCCTGATGATCTTCGCAATAAGACTCAATCCAATTTTGCACCTTGTTCCTCCGACCGTAGAGATACCATTTTCGAAGAATTCGAATCAATTGCGGATGCTTCGCCAGTTGACCGTTTTGACTTGCGATATCAATCCGCTCATCGAGTAGTTTGACGACTTCCAGAATTTTTGCACTAAGTACCTGAGTGTCAGCTTGTTCGCCTTTTTCAGCGAACAAATCGGTTCGATGTTCCAGGATTTCCAACAGTTCGGTTGCGGTGAAAAGAGATGCATCGAATCCAACCGATTCCTTCAAGACGTGCAATCGTTCGCTTGGAGTTTCTATTTTTTGCAAGCATTCGACCAGTAGCGAAACCACGCGGTGGATTGGTTCTATTAATCTTTCGGCTGCAGCCTCCTGATCGAACAGGTCGACTTGATCGCCGCGACGCATCAACGCGGAAAACATCCGCTCTGCTTGCTCTGAGTCGGCCGTTTCGTTGATGAAATCTGACGCCTGTTGCAGCAACTCCATAATCCATGATTCGGCTTTGTCGTCGCTGAGTGGTCCGAATTGTTGGAGGGCTTTCGCAAATGATGCTGCATCATCAAGTAGCATGATCAGATTTTGCCATTGGAATTCCGTTGCTTCTCCAGCGGAAAGTCCCAAACGGAAATACGTATCAAAATGTTTTGGGGAACAAATCCGTCGTTTTTCATCCCAGTAGCTTGAAAACGAATCACCTCTGATCGGGCCGTTTAACGCCCAAGCGACTTTTGGGAAAAGCAGTCGAAGGACCGTCTCTGTTGCAGGCCGGTCGCGTTGCGGGATTTTTGAAAGCCACCGATCATGAAAAGTGCTCAGGTCAACCCAGCCTCGCCCTCGCTCGTCGCATGGCCCAACGAATGCGTCCTGAAAAGATCGAATGGCTTGAATTGATTGTGACCCGAATGCCATCAAGCACGCGAGTCCAAGTAAATCCGGCAGAAAAACTTGGTCTTTTACTGTCGGATAGATGAATCGCACAACATTGAGAAAGCGAGTGCATGCACGGGGTGTCACCAGAAAGTGTTTGATGCCACTTTCAAATAGCATTCGAAATCCGGCACGCGATTCTTCATCCAGCCCTTGAGAATCGGGGTCGATTGCAGCAAGCTGTCCAATCACCATTCGTTCCATGGTCATTCGCGTTGGAATGGGAACATCGATTTGCAATTGAATTACTTTTTCAAGATAGACGCGACCGTTGACGCCTAATTTATTCTCCAACGCTTCGACCACGACTTCGTAATCGAGTGAAAGCACGTACGTCGTGTTAGGGAAGTCCGCGATCGCTCTGACGATCAGCAGCATTTGAGACATCTCATCTGGGGTAATTCGATCGATGTCATCCATGAACACAATGATTCGACGATCAGATTTCCGAAAGATCTCTTCAACACGTTCACGGACGACTTGGATGTCGCGTGCGTCCAGATCACGTCGGTGCATCTCGCCCGGTCTGGCTAATGAATCAGCCAGTTGGTCTAACGCTTCAGTCGCACTGCCTAAAACTTCTTTGACTTCAGGTCGGCTTAGGGCTGCTCCCAATTGCTGCAGGAAAGCGGGAACCAATTCGCCTGTTCCAGTAAACCACCACGGATTGAAACGGACGAGTAGTGGTTCTTTTTCCGTTTCGGTTTCGACGAGTTCGCCAGCAATCAAGTTAAGCAGGCTGCTTTTGCCGCTTCCCCAAGGCCCAGCTAACGCAAGAACTACTGAGTATTCGCCTTTGGCCGCTCGGATTGCTTCCGCAAAAGATTGCACAAACGCCATCCGATCCAAACGATCAAAACTTGCGTTCGAAATCGGTGCATCGGGAATTAAATTGAGTGATTTTACCATCCCACAAGACTAATCTCATCGAGTCGCAGGCGAAAGACTGTCGGTGACCAAAAGAAGAAAGCCGGAAGTCACCCAATGAGGAGTCGCTGCGCGCCGCTCGTAAAAAAAGGGGGCGACATCAGATCAAAATCCAAACGCAAAAAAGCCCGCGCGGATTAGTTGATTTAGTGGTTTTTCAAAACGCCAATCGATCTTAGGTAAGTACAAATTTGTATTTTCAGCGTCTCCTGTTCAAGCAATTTCGTTCGATTCCGAAATCACGTCAGCACGATTGGGCAGGAGCATCGCATTCTAGCATGATGGGTTCACAGGACTCTCCATCAGCCTCTAGCCTCGCCTGATTTCCATGGCGATAGAATGTCGTCATCTCGTGACCGATACGCAGATCAATTTTTGTGGAAAAGGCGACAGGCGGGGCTTTGGGCTGCTCAGCAATTGATTCCAATTTTTTGGGCCATTGCACCCTCTGTACAAAATCGCACCCTCGAGGCGTCAGCGGAAATTTGTATTTCTCGTTAACGCCTCGGGTTAGTTTTGATTTTCATCCGACGATCGAAAAAAAATTAAACGCGATGTTGTCCCATGCCCTTTTAGGATTCAATCAAACGGCCGCGCTATCCAGTTCCTCTTCCGGCATTTCATCATTCGTTTCATCAGGAACAGGCAATTCAATCACTTCACCGTTGGCACCGAGAATTCCTTTGGCGATCAAGATTTTTTGCTTGATCTCATCGGCTACATCCGGGTTTTCTACCAGAAAGGTACGGGCTTTCTCTTTGCCTTGCCCGATATGTTCATCGCCGTATTTAAACCATGAACCACTTTTGTTCACGATCTTTTCTTCAACGCCAAGATCGAGGATATCGCCTTCGTAGCTGATGCCGTTTGAGTGCATCATGTCAAATTCGGCAATACGGAATGGCGGAGCAATTTTGTTTTTGACGATTTTCGTTTTGACACGTTGACCAACGACTTCCTCGCCATCTTTCAATTGGCCAATTCGGCGAACATCGACACGGCACGAGCTGTAAAATTTTAGGGCTCGACCACCAGGTGTGGTTTCCGGACTGCCAAAGGTTACTCCAATTTTTTCACGAATCTGATTGATAAAGATCGCGCACGTTTTGCTTCGATTGATTCCGCCGGTCAGTTTACGCATCGACTGGCTCATCAAACGAGCTTGGAGGCCTACATGCGAATCACCAATCTCGCCTTCGAGTTCTTTTTTGGGAACAAGCGCGGCAACGGAGTCAACAACGACGACATCGACGGAATTGGACTTCACGAGCATTTCCGTGATTTGCATGGCTTCCTCGCCGCTGTTGGGTTGGCTTACCAACAATGTATCGAGTTGAACACCAAGCTTTTTGGCCCACACTGGATCAAATGCATGCTCGGCATCGATCAACGCGCCGATGCCTCCCAATTTCTGCGCTTCGGCAATGAGATGCAGAGCGATCGTGGTCTTACCACTTGATTCTGGGCCAAAGATCTCGATGATCCGGCCACGTGGCAAGCCGCGACCTCCAAGAGCAAGATCCAACGACATGCAGCCTGTCGAGATGCCTTCGATTTTCGCTCGGCTTTCTAATCCGAGCGGCATGATCGATCCATCGCCAAATTGTTTTTCGATCTGTTGTACGGCGTTCTTCAGGTTTAGATTGTCGTTAAGCATCTTCTCGACATTTTTTTCCGCCGCAGTTTTGGTTGCCTTGGAAACTTTGCCCGCTGACTTGGATGAGTTTTTTTTCTTAGCCATAGTTTTTTTTTCAACAGAATTTGATGCAGCTACTCTCGACGCCACTACTTTAGATCCCGCAGAGGCCTTAGCGGAAGCGGCAGGGACGCTTTTGGTTGCAGTTACCATTGGAAGTTCCTCATATATCTAAAAAAGATCTAGTCCGTTGCGATCTTTTTGACGCCGCAACATAAAATAAAGTGGGTAAATTGGGGAATCAAGCCCGCATATCAACTTCTTGGCTGATTCAATCACCACGCCTTTGATATTTCGAAGTATCGCGAAGTGATGGACACGTCTGGTCGTTTTAGAAAAAAAATGTTGCGGTCTGACGGAAATTGGCAAAATTCTCGGCACTCTCGAGGCAGGAAATCGGAAATCGATATTCGGTTTCAATTGCAGCCAGTTTCATTTGTTTTCATCCGAAACGCCTGCGCAAGGTTCACCGATATTACCGATAATCGCAATTTCACCCGTGTTTTTTGCAGAAAACCGAATTCGAACCCTTTCCCAGGCAATGGTCGATGATTATTCTTGATTGATGGAGGTGGGAATTGCCGTCTTCCTCCATTCGTACAAGAACCGACCCAAGTAAGCCTTTCGGAACGGAGAACTCCATGAAAAACGTGATCGCACTGTTTGTTATTTGCGGACTAATCGCATTGACTACCCAAACCGCCGATGCGCACAGCGCCTTTAAGAAGGCATTCGAAGCAAAGTACAAGGTCAAGGCATCGTGCAACGTTTGTCATGACAAGAAATCCAAGGAAATTCGCCTTGAGTTCGGAAAACTCTTTGACAAGCCTCTCAAAGGCAAAGACATCACCAAAAAATGGAAGGAAGCCAAAGAAGCCGGCTCAAAAGAGCGTAAGGCGTATGAGGCCGGTGAAATGACCACCGAATTCAAAAAGGCGATGGAAGTCGTTGGGAAAATGGAAAAAGACGGTGTGACTTATGAAGAACTGATCAAAACGTTGAAAATCGAAGGTCTTAAAGCTAAGACTTAAACACCCGTTTTGTTTTGGTGATTCTCATTTAAACCAAAGATGGTCTCTGGTAAATCAAAGATGGTCTCTGGCCATCGTGAAGAAAAGTGTGAAGAAAAAGTGTGAAGAAACATGCATAAGCCGCGTCAATTGATGCGGCTTTTTTCGTTGCTTATCAGGCATTGGGCTTTAAAAATTTGCAGTAAAAAGACCATGCGGTAACACGCAATAGATTCAGTTATACTGAATTTCAGCGCGACAATCGTTCGTTCGCCATTCAACTTTCGCCTACCCATCCGACATCCAACCTGAAATTCGAAAGCGCAAAATGACTCGGCAAAATTCCAACGCAAAAATAAATCGTCGACACGTTCTCAAGGCGGGTGCTGCAGCGGCAGCCTTTGCATCGTTTCCTGTTACATCAACCTTCGCCACAACCAGTCCAAACGCGAAACTGCGGACGGCTCATATTGGTGTAGGTGGAATGGGTGGAGCCGATTTGGGCTCCATTGCTTCGCATCAGTCTGTGGAGGTCGCGGCGCTATGTGACGTCGATGTAAACAACCTTGCTGGCGCAAAGAAGCGGCATCCCAACGCAAAAACATTTTCCGATTTCCGCGAAATGATTGCTGAAATGGGCAGCTCGATCGATGGCGTCGTTGTGTCAACGCCGGATCATACACATGCTCCTGCTGCGATGACGGCAATGAATGCAGGCAAGCCCGTTTACTGCCAAAAACCACTGACGCATGAAGTGTTCGAATCGAGGAAAATGCGGGAATTGGCTGAAGAGAAAAATCTGGTTACGCAAATGGGAATCCAGATTCATTCGTCTGCCGTTTATCGTCGTGCTGTTGCGATGATCCAGGAAGGCGTGATTGGAAAAGTGAGCCAGGTTCACGCATGGTCGAACAAAAACTGGGGTTACGATGGTGGCTCATTGCCGGCGCCGGCGGCAGTACCCAAGACTTTGGATTTTGATCTTTGGCTTGGAACCGCCACGGCGCGGGATTATATCCCAGGAGTTTTTCACCCTGGGCAATGGCGAAAACTTGTTGATTTCGGAACAGGAACACTCGGTGATATGGGAGTTCACATTTTTGATACACCCTATGCTGCCCTTGAATTAACGGCTCCAAACTGGGCGAAAACGACTTGTCGAAAACCGACGGGGGTAGGTCACCCCAGCAAAAATGTTGTCGAATATGAATTTCCGCAAACCAAATACACGACCAAGACGATGTTGTGGAAATGGTATGACGGTGGATTTGCACCTCCGAAATCCAATACCGTTGGATTACCAGCCGGAATGAAATTACCTGGGCAAGCATCGCTGTTCATCGGTGAAAAAGGGCAGATGTTATTGCCGCATATCGGAGAAGCACAATTGTTCCCGAAAAAGAACTTTGCTGATTACAAACGCCCCGATGTCAGCAACAACAATCACTATCACCAGTGGGTTGATGCTTGTATGGGTGAAGGGGAAACCAGCGCGCCGTTCTCGTTTGGCGGACCGTTGACTGAAGCTTTGCTGTTGGGCGTCGTCGCGAACCGATTCCCGGATACCAAATTGATGTGGAACGCCGAAGACATGACTGTCACCAACAACGATGATGCAACGAAGCTCATTACTCGCGAATATCGTAATGGATTTGAAGTCAAAGGACTTTAGGCTTCAATTTGGCAATTCATTCTATTAAAGGCATTTTTGATGCCTGAAATTGGAATTCTCGAACCGGGACGATTCGGCATGTCATCGTCAAGAGGCATGCCGTCTGCGTTTGGGTTGCGTCACATCAACGATTGAGAGCAGTGCGTCTAACGTTTAAGAGCAACTGAGGAATTGTTTATCGGTTTTCGTTGCTTTGATGGATTGTAATCGCATGATTACAATCCGATTTTCATCCCCTGATCTGCAATTCGAAAACCGGCTGAGAGAATTTTCTGTCTTGCGTCGCTTTCTTTTTGCAATGCTGGATTGGTATGGTTCATGTGAATGAAATAGACCTTTTTCTTTTCCGCGGGTGCCAAACGACCGAGTCTCGTTAAGCTTTCTTCGATAAACGGATGTGGGATTTCGCTCATATTTCGTCCGGGCAGTTCACCGTCTCCAAAAAAGGTTCCATCAATCATCGCGATGTCAACTTTTTTGATTTCATCTTCAATTTTCCGGTCCCATTTTCCCCACTTGTCGATGTCTGGCAAAAATAATGCTGCCCGATTTGGGCCTTCAATGCGAAAGCCTACCGTCTCGGAAAACTCATCTCGATGCGGCACCACCAGTGGCGTCACCTTGATGCGACCGACTTTGGAGGCTTCATCAGCCATTAAGGGTCGAAGCACGATGTTTTTTAGTTGCACCAATTGGCTCCAAGGT
>CAJQQR010000049.1 GCA_905480545.1 uncultured Pirellulaceae bacterium
CGAGCTGGAATGGAGGTGGCAATTGAAACACCGCCGAATGCCGCCAAAAAAAACAATCCAAAAATTCTTGAGTACCGACGTTTCATTATCTTCCTTCTATGCATTAACATTTCGTCCCAGTAAATTACCAAGAATTTTGCCGACACGCCATTTGGGCAAGCCGGTATCTCCGAAAAAATTAAGCAGGCCGGACTGCCCCCACGAAGCGACCCGAATCACAAATGTTCCTTGCAGACACTTGAACGTACCGCACTAACTTAGCGCATTTTAGAATTGCTATGACCATCCAACGCAGCGGGCGAACTGCATTACTTGACAATTCTGCACATAAAGGGCTAACTGCGGGCCTAATTTGTTTCGCAAATTCATCGGAATCAAAATCGTTGCTGAAATAATCCGCGACTCCCGTGCGGACGCGATCAGTTGCATGATCGCCCTTGCGTAGATTGCATCACAATGTCACGAACCTGGATTTGCGAAATGCACTCCCAAACGAGAACCGCTATCTCGACTGCTGCAAGGCAACAATGGCGTGAACGGCTTTATTTCAAACGCAGCGGATGCCTCAATGGCTGACCAGAAACCGAGAGGCTGCTTTCAAATGCGAAACGGGTAATTGTTTTTTCGATATCAAATTTCGTAAAAGTTGATTAGACGAGCGTCGGAACTGAGGTCGGGATCAACGACGAATGCTGGAAAATCAGAATTCGCAGAACCGGCAACGGTGCGAGGCTTTCGGAAAAAGAAGCCATCTCGCTAAATGAGAAAGAACGATCCGAGGCCTGTAGCCAAACTGCCGCAGGTTCTCACCTTGCCTTAACGCACCACGCTTCCCATTCTATTCAGGAAATCATCGCCCGATTGCGAGGGCCTCGAAGCAGGGACACTGCCTTCTGGGCGATGACCAACCTCTACCCGGCTATTAGCGACAGTTCAGCCTCCACGGCATCAGTGGCGTTTTCAGAAACGAACGAGTGCTAATTACTTGTTAGATCACGAAACGGAATTCCACGATCATTCGCCTGTTTTCGTATCTCAACCGTTGCCACCTCCATGATTTCCCCCAACGCAATTTCTACCGCTTCGCGACCACGTGACTGAAACACGATGTAGTAATTTTTTGTCTTTCGTCGGCGACGACCTCTCGTCTCTTTCATGATCAACCGAATGTCGATGACTTCTTCCAAACTAATTTCTTGCGTTGATTGACTGAACCAAAACCCACCAACCCGAGTCACTTTTTCGGGAGAAACCGCCACATGTTCCATATACATTCCAGGTAGCACCAAAACCAAGAACAATGGACCTGCGGCAACCACAACCCAACCGATGGACTGCTTCAGGCGTCTAAGAAACCAACCGCCAACCGCGGCAGAAATCGAAAGGAGCGCAAGCGATGCAATCAGCCATAGTTCAAATTTAAATATCTTCGTCGAACCATCCGACGACTCACTGACGCATCCCGATGCAAAAAAACAAATTGCCAAGAATGAGAAAAAAACAGACCTGTTGACCACTCTGGCTCCGCATGAAGAAATAACGCGATGAAAAACAGAATCCGATATCGATCCTGAGAACGAACATTATTTAGACACAAGGCAAGGCAATCAAGTGCTTCGTCTGCAAAATTCGCGGATAACCATAACCGTTTCTCAGGACACAACGGCAAGTCCAATTCTTGAACTCAATTCCGTCACCACTAAACCGAGTTTGCAATTTGCGACATTCAAAAATGACTTCGTCAGCTTTAAAAGGGGGTTTGGTTATCAATCCTGAAATGGCCGCATTTTTCCCACCCTTTTCAAAACGGAAAAAGGAGAACACTTTGGGGCGACAAGTTCACGGGAGTCACCTTTGCGAATCAGCGAATCGTTGCAAAACAGTTTAAGACACTTCGGTCAAACAAAATCGATAAACTGCAATACGATCCGGTTCATCAATGCCGCCCCTCGACGACTCTGATCGTGGTTTTTCAGTTCGTAAAGCCGGAACGCAAACCACTTTTTTGCTGAATGAAGTTTAATGCTGAATACTTGCATCGCAACGCTCAAAGACGTCGCTATTTGAGACAAAACCGATAGAATAGAACTTAGATTTGGCGGTCAGTTTCTAAATTCGAACCAAAATGATAACGGGAGCTCGCGATGCTCAATCGGAACATAGAAGAATTCGAGCTGGGCGAACTGATCGCCACTGGCACGGCAGGAAAAATCTACGACGCCGTCGAAATACAAACTGGAAAATTAGTGGCAATTAAAGTCTTGCCCAGCGATGTTTCGAAGGACCGAAACATTTACATTCGGTTTGAACGGGAAATGGTGATTTTGGGCAAATTGAATCACCCCAATATTGTCAAATACTTCGGAGGTGGTCGGTTCCAAGACTCTTTGTTCTACGCAATGGAAAAAATTGATGGTGGAACACTCCGGCAAATGATCAACCGCCACAAAAAGTTAACATGGAAAGAAACGGCACGTTACGGAATCCGAATTTGCAGCGCTCTTCAGTACATGCACAATTACGGAATCATTCATCGCGACATCAAACCTTCAAATATATTTATGACGTTTGACGGTGAAATCAAGCTTGGCGATTTCGGCATCGCGTTTGACAGTGGTGAATCGAATCTTACGGATGCCGGGTTAATTGTTGGCTCGTACGCTTACATGGCGCCGGAGCAAATCCGGGGCACGCAGCAAACTGACTCAAGAGCTGATCTTTACTCTCTTGGATGTGTTTTGTTCGAGATGTTATGTGGGCGTCCACCGTTTCAGGGTGACACGTTTGCAAAAATCTTCGATCAACATTTAACTGCTACACCGCCATCTATTGGCGAGTTTGTGCGCGACGTGCCCGTTCAACTGCGATTGCTGATCCGCCGGTTATTGGAAAAAGAACGTCACAAACGACCATTCAATGCTCGAGCAGCACAGGGAATTCTTTCTGAACTGAATCTAAATGGGGACGGCAACGAACACTTCTATAAGCGAGAAATGTCCCGACTTCACCAAGCATTTGATCGCAGTACTGTCAGGCCTGAATCAGATGAAATCAGCTGGACCAAGCTCGCGATTGCAGCGGCGATCACAGGTTTTCTCGTTATCGCAGGATGGGCGTTGACGAGTATCGGCAATTAGCAATCATTCAGTGACGTTCTCTCCTGTTTTTCGCGCCCCGTATCATTTGCCACTCACAATTCATCGTTCCTAATTGATTCATGACAAAACAAACTCGAATTGTTCCTTTATTTCCGCTAGCCGACGTGATCTTGTTTCCCGGACAGATCCTCCCGTTGCACGTATTTGAACCCCGCTATAGGAAGATGACACACGATCTCTTAGACGGGTCCGGAGAGTTTGTTATCGGAACCGTCTTGGAAGACGGCCAGCAATTGCTAGGTGATGTTGCTCCCACGCAGGAAATTGCTGGACTCGGGCGACTGGAGCGTTATGAAAAACTTGACGATGGTCGCTACATGATCGTTATCGTTGGACAATCTAGAGTAAAAGCCAAACCGATCAAAAGCGAAAAGCCCTATCCAATGGCCGAAATTACTCAATTGGACGATCATTCGGACGTCGATCCAGACACGATCGCCGATCTAAAACACATACTCGCGGAAAAACAAGACCAGGAAATTCCAAATGCGGCGACGGTTGTCCAATTGATCGACATCTTGATCATGACCACGCAATTAGAGCCAGCACAACGATACAATTTCTTTTCCGAAATCGATCTTAACAAACGCGCTAAAAAGATCGTTGATGCTTACAAGGGAAAAAGCAACGATACGTTATAGACCTTAATCACCTAGCCATTTGGCGAAAAGGTAATTCATCATTTTTCTCGCCTCGGTGTCCTTCAAAGCCCGATTAAAGATCATGATCTCACCAACTTTCCCGTGAAATAAGTTTTTTTTCACTCGACTTGAGTCACCAGATTGCAACATTCCAACCGAAATGGGGTGTCGATTGTTCAGTTGCAAATTCCAATCTCGTTCCACGGTTTCCCCATTAGAGTCGATAAGCCGAATACTCGTCTTGGAAACCAAAATCGCCCGAGGCACAAAGTGATCTGCCGAGGAGTTCTTAATGGACAAGTACTTTCGACTCGCTGTACGAATCCGCATTTCCTTTTTACTATCGATCGCAAATGCTGCCTCCGGTTCAAGATGAGGATCGCCCTTCGCCAATAAAACCCCAGTTCCATCAGCGATGTAAATAATTGTGAATTCATTCGGGGCAAATTCGATAAATCGGTTAAAACAGAAACCAACGTTACCTTCAAATGCAATCGCCGACTTCCCAAATTCGGTTTCGACTCTCTTCGGAAAATCCAAACGACTTGTCGAACGGTGGTTCGTTAACTTTTCCTTCCAACAATAGACGCTGTTTTGACCATCCATTTCTAGAGTCTTTTCATCATTTGCATCCAGCCAAAAACTCAGTCCATCGGAAAACGGAAGCACGTCAAAATTAACGACGCCGTCTTCCGCATTTGTCAACTTGCCAATGTCAATCAAGCCTGCATCCTTTTCTTGTTGCTCTCGCGGCTTTTTTTCTCTCCGTTGTTTTGTATCTTGATCGTTTCCAAAATCGACCGAAATCGCTTTCGTTTGTTTCTGTTGTATGTCGATCGGATCCGACGAATGGGCTTTATTGCCGATTGAACCGATCTTCTTTTGAACGATGAAAACCGTCAAAAGAGTTGCAACCAAAAGAAGCGAACTCAGAGCAACGGTAAACCAAAACCGATGTTGCTTTGCTCGTGGTGGTGCCGGTCGAACCGTCGATACAGGAACCTTTGTTTTAATCAACGGCCCTGACGTTACCTGCGGGGCGTCGCCGTCTGATTCCGCGTCAGAATCAACCTCACTCCGACCGACTCTGGGCGTATCGAATTGGGTTGCGGCCATTTCGAAACCGTTTGAGAAATCCTCGCGCCTCGAGGATTGGTCGACAGGATTCACGATGCGCGACTTCGTCTTCAAGGCTTCGTCATAAGTGATTTTCGCGGACTCGTTGGTCAAACAGATTCTGGCCGCGGCGATTAAATTGAGCATTTGCTGAGCCGAAGCCACATCGGGCCCCTGCATAACAGTTCTCAGCAGCGAATCAAATCTCATGACAGCAGCTTGAATTCGTTCTTGCGAATCCTCAAACTCTGAGAGATTCAAAAGCTGGTAATGCGTTGGCGGGATTTGATCGACTTCAATCCCAAGCAATCGATGGTAATCGTCGAACGATAATGACATTGTAAAATGATTGCAGACCGAGAAATGACTTCCCGGATTTTAACGGGTTAAATCCGCATTGAAAATCGTGAAACCGGGCCCATTCCAAGACAATTCAGGCCAACACACAACCTATCGAAACAAGTTCCCAAACGGTTTTTCAGCTGCCTCACGAACGGCCTCACCCCCCACCTCGATCGTATCCTCAATTTCGTCGATATTTTCCTTCAATTTCTGATTTAACATTTTGAAGAAGTTCTTTTTGATCTTCGGATTATGAGTCTTTCCTGTTACATCGATCACAAGAATTTGTTGACTCGCAGCCCCGAGCAACGGACTGAGCAGCGGAATACGAAACCCATCGCGACCGACAGCGGTATAAAATTGCAAATCAAGATTCTGATCAAAATCCATTTCCCCGTTTCCTTTCAGGCTAATCGCGTCGCCGAGAAACTCGAGATCTTCAAATAGGATGTGCTCTCCCTCTATGAAAAAAACAATTTTACTTTCGTTAAAGAGCGTTCGGTCTATTTGCTTTACAGAAAGCAACTTGAGCATTCCCAACATCACGGGAAGCTCGGAAATCTTTGCATCGACGAGTTGAACCTGGCCCTCACCACGCAGCGAATGCGTACCGGTGTTATCGCCATTAATTCGAAAGTCTCCAAGCGCTCGTCCCGCAACATTCGAATATTCAGGCGCAAGTTCGAATGTAAACTCCTTCAGGTCGCCATCCTTCAGGTTCCCTTGAACTTCAAAGGGTTGTTTTCCATGCAGTGAGACCCTAGCATTGGCTGCCAATATACCGCCAAAAAGATTGCACCTACCCCACTCAGGGCGAGCGTTGGACTGCTTTGCCGTTGCCCACAAGCCAAGCAAGGCTTCGTTTTGATCCAAGTATATCGGGCTGCGAATCTTCTTTAACTGAATACCATTCCAAACAAGCGAATCAATATCTAGGCCGCCCGAACTGCTAAACTGTTCACCATGTGCACGACCGATCAACCGTATAGCACCGTAGATATCCTCCAATAAAACACCGCAGAGGATTGAACCGGAATCGATATCTGCAGTTAAATCCCAATCGGTTTCCAGAGGAAATAAAATGCGTCTTCCCTGTCGATCAAATCCCGTTTCGCTTTTGAAAGAGATTTTCCCGCTCACATTGAGCATCCCTTCGATCTCCATGGCTTCAATCGAATCCCCCAAAGCTTCTGGCAACGCTCCTGTGAATTCAGTACTAGGTAGCAAACGATCAAAGTAAACTTTCTGGAGATCGCACGACCAACCGGTTGGGCCAAAAGATCCATTACCCGCCAGCGAGAGGCGTGTTCTTCGGTGCTGTCCCTTCAAGGAATGGATGACAAATCGGTCAGGGCTAAATTCCACATGCGCGTCGACCTGCTTTAGTTCATAAGGAAACCAAGTCGGGTTGACTGTTATCGACGGGCGAAGCTGTCGATTGGTAACGGTTGAAGTCGGAATTTCATTACGACTCTCCGAACCAAGTGATGCATTTCCTGAAAACACGTTAACAACAAAATCAATCGGTAACTGCGGCTTTTTTCTGATTTCCGCATGAATCTTACTCAGTGCTCCGATCGGATTGAGACTATCCCATGACTCTTGTACCGCTTTGGGTAACGCAGATTTCAATGAATTATTGAGTTCGACATTGGACGATTCCAGCGTCATATCCAAACCATCATTCAGGGTCCAAGTGCCGCGAGCAAATGTTTCTGAACTGACATTCCTTCCGCGAAAATCACGAAAAGTACTTTTATTCGGAGTCGCTTCAATCACTCCGTATACGTTCTTAAACGGATATGGGAAATGATCGTAGGTCATCTCGACATCATGCACCAACACTCGGTAGAAAAAATCCTCATAAATGGTGCCGTCACGGCCTTTCAAACGAGTGACACTTCCACCGAATCCGAAACTTCCGCGAGGATTAAATTGTTTTAACGTGCGAGAAATAACAGGCAATTTCTCCAAGGCTTGAAAGACGTAGTTATCAATTGGCACCCGTCCATCCAAATTGATATTGAGACGACCATGCGAATTCGGCCCCGGGTCCAAAAATTTTCCATCGATGCGAACATTTCGGTCCGAAGCAGTCGCGTTGATTTCAATCACAATTTTTTCCGCATCCAGCGTCACACGGCCTCGAGCATTTCGAATCGGATATGGGCACTTGTGAAACGCGAATGACATGTCATGCAAATCAAGTTGGACGTCCGGAACCCAACGACCATTTTGAAACGACAACTTCGCGTTAAGGCTAAGACTGCCCTCAGGCGAAAATTTCCGGAAGAAGTCCTTCGCTTCAGGTGGCAACGTTTCACCAAGTCGCTGGTCAACATAAAGCGGATTGATTTTGGCAATCAACTCAAACGGGCTTTCAGTCGAAAGCCCCTCAGTCTTAAACGAAATATCGATCCTACCAATTGGGCTTTCAACAATCACGTCTTCAATTTTGACGCGGGTATTGTTGGCCTCAAATCGGGCGGTCACACCGTGAATCGGAAATGGCAATCGCTGATCCCGAACGCTTCCCTCGCTGACCGCCCCTTTAACCATAAAGCTTGGTAATGCCAGTATTGAAGAGTTCCCCGAAAGATCAAAATCAAAATCAAGCCTCGCTTTCAAAGCTCGAAACGCCAGCGACTCGTCCCTCAGTTTTTTAGGCAGATGGTCGTAGATTTCCGGCGTTATCGACAAACGAGTTGCATTGCCCCGCGCCTGCCAATTCTTCGAAACCATCGAATATTCGCCATTAAAATTGATTGCATGAAAAAAACTGCTTATCAATTTCGCTCGCACGTTAAACGTTTTTGTCTGATCCTCGAATTGAATATCGGCCGCGGGCAAGTTTACGTCGATCGTATTTATTGATCCACTCAATTGACATTGAATGCTCGAATTCGTGAGACTGATTCTCGGAAGTGGAGCCTCTTGTTTGGACTTGGGCAACTTGATCTCGTTCAAGATCTGGGTGATGTTGAACGTTTGATCTTGATTCTGCCGAGCATACAATTTCGATCCGGTAATCTGAACTGAATCAATTCCAACTCTCCCGCTGATCAAGTCCCAAATTTCGGCGCGGGTTCGAATGTCTATCAATTCGGTCGAAAGCAATGGCTTGATGCCTTCAGACAATTTCAACCCGGTCAGACGAATCCCTTTCCCACGACGAAATTCAGCTCCTTCAAGTGTGATGCGAACATCTGTGCCAGCGACTGCCTCGACCAACTTATTTTCAACGATCGAGCGAATTTGTTCGTTCAGATTATCTTTTAACAAAAGAATGCAAACGAAAACGAATAGGGCAACGATCAGCAGGAAAGTCACGAAACTGCGAAATGCAATGAAGCCGCGCACCCAGCTACTTAACGCCGGTATCGTGCGATAACTGCCGAACTCTTGTTCACCGGTACTTGTCGTAACCGTATTCGTATTTCCGTTTTGGGCTTCCATTCCCACTCTGTTTTTTAGATGCGACGATCCGTGTACGCAGATCTGTAGTTAAAGTTTACTTTTTGTCGGACTTTTCACCAACGACAGTATTGCTAGCGAAACAGGATTTGCTTCGACTTCTGCAGGAATCCACTCAAGCTGACAGAGCTTGCGTTTCTCAATTTCGCTTGATTGCTTTGGGGAACGAAAACCAAGACGCTAGCACGGCAGCTGCTAGAATGGCAAACGTCAACATGGGGGGATGCCGGTAACGGATCGACCCAACAAAAACCATATGGATCAAGGTAAAATACACCGTTGGCAGCAAACAAACCCAAACGACTTGCGGATGATTGCCAAATCGCACCAAACCCCAAACTGAAATCAGGAGCAACGGCGTGAAATAAATCGCGATTCCCCATCGCACGAATTGATTCCCCATCTCACTAGCATTGGGAAGTGGTGACCACATTCGACCAAATTTAACAAGTGACAAATGAATGCACTTGACGGGATTCTGCTGAGCCCAAGTCAACGATTCGTTTTTCATCTTCTCATTGAAAGCAAACTCAAAATCCCTCGAAGGAAGTTCCTGAGACGCCCATTCCGTGAGAAACTCTTTTTTCATGATGGGCGCAAACCGCATATCACTGGCACCGGTCGCCGTTGGATTTAGTCCGTCGTATAGACTCGTACCGGTTTGCAAAGATGTGGGTACAAATCGGCCAACAACCTGATAATTGCGAATCCACCATGGCGACATCGTAACGGCCATTGCGGCGAGCACGATCGCAGTGAACGCAATCTGCCTGTTCCGATCTCGACTGAACACGACCCCGATCAGGAAACAAAACGGCACGAACAAGATCCAACTGGGTCGGGTCAAGCACGCCATGCCATAACATACCCCTGCAACTAAAGCGAACATTGCGAAGCCTCTGCTTGAACTGGCTCGGTGAGCATACATTGTCATCAACAATTGCATAAGCATGATGGGAACAAAGAGTGCCTCTGCAAGGACGAGAACACTGGTGGCGATTGCACCTGGGTACAATGCGATTAGCAAGCCCGCTCCGATTCCGACTCGGTTATCGAATAACTTTCGCGCCAACTGAAACACAAGACCAACCGAGATCGCACCCAACACCGCGCCGATGACTCGAGCAGCCATTGCGGGCGGTTCCTTGAAACACCAGAACAGCGGCGCTAGAAAAACGGGATAACCGGGCGTGCGAAATACCTTGGCGTAGGGCGAGTTATAATCGTAGGAATCGCCATTGGCGACTTGTTTTGCCAAATGCCAATAACCGGCGGAGTCACCGAATTTGAATTTCTGATCCGCATCGAGACCCTGCTCCCAAACGATTGCCGCAGCGATTCGAATGGCAAACGCGATACAGATGATGCCCCAAAAGACTAGCATTTCTTGCTTTTTCATGACTTCGCGGTCGCACACCTTAAGTTGGTTCGTCAGGATTTTATCAATCAGGTAAACAAAGACTCCAGTTTAGCCGGTCGGAATTAAACCGTGGCGATCTTCCAATTAGCATCTTTTAATTGTGGAAGAGTGTCAGGTATACTAGTTGCTATTTCACTTTGAACAATCTTCCCAAATCTCGCACGCCTACCCCCATTCAGGAGAATAGCCTTACCTATGAATCAATCAAACGAAAAACCATCGCAGCTGATGTTTTGGGGCTGCTTTATCGCATTAATCACAACGGCGTTTGCGTTCATCACAAGAGCGTTCATGATCAATACTCCGGAGATGTGGCCGGCATATTTCGGATTGGACAAGGTCCAGTCACAAACTCTTTTCGGTGCCGGAATCTGGCCATTTGCGATCAGCATCATTCTGTTCAGCTTAATCATCGACAAAATTGGTTATCGAGTTGCGATGATCTTCAGTTTTGTTTGTTATGGAATTTATGCCGTT
>CAJQQR010000050.1 GCA_905480545.1 uncultured Pirellulaceae bacterium
TACAATGCCGCAGTCTCAAATCAACTGCAACAAACCGTTAGTGTCAATGTCAAACAAGCGTCAGCTGATGACCTGATTAAAGCCACTTTAAGCGGGACAACTCTGCGTTATCGATTAACCGATACGCACCTAGAAATAACGAAGTAGTGTGAATTCGTTGGTTGATATTGAATGGAAATAAAGTTTCTTCGGCATGGCACATTTTCTTCAAGACCCATTTTATCAGCCGTCTGGACGCCAGTTGCAGTTCCATAAATCACAGTTCCATAAACCACAGTTTCATTAGCCGTTTGGGCGATAGCCCCGGTTCCGCCAACACAACACTACCGGGGCTATACGTTTTTCACGCGACCTTTCCATGGACACAACTGAAGAACCAGTCGCCTATTTCATTACTTGGACGGTCTACGGAACATTCCTGCAAGGCGACGCCCGTTGGTGGCGAAAAAAACGGCGTGGCTCACAATCCCCACAACCTCGATTGGAACGCTGGCACCGCGAACGCCTCAAACACGATATCATTCTCTTGAACCATGAACATCGCGATATCGCCAAAGGTGAAATCGAATTTAATTGTAAAAATCGGGGTTGGAAATTATGGATTGCAAATCCACGGTCAAACCACGTTCACGTTGTGGTATCGGCAGATGGGCATTCGGGAGACAAATTTCGCGATCAGTTGAAAGCGAATTGCACTCGTGGCTTGCGGCAATTTGATACCCTATTTTTGGAGCGACCGGTTTGGACAACTAAGGGCGATTGGCAATGCATCAACACAGATGGTGATCTGCATGACGTCATCGAGTATGCCGGTACCGCCCAAGATCAAATGGAATTCAAATGAGTCGAATACAAATCAACCGCAGTTCCATCAACCGTTTGGGCGATAGCCCCGGTTCCGTCAACACAGCACAACCGGGGCTATCGCCCAAACGGCTAATCAGTTCCGCCAATTTTTACGGCTATGTGTTAGGTCGTCGCATGTGACCAATCAGCATCGAACAAAACGTCAAAGCTTTTTTAGGCGGCGACTCAACCAAAAAATTTAGCTCGGGTTCAACCCAAACCATTTTTCACGCCTTTCAAACCTTCAAACCAACACCAATACCTCGGAAACCGAATGCTAATTCCTACCGCTATCCTTGGAGCCCTGCTGATCCCCGCAATTTTCATATGGGTAAACTACAACCAATTGGTAGGTTTACGCCGATACATCCAGAACGCGTGGAGTAACATCGATACGGAATTACAGCGTCGCTATGACTTGATTCCCAATCTTGTCGCGACGGTAAAGGGTTATGCCAAGCACGAAAAAGAAGTTCTTGAAAACGTAACTCAATTGCGAAATCAATGTCGCGCCAACTCCGGCCCCATTCATGAGCAGGCGGTCGAAGAATCCTTGCTGGTCGGCGCGTTACAACGGATGTTTATGATTGTCGAGAACTATCCACAACTGAAAGCAAATGAGAACTTTTCGCTGTTGCAAACCGAATTAGTCAATACTGAAGACCGCATTCAGGCCGCCCGGCGATTCTTTAACGGTAACGTTCGGGATTACAACGTAAAATGCGAATCATTTCCATCGATCATCATCGCCAAAATGTTCGGTTTTGAGCCACAGGACTTTTTTCATGTGGAATCGTCAGTTAGGGAAAATCCAACAATTGAAGTTTAATTTGCGACTAATGTCGGATCATCGTCGATGATAAACTGCTTGGATCTAATGCCCAAATTGGCTTTACCGCACGAATCTTGATAAACTAAAGACATGAAAATTCCCCAAAATCATAAGTGCAGCGGTCCGGTTGCCAGCCGCATTTCGCGGCGTTCGGTTGTTCAGCTAGGTGGCGGAGTTTTAGGCGGCTTGGGATTGTCGCAACTCCTTGAAGCCCAAACCGTCTCAGCAAATTCAGAACGTTTTTCGAAAAACAGCGTTGACGATCCCGCGGTCATATTTGTCTGGCTTCCCGGTGGCCCCCCGCATATGGAAACCTACGATCTCAAGCCGAACGCACCGGCTGAGTATCGAGGCCAATTTCATCCGATTCGAACCAATGTTGCCGGGATCGAAGTCTGCGAATTGTTACCGCAACATGCTAAGATAGCAGACAAGTACAATCTGATTCGATCGTGCCACCACGAATTCGCAGATCACGGGGGCGGACACAAGCGATTTCTTACCGGACGCAAACCAAAAACGCCAACCGGTTTCGTCAACGATGCACCGATGGTCGGCTCAGTCGCATCCAAATTTCTAGACAGTCGGCCGAACCCTAGCGGTCTTTGCAATTACATTGTGCTTGGCAATGGACGCGTTAATAACGTTGATACATTTAGTTTTGGCTCGGCATACCTTGGGAACGAAACACATCCGTTTCGAGTCTCAGCCGATCCGAATTCCGATAAGTTTAAGGTCCAGAATCTGTCACTGGCTAGTGGATTGTTTGAGGAACGCGTTGGCGACCGAGCAAACTTAATGCGAGGATTTGACACCGTTCGTCGCCAAATCGAAAAGAATGATTTCGGGCGATCAATCGATACTTTCAACGATCGAGCTTTGACGATGATCACGTCACAAAAAGCTCGCGAAGCGTTTGATCTTTCTAAGGAAAAGGAATCACTCAGAAATCGATTTGGTCGGCATGAATGGGGACAAAGAGCAATTCTGGCGAGGCGTTTGGTGGAGGCTGGAGTCCCCTGGGTTACTGTCGTGATGGAGAATCCGTACGTTTCGGGAATCAGCATGCCGAAATACGGCACATACAATTGGGACAGCCATGCAGTGAACTGCCATCTGTTTAAGGATGCGGTCGTCCGGCTGCCAGTCTACGATCAAGTGATCTCGGCGATGATTGAAGATCTTTACGAGCGTGGATTGAATCGGCGTGTGATGCTGGTGGTCACCGGCGAATTCGGTCGCACACCACGATTAAGCACTCAGGTTGGATCTCAAACGAAGATTTCCCAACCCGGTCGTGATCACTGGCCACGCGCGATGAGCATGTTGGTCAGTGGCGGGGGCATGCGAACCGGTCAAGTCATTGGTTCGACAAACGCCAAGGGTGAAGAACCGAAAGATCGTCCACTTACACCCAACGATTTATGGGCGAGTGTTTATAAACATCTTGGGATCAATCCGGAACTTTCCTTTCCTGATCACGCTGGTCGTCCGATGCCAATCCTTCCATTTGGCGAATCAATTCACGAGCTTGATCCGGTCGCGTAAATGCCACCCTATCAAAATCTGTCGTCGAATCGAAACATATTCCGCGGCAAATCACGATGCGTGTTTTAAAATGAACCGATGGTAACTTCGAATCAGGATATTGATTTTGGTAGACGGCTCGGTGGTAGCGGCGTACCGGCGTGGATTCTTTCTGCGCTGTTCCACTTTTTCCTTGTAGTCTTGCTTGCCTTCGTCATTCGCGAAGAGCCCAAAGGAGTCCGTGACGAACCAGAGCGGACGGGAGGAATCATCCTGGTGAAAAACAGTCCGACGAAAACGGAGTATTTTACCGAAGAAGATATTCAAGAAAGCGCCGAACAGGCGAATGCCGGAAACGCATCGGCTCTTGAACAAGCGCTTCCCAAACTAAATGAACTGAATGAATCACTTCCGGGTTTTTTGCCAAGCGACGATGATTTTGGCAAAATCGGAGCCGAACTGGGTGACAATATTCTTGGCGCGGAAACCTTCCTTGATGGAATCAGCAAAGGCATCAAGGAGGGTGTTTCAAAAGACGTAACCACGGAGGTCTTTGGCGTTCAAGGAACCGGCACAAAGTTTGTGTACGTTTTTGATCGATCGGGAAGCATGGACCAATATGGCGGCAAACCGCTACGCGCGGCCAAGTCGCAATTGCTATCCAGCCTTAATTCGCTTGGCCCGGACCAAATGTTTCAAATCGTTTTTTACAACGATTTCCCTCGTGCACTTACACCACGTGGTGGTAAGCCGAAACTTCTATTCGCAACCGAGGCCAACAAGAGAGACGCCAAACGTTTTGTATCGGGAATTTCAGGAAGTGGTGGAACTCATCATTTATCGGCCCTCAAAATGGCCGTCGATTTCGGACCAGATGTTTTGTTCTTCCTGACCGACGCAGATGATCCACTGAAGAATGAAAAAGAATTAGATACGATCGACCGCTGGAATAGAAATGCGGCGACGATCAATTCGATCGAATTCGGCACAGCGTCGTCGGGTGACCGAAATAATTTTCTGGTGAAACTAGCCCGACGTAACGGCGGTCAATACGTTTTCAAAAATGTGACCCTTTTTATTGATTGACAGACCAGGAACGTATTTCTCGTTCAACGCCGCGAGCGACCCGCAGGTTCACAACCCGCTTTCTTTGTCATGGCTCGGCAGCGTAGATAGACCCACGAATTTCGAAGGGTGGTGTTTAAGAGCCCTGACTTTCGGCGTGACAGTAACGCTCGGCCCATTGGGCAAGCGGTCTGACGGTTGAATCGAAGTTAATTATTGATGAAGTCTTGCGGTGTTCTAACGTTACTCGCTGGGAATTTCGGCCTTAGCATGGACGATTGCCGTACAACCTCTAAACTTAACCTCTAAACTTTCAGTCACTCAAAGAAGCACCCGCCCCATTTGGCGGAAATACCAAAAATTGAAATCCACGCATGAATCCAATGTCAAATCAACCTGCGAATCTCAAGGAACTTTTGGAATCTGGGTGGCAGTCAAAAACTGTCAAGCAGGAAATTTACGATAACTTTGTGAAGCAGCTTGCCAGCGGAGACGAGCTCTACCCGGGAATCGTCGGATTTGAAAACACCGTCATTCCTGAAATTAACATCGCTTTGCTGTCGGGCCACGACATGTTGTTTCTGGGAGAAAAAGGGCAGGCCAAAAGTCGCTTGATGCGAGGTTTGGTCAAGTTTCTCGATCCGGAAATTCCTTACGTCGATATTCCGGAAGCACCATTCCATGAGGATCCGCTCAATCCATTAAGCTCAGTCGTCAAAAAATTCATCGGCGAAAACGAAGCCGAAAATGTACCGATCGCATGGTGGCAGCGGGATGACCGCTATGCCGAACGCTTAGCGCCCGGAACGAAGTTCGCCGACATCATTGGTGAAATCGATCCAGCTAAATTGGCTGGTGGGGTGAGCATGTCGACCGAAGAAGCGTTGCATTTTGGACTGATCCCCAGAATGCACCGCGGCATTTTTGCTGTGAACGAACTTCCTGAATTGGATGAACTGGTCCAAGTTGGCCTGTTCAACATTTTGGAAGAGAGAGATGTGCAGATTCGTGGTTACCCCGTTCGCTTTGAAATCGACGTAATGATTTTGTTCTCTGCGAATCCATCAACTTACAATCGTAGCGGCAAAGTGATTCCGCAACTGAAAGATCGAATTGGCTCGTTGATTCAGACTCATTACCCGAAAGAACGCAGCATGGGAATTGAGATTACAGAGCAAGAGGCGAACGTTGAACTAGGCGGCGAGTTCCCGGTTTCCGTTCCATTCTTCATGAAAGAGATCATCGAGCAAATCACGGTACAAGCTCGGAAATCAAAATTCATTGATCAACAATCTGGCGTCAGTGCTCGGTTCTCGTTGGCCAATTATCGAACGATGATTTCAAGCGCGAGGCAGCGAGGTATTGTGCTTGGTGAATCGCCTGCCGTGCCACGAATCAGCGACCTAGGGCATCTGTATACATCCAGTCTTGGGAAACTAGAGCTTGATCTGATGGGCAGCCATCAAATGAGTGAAAAGCAAATTTTGGATGCGGTCATCGCTGAAGCGGTTTCCGTTGTCTTCTCGGAGTACGTCGATCGTCACGGGCTTGCCGAGATTGCTGAGCTATTTTCCAAAGGGATCAAGATCGAAGTGGGTGACATGTTGCCATCGTCTGCCTATGCCGAACGATTGCAACGTGTGCCTCCCGTCTGGGAGAAAGCATTCGAGGTGAACGCGGCGGAAAATGACGCGGTTCGGGCGTCCTGCGTCGAATTCGTTTTGGCCGGGCTTTATGCGCTCGACAAAATCTCACGTTCGCAGCATCACGGCGGCATGAGTTACGAAACGTAAAGCGTTCGCTTTTGGTTTAATGTTGGTGGTCCATAGGTTGGGTTGACCGGAAGCCACATTCCCCAAAACTTAAATTCCACCGTTTGGCGACGGTGGCTGCATCAAAATTGAAGCGTCTCAACACCGTCTACTTAGCTTCCTTATCGCCATCCTGCGACTTCTCATTTTGCTCTTCTTCCAGGCGTTTTTGTGCGTCTTCCTGAGCTTTACGTGCGGCTTCTTCTGGATCGTCTTCACGCCCCGGTGGCGACGTGGACTCGACTTCGATTCCTCGCAAGCCAAACTTTGAAACGCCAAAACCCCTCGAATACTTCGGATCAATAATTCGCTTCGGCAATGAAACCCGGTTGAAGAATTCAAGATTTGGATTTTGATATTTGCTAACTTCAGCTTGTGGATTTTCGGCACGAATAAACGAAGGAGCACCGGTCGAAGTGCCATTTTGCCAGAGCACAGACGTCCCTTTGTTAATTTTTAATGTTGAGAAATGCGGGCGAAAAGAAACCGTAAATTGCTGGCCGCCACCGATTTTCTGGTATTGAATGGTTTGCGTCTCACCAATTCCCATGTTTGCGTACATCTGAATTTCCGCGTTCTTATCGTAGATCCATTCGTTGGCCTCAATCTTTTTGATAAGCCAGTCCTCAACACGTCCGGTATCGGTGACACTTCCGATCGCCACTCCCACTCGGACTCCCGGTCCTAAAATGTTAAGGGAATTGCGATCGATGTTTTTTGTGATCTCTTTGACTTGAGGTCCTGGTAAATCGACAATCCCAATGGCATGCAACGATTTATCCCTTAACCCGCCTGGTTTAGCGACATACACAAGTTTTCCGCCGATCGTAAAACTTTTGAGCGGATCGTTGTTGAGAAAGCTGTCAGACACATCCATTTTGTAGCTCCAAACAGGGAGCTCCAATGAAAGTCGATATAAAACCCTTGCAAAACCGCTTTCACAAAGAATCAAATCATCGTCGACCCATTCGATCCGCGAGGTGAATGGCGAACCAACATGCGGCGCGTTGTAAACCTTCGGTTCGGCGTTTCCACTTTCCAGGTCCCAGACGAAAACTTGTCGCGCATTAATCCCGGCTAGTTTTGTACCAGCGGCATTAACGTTCGCTCCAGATAACCCTCTTTCCTTCAATGAAAACTGGTTTTTGATTTCGCCTGTTGCTGCATCAAAAACGGTAAGTTGTTGATCTTCGCAAACGATAAGCGATCGACGATCATGGGTTAGGATCGCCGGCACGTCAAAAAAGCTCTGAGGTTTTATCGTATAGATTTCCTTTTGCTCTTTCAGATCCCATGCGACATAAGTGTGTTTTTTCGTTTTTGCAAGAATGACCTGGCTGTTGATGATTTTGGCAAATCGCCCGTCGGTAAATGTGCCGATTTCAACGCTCCAACGAATCAATGGTGTCACTTCTGTTTTTCCTGGAAGCAATCGCCACAACGTGTAGTGACTGGGGATACCACTCTTGTCAAACGTCTTCTTTTTATGAAGAGTCAGAAGCGTCTTTGTGACCGGGTTATAGTCAAGTGGAAAATCCTTCGACGTGATCGCAACTTTACTCAGCACCTTGCTCTCTTTCATCGATATCCAATAAAGCTGGCTCTGAAAATTTTCGTTCCTGCTAAAAATGCTGTCTTCATGTGCACCCACCAGAACCAATTCTTGCGGGCCACCAACAGGTATCACTGAAACCAACTCTTGAAGTTCCCGGAGAAAGTTGAAGCCCAATCCGCTTTGCGAAAACTTTAAATAAGGCGGAATCGCACCGAACGGTCGAATCACCGCCTGCGACTTGTTAAACAGCGATTGTCCGAAAGTACTGTCAATTCCAAATTCTTGTATGGGGGGCAAATCCGGGGTCGTGGCCGGTGTTTTGCCAGACTCCACCGCGGCGGTACGGGTCTTGATCATTTTTTTTGCGTAGGCTCTGTCTTTTGTGCTAAGCGAATCCAAGGGAACGCTGACCACCGAAAGATCTTCCTTCACGAGCACAGCCTTTTCATTCTTCACGTCTTTCAACGAAGCGATCACGCGGTAATTACCATCTGCTGTGGACCAAGACCGTGCGTAATCGATGCCTTCGGTTTCGCACAATTTTCGAACGTTAGCACGATCGAAAACCTTCTGCGTCTCAGAAACGAAAACATACGAAACCAACGCTTTTTTTCCTTTGACTTCAACGACGGTGCCATCCCGCCAACTGCCCACAGCGAAAACACGAACTTTTTCACCTTCCACCAATCGGGCTTGCGAAAAGACTTCAGAAGTCCCGAGAAAGAAAAAAAGGCAAAGGTTCAAAAGAAAAAACACGATGCGTTGGTTTCTGATGATCATTGATTTCACTCGTAATAGAAACGACTTCTTGATTGTTTTTTTCGTGGTGATCCAAGCAGAGGCGAAACAACACTGCATAAAACAGGCAGTTCGCTGCTTGGGGTACACCGAAAATACGATGTACTTTATTTGGATATGATTTCGGCTTTATGAAAGTAAGCGAACTCATAGTACCAGCCAGTGGCATGGCATTTCAAATCGAGTTTTGGATTCTTGTCTGCGATAGCAGACATGTCAAATTCGAAATTGGCCCAGCAATTGGCCGTGGTCGATGCGCCGCCATTTTTTGAAGCTTCTTTCCGTTCACCTTGACGACCAGCGTCCAGTTGACAACTTATTTTAAGGTTTTGAAATAGGAGACCGAAAGCCGCAACGCCGATTTCTTTTCCGGCAATCCAAATCAGTATTTCGAGCACGGCCATCAATCACACTAGCGTGGATTCGATCTCCGCCTGGATCTTCCAAGACCTTGATACGATCGCGTCCTTTTCCGGCAGAGCGTCACGGGTATTCGAAACTTTCGGTCTCCCAAAATCGTCCTTGTTTATCCGCAGTCATTGCAACTGAATTAGCGATGTCCTGCGCGGCAGCGACGACTTCGACAACAAAGCCATCAGAAACAGCCATCGACTTGGCAGTTTCTTCAGCAGAATAAGGTTTCTTCGGAGGCTTGAACTGACCGCGAGGAAATTGCGAGTCAAGAATCGAATCGCTGTGTGTAGTGGCAAACAGAAAAAAAGAGACGTAAATCAACGCAACCAAAGATCGTGCCGAAGCTAGATTCATCGGAATATTCAGCAGATGTGGAACAATCGAGTGAATCTGATTATCGCTTTCTTGATAACCTGCCTCAATTGTTTGATCGCGAATTCATCAACGAACCGTTCGTTTGTCTTGACATTTTGAAAACGAACCAATCAGAATAGAGATGCGTGAAATAGCCTTCTGTTTTTAACTCTTTTTGAGTCAGTGTTTTAGTGCGAATTCCATTCTTAATTTTGGCAACCGTTGCAATGATTTGTGGGTGCGACTTGGGAAC
>CAJQQR010000051.1 GCA_905480545.1 uncultured Pirellulaceae bacterium
CCCGTACCACGATTGGGAAGCGGGGAAGCGGTTATTGCAGCACGCAGTTGAGTCCGGCGTCCAGTTCTTTGATTCTGCATTTGCATACGGTCCGCAGTGGTCGGACAAGATCATCGCTGACGCACTGTCACCCTACTCCGATGAATTGATCATCGCGACAAAGGGTGGCGTTGACAAACCGGCTCCCGGTAAAGCTGTCGTGGATGCATCTCCGGAAACGCTTACGAAACAAATCGACATCGCACTTTCGAACCTTAAAACCGATTGTATTGACCTTTTCCAACTGCATCGCGTCGACCCAAATGTTCCGCTGGAAGACTTGATCGGCGCTTTGGAAAACGCGAGATCCGCCGGGAAGATCGAAATGATTGGGCTTTCCAACGTCACACGTCAACAACTGGAGACCGCCCTTGAAATCACGAAAATTGCCAGTGTTCAAAATCGGTTTAACCAAAATGAACGCGAGGATGAAAATCTCGTTGAATTTACTAATCTGAAAGGGATCGCCTATTTGCCGTGGGGACCGCTCGGTGCAGATCCATTCAAACGAGGCGCGATACTGCCGCCCCGAGAATCAATCGCGTGGCTGTTGAAGCGTTCACCAAACATCATCGCCATTCCCGGGACAACATCCAGTTCTCATCTCGATGAAAACATGACGGCCTGGGATTTAATTGAAGATTGAGGGTCGATGATGTTTTTTGTTTCGTGTCGATGTTAAACTGTGATCCGCTGTCCTTCATTTCAGAAATATCACTCTCCAAGATTCATTCCAAAGAAAGATAAAATGAAAATCAAGTTCCTACTGGTAATGGCACTGCTTTGCATTGCGGGCACCTCAATTCCAGCACAAGATTCCCCCGTATCAAAAAGGGAACCCGTCCGTATGGGATGCGGGATGATGACATTTGATACCGTTCCAGGTTGGGGGCTTCGGCCTGATGGCAAGTCCGCGATCGGACCAACGCACGGCGGTGTAGTGGTAGACAAAGAAGGCAACGTTTACACCAGCGCAAACCAAGGGCTTTTCGTTTTCACATCCGATGGGAAACTGATCAAATCTCATGTCGGTGAAAAGTACTCAAACATGCACGATATCGAAATTCGTGACGAAAACGGAACAGAGTTTATCTATGCCGCTCGAAACGCAAATGCAGAGGGCATCAAATTCAATGCAAAGACGGGTGAAATCGTTCTAAAGCTAGGCGTTCCGGAAGAGTCGGGCCTAGCAGGAAAAATCCGATTCAATCCGACTGCGATTACCGTTTCGCCCAACGGCGATATCTTTCTTTCTAATGGATACGCCAGTAACCACATTTTCAAATATGACAAGTCAGGAAAGTACATTTCGCATTTTGGTGATAAGGGCAACGGCCTGAAGCAATTTAACACCGCACATGGGATGACACTTGATACCAGATACGATCCGCCACGATTGCTCATTTGCGATAGAAATCACCAACCGAAAGGCCGCTTGGTGCATTACGATCTCGGAGGAAAATTCATCGGAGAAGTGATCACCGGATTGGGCATGCCAACTTCAGTGGCAATTCAAGGTGACTTTGTTTCGGTACCTGATCTTCATGGCCGAGTCGTCATCTTGGACAAATCAAATACGATCATGGCTGTTTTGGGGCACAACCCTGATCCGAAAACACGCGGCAGTTTCAACGTCCCCCAAGACAAATGGATCGAAGGCGTATTCAATGGAACCCATGGATCCTATTGGGATAACGACGGGAACCTGTATGTCCAAGACTGGAATGTTTCTGGACGGATCATGAAGTTGGCTCGAGTCAAATAGCACGCTCCTACTTGATACTGCACTCGGCTCCTCAAATTACCGTTTAAATTAGATGCGGTACAAACAGAGAAAGGGCAGCCATTGAGCTGCCCTTTTGCATGTAAAGCCCGGCGATTCCTGCGAATTACGAGGCAGGATTTTTTGTAACCAAGGCGTCTCGCTTAAACATCGCCATAGAAATCATAGACTTCTTCCACGGCTGCCAAGGCAACGTTTGGCAGTTACCCAACCGCGGCCGACCAGTCGACATGTTTGAAACCATTGATCTCGATATCGGTTCCGTAGATTTCGCCAATCACGGAGTCCCCGACCGATATAAGTGAGTCGGACGATCCCAGTTCAATCAATATTGCGGTGTCCGAACCGCCACCAGAGTGGACGACAACATCCTCAAATCCTGCAAAACGATTTTCGCCCTGCATGTTTTCGAAAACCATTCTCCCGTGCTGATACGAAAGAACTTCTGCTGCATTTGTACCGCGGGCTACGACATTATCGTTTCCGTTTTTCGCAAAGGCATCGACGGTCTCAAATCCAATCACATAGTTCTGATAGCCGTCACCGCCTAACGAGGTGCCGTATTCGTGGATATGCAGGAAGTCATCGCCTGCAGTTCCATGCAGAGTTGCGGTATCATTTCCGCCATTCTCGGCAACTACCGTGACACGATCGAAGTCATTTGCGGCCAAGGAGTATCCTCCGCCAATTAATCTTGAAACGGTCTCCTGGCCAATAAATTGATCTGCACCAACGGAATCGTAAAGCACGGCGAGATCGCGACCACCGTTGCCATCAATCGCAATGCTTTCAAATCCTTTACCAATAAAATCGATCTGGTCGCCAAACATGACCGCCCTCCCGTTTCCTCCGGTCAAAGTTTCCGATTTCGTGCTTCCAACCAAATCCAGAGTGTCACTTCCTGAACCACCATGAAAACGAATTTTCGAAATCTGGTTATTTGAAAATTCATACGAAGCTCCATTTATGTTCAGCCGGTGCATGCTACCCGCTTCGTATGTGTAATGGTCTGCCTGTCCAGTGCCGCCAACGATCAATCGCTTGCCCGCGAATCGAACCAGGTTCGTCAACCGTATGTCGACCTTATCATTTTCGCCGAGGAACTTGACAATAAATGAATCGCCTTTGGACACATTTATGTCGGCACGGGATCCGGAATCGGTGGAAGAACTCGTACCCATCAACTGTCCTGAATCGTCGTATATTTCAAAGGCAACGTTACCACCTCCGGCATGATAGATTGCCTCAACCGAAAGAATTCCATTTCGCGCCGCAGTCATGCGATAAAAAGATTCATTAGTGACTCGAAGATTGTCGACGAAATTTGACCGAATGAGTCCGAATTCGCCGCTGATCGGCGCCGCCGACTCAAAATCCACTTGCAGATCATAACTTCCTTTTCCGCTATTGGCCGAAAGCCGGAGCGTATACTGCTGGCCGGCGGTCACATCAAACGAGAGCTTACTTCCGGACACGCTGACATTTTCACCCAGCACTTTCACCAACGCATTAAGATCATTCGATTCATTCAACGTCAGCGTAACACGCCCTGATTCATCGGCGTTAAACTTTACAAAATCGAGATCACCCGCACTCACGAGCAGCCCGTCAATCGTTTTAAGATTTGAAATATTCCCCAAGTCCGTTGCTGCGTTCGCGGAATCGGCATGAACGTCCTTCAGCGCTGCATCGATCGCCTCGGTAAGATTAAGTCGGCTATACCAGGCGTTGGTCACCGAATCGTAAATCTCATCGGCAGTTCGCATGAAGTGATCATAGAGAAAGTCCTGATCAATGTTGGTTTCACCAGCAGCTTGGAATGCTTCACGCAACAAGACGCTTGCACCAGCCACGTAAGGGGCGGCCATACTTGTGCCCGACGCCGCCATAAAGCGACTGCTTGCACCAGTTTGACCAAAGATATGCGACGGAACGGTACTTTGAATTTGTTCGCCCGGTGCAACCAGCACATTTTGATTTCGCTGGCTAAAGTCGCTCAGACTGCCGTCGCTGGCGTGACTGGCGACCGGAACAACATGAGAACTGGCGGCCGGGTAACTGACCCCCTCAACTAGGTAGGATTGAAATGAATTTCCAGCCGCAACAGAAATGAAGATGCCATCTTTTTTCAACTGCGAAAACTCGTCTTCCAAGGTCGCCCAATTCGGAACACTGTTTGAATTCCAATTTACGCCCAAGGAAAGGTTTACCGTCGTGATCGGATTCTCAAAGTCGTTGCGATGATCGTGCACCCATTGAAGCGCCTGCTCGACCCATTCGAGTTTGCCCGCTCCCTTGTCATCAAAGACTCGCAACCCAACAAGGTCAGCGCCCGACGCAATACCCTCATATTGCGAATCGGTGCTCCCGATGATTCCGGCGACATGCGTCCCATGAAAACCTGCTGGCCCATCGTCGAACGGATCTGCATCGTTCTCGGCAAAGTCCCATCCGCCAACCACTCGAAAATCTTCGCCCAGCCCACCTCCAAGTGCATAGTGGTCCCAAGCAATCCCACTGTCGATCACTGCAACGGTTTGCCCTGCTCCAGTAAGCGAATAGCTACTGCGAATGTACTCCATGTCAGACGATACACTGGTCGACGCGATCGTCGACGATGCAAACTGCTCGGTCGAAATCGGATCCACAAAGTGAACCAATTCTGGAAGATCGGAATAATCAACGATCGCTTGGGCAGTTAGCGCAAGGCGTTCTTCAAGGCTTTCGCAGATGCGATTGCGCGTACTTTCACTGGCAGCAGAATGCGGCGACATTGCTGGCCCTTTGTTCGGAGTTCTGTGGTCTAACAGCTCTTGGACATCCATCTCATATCAACGCGTGTCCTCACGCGTTCCATTCAAGCGATTTGCATCGCCAAAACGAATATCCTGCCCTTGGCCTCGTGTTTTGAAACAGTGTTTGTGGGTCAAACAAAAGCTGTTTATTCAAAGCCAAAGTCAGTTGCAGTCAGCCTTTTTCAAGGCAGGTTGCACGGGGTCATTTGAACTATAGGCCATGCCTAAGGGACCACAAGGAGTTGCTAGCATTTCCGCTGCCCAAGATACTCGCAGTAAAAAACGGACTGCTTCACTATGCTGCGTTTGGGCAACATGTTGAATTTAGGCAACCGGTATTTCCCCATAAATGCCAGCATGCGGTGGTTATTTTCCGCAGCAAAGAACTCAACGCAAATAACATGAATTTCTCCGAGCCTGACGCCGATGAATTTGAGTGGTTTGTTGTGAAAAAACACCCTCACTTTTTTACCGAATAAAATTCGGCGGCATGATGAAGAAAACAGGTTTCCTAAAGCAACTCTATTATTGCTATTTGTCAAAGCCAGCATCCGACCGGGCGATCTATCGCTTGGCCGCCCAGCTGGAAATTAATAGCATTTTAGAAATTGGCATCTCTTCGCTTGAGCGCACTTGCCGCTTGATCGAAATCTCGCATCGATTCTGCGAGCAACCGGTTCAATACACCGGTATTGATATGTTCGAAGCGGGCGCCGAAGGAACTGCAAAAGTCGGTTTAAAACTGGCGCATGTCGAGTTGAAAAAAACAGGCGCAAAAGTCAAGCTTACGCCCGGTGATCCGTATTCATCACTTTCACGTTCGGCCAATCTTTTGAGTAACGTCGACTTGCTTTTAATTGGTTCGGAGGTCGACGAAATGGCACTTTCTCGGAGCTGGTTTTATATTCCGCGAATTCTGAAAGAAGATGCGTGCGTCATGATCGAGAAAACGACCGCCGGCGGTGCAACGTCTTTTGATGAGCTCACCACTCAGGATGTCCAAGCTCTTGCGGAAAAACCGTTTAAGGCGAAACAGCAACGATCACCAATGGATCTCTACCAGCCACAAGCGGAGTCGAATCGCCGCGCTGCTTGAAAAGCCTTTAAAACGATTAAAACGACAATTCGCGTGAATACACGGTACCACGTACACGGATTATTTCTTCAGAATTCGCTTACGTCTAAAAATGACATACCAAATTCGCAACCAGATCTTCCACAGAAATTCTCGCGTTCCTCGAAGCAAATCGATCGACTCTAAATCGATCAAGACAACCCGAATTGAACGCGAATTTTCGAAATAGGCTTCTCGGCCGACGCGTTTTGCAATGTGTTGGGGCTCGAGCGGAAGCTGTTTCAAAATAATGCTCTTCGAAAAAAAAGATTGCAATCCAAGCAAGTGATAAGACGAACCACACCAAATCCACCAACGCGTTTTTCTCTTTCGCGAATACAATAACGCTGAATTCATGAGCCCCACCGAAACAACATTGGGAGGAACGCGAAATTTGCTTTCGATCACAAAACGAGTAATTTCAGCGACTTCACTTATTTTTACGTCGGACGGCAGCTGAACATTAAAAAACTCCTGAACCGGCAACCGATCATTGCTCTCTACAACTGAGATGGCGCCGACGGAACCACCACGGTAAATGGCCAGAAAATTGGTATACTTCGTTCCAGGCTTTTCGGGACTCAATTCTTCATCTGGTGAATCAAAGTATCCAGCCTCGTAGAAAATTTTTTTGACGATTTCATCGTGGCGTGCCTGAGCGACAGAATCACGGACTCGAAAAATCCGATACCTATGCAGAACCCAATACGTCGCCAGCCCAATTGAAATGAGCCGGTGGTAAACGTAGCCGATGAATCGTTTCATGAAACAATCGCACCATTTGGAAGATTGGCGTAATAATCGGTTTTAATTGACAACATCAAGCTGGCTCGAATGTGTAACATTATCTGGTTTCCGAAGCCAGTGAACGTCACTCCCCTCCCCCCATCCAATCATGCCATGGCGAAAATGCGTAAACGGCGAAGCAAGTGACATTCCATAACAACCGATGCAATAGATCATGAGCAAATCGCCCGGAACCAACGCTGGTAATTTCACGGCCGGCCTAAGTATATCGTGTTCCATGCAGGTTGGGCCAAGCAAACGGAAATCCCTTGACTCTCCCAAGTCGCTGAACACGCGAACTGGCAAATTGTATTTTTGCGTAAATGAAATACTGGTAATTCCAGCATCTAGAATCAACGACTCAACACCGTTTGAATCAACAGGCCGGCGGCCCATCACTGACATCAACATCGCACCAAACGGGTTAAAAAGCGTCCGGCCCGGTTCGAAAAACACTTTAGGCGGCGTTCTACAACCTCGCAGCCAAGGTAGCATCGGACTCAAAATTGACTCGCAATACTCTTGGATCGAAGGCATGGGATAAAGAGCATCTCGGTTTTCACTTGCAAGAGGCGGAAGCGATGCATATCCCCCTCCCAAATCGATCCATTCCAGTTCCACATCGAAGTTCCGGACGACTTTCGCCGCAAAGTCAGCCATCGAATTACCCAGCGACGAAAAGGTTTCAACGGTTCGGATATTTGTGCCGATGTGCGTATGCAACCCACTCAATTGCAAGTGGGTGGATTCAGCGACTCGTTGAACGACTCGCATGGCTAAACATGGGGCATCATTGCTCGAAACTGCAAAACCGAATCGCTCCCAATTCTCTCCGGAAGGAAAAAACAGACGAATGCCAATTTTCGCAATGACATTCTCTTGGATTGCAATTTTTTCGATGCGATCAATTTCATCCTCATGATCACAGTTGACGAAACAGCCAGAAAGAATCGCAAGTCGCAACGCGCGATCAGTCTTCGCTGGACCGTTAAAAATTATTTCTTCGAAAGGGACATCCAACGATTTAGCGATTTCCAATTCATCACCCGACACGACCTCGGCGTACGCCCCTCGGTGATGAAGCTTGGCCAGCAAGGCTCGAGTCGGATTCGTTTTGTAGGAAACCGCTATGATACAGTTGTCATAAATCGAAGTGGAAACCGATTGAAATTCCTCCAATCGATTCAGCAGGCCGATTTCGTCAAAGATGTAAACCGGCGTGCCAAATTGCTTGCGGATTTGCTCCGCAAGCACTTCGTCGAGGTTGCAAAATCGCGAGTGAAAAGTCTCTGCCAAAATACGCGTTTCAGGATTTACTTCGTGGGCTGGTTGACCAATGTTATCGACTATCTCGATTCAGAAGCTTCAAGCTGATTTTTTCCGCCAACAATGGGCAACATTAGCTTTGTACCGTCCAAGTCAACGCTCAGCTCGGTTCCAGGTTTTGGCCAAAGTGTAAAGTCACGGTCGCTTGAGAAAATCATCAAACCGATTTGTTGCCCCGCCGGAATGACCTGGTCGTCCGGCTGTAAATCGAAGGTCATCTCATAAAATTCACCCGGAATCAGAGGCTTGCTTTCAGTCAACGACTTGTGATTTTGCAGATCTGCCCATCCCCGAGTGATAATGTTATCGGTAATCTTTCCGCCTTTTTTCCAAGGAAGCGAAACAACCCAGACCGAAAGGTTCGCAGCTGGTTTACTACTTGCAATTTTCACTTTGATTTCTGCAGTTCCAGAAAGGTGAACAGGCTCATCAAGGATCGGAGTCGTGAACAGCAATCGATTCTTGGACTTCGCCAATGCCGCCAGTTGACTACCGGGCAATTCGACATCATCCGTTAATTTCTCAATGCCCTGCTCCATCGTGTTGGCATTGGTTAATCGGCCGATCGCATTTCCCCCCTTCAACAATCCGAGGGTCACCATTTTGGCTTCAGGATGCGGGTACTCCGGGTAAGCAGTCGGCTCCAAACGCCGGTCTCCCTCACGAACGACCCATGACCGTGGATCTTTTTCAACGCCATTTTCGATCCCAAACAGGTACCGAGTAAACCAGCGATTCATCATTTTTTTCGGAGGCTCGCCACCATGACCTCCTTGATGAAAATAGGCCTGGCAAGGAACACCCTTCGCCTTGATTGCTTCGTAAATCCGAACACTGTGCTCTGGCATCACGTTCCAGTCATTGAACGCGTGGGCCATCAACGTTGCTGCTTTCAGTGGTCCCAGTCGATGGATGTAATCACGTTTTTTCCAAAAATCGTTGTAGTCACCGTTCTTTCGATCAAATCCGCCAAGCATTTCCTTGTCCCGCACCTCGCAGTCACAATAGTCACGACGATCGGGATTACCACTGTGAACGAAGTCGTAAAGCACATCGATGTCCTCTCCCATGTAGCCTCCAGGATGACGAACCAAACCGTGTGAGCGATAGTAATGGTAATAAGACGTGTTTGGAGCGATTGGAATGATCGCTTCCAAGCCTTCGACGCCGGTCGTTGCAGCCGCCAATGGAATCGTGCCATTATAAGACGTTCCGGTCATCCCAACTTTTCCTGTAGACCAATCCGCGACAACAATTTCATCACCGTCGACACTTGTGAACCCCTTAGCGCGTCCGCAAAGCCAGTCAATGACGGCCTTGGGTGCAAGTGCTTCAGGGTCATCGCCAATGGTTGGACATCCGGTTGATAGGCCGGTTCCCGGCGCTTCCGAATGGACGACGGCAAACCCCAATGGAACCCAAGCTCGTTCGTGGGAATTCGATATAACGGGACTTGTTTTTCTAGGGACAATTGTGGGTGGATTGGTTCTCTCAGGCGGCTCAGAGTTTAATTCGTGACGCGGGTTCCAAAAATACTCACTTGCCGACGAACTCACGCCCGCAAAGTATGGGCTCGACACCAATATCACGGGCACTTTCAAGCCTTCCGTCTCCGTTTGTTTTTGACGTGCAACCGAAACATGAACACGGTCTTTCTTTTTGTCACCGTCGGAATCAAATTCAGTCTCAACCCACAGCTCGTCACGAATCCAGTCTTTTGCGTCTTTAAAACCCTCAACAATCTGAGCTTCGCCGTCCTTAAAAATTGGCAAGGTCTTCGACGTTGATTTCTCGGCGTTACCATCCTGAGCAAATGCGACTTGAGCAAATGCAAAAAGGGCTGAAAAAACAAAAGCGCAACAGGCAAACTTTTTCGACATAATCATTTATTGCAAAACTTGAAAGATGAAAGAGCGATCGCGATGGAACATTAGAGCGAGTGAACTGGTATTCCGTTTAAACGACAGGTTTTTACTCTAGCAGCGCGATTGGGGGGTCTCAACGGGATCGTTGAGCGAACAACGTTTTTTGAGTAAAAAAACGACGGCGTTGGAAATGGCCTTGGTGGCCATTTTTCAGAAAGTGGCCGTCTTACAAGATCACTTCCAAAACTCCCACCATTTTTTTTCTGGAACTTTTTCCATTGTCATTCTGGTCGGTTCAGGTAAGTCACTTTTCTTTAAAGTTGCCATGGGAGCAGTTTCCGTTAACTCAAACGACTTCGGTTTGTAGGCCGGCTTGCCATGGTCGGTATCAGATTCGTACTCGATATGAAAAGTCAGTGCACCTATCTGAAATTTTTCACCCGGAAAAAGCTGGTGTTGATCGACCCGATTATCGTCAAAGTAAATTCCGTTTGTCGAACCCAGATCTTTGATCAAAAGGCTCTCGTGCGCATTTACGGTCAACTTGCAGTGAGTGCGACTGATCGAATGATGATCGAGAAAGACACCATGCTCCGGGTTTCGACCAATGATTGTCGGAAGCGTCAACACCCAACTGGAGTCCTCCATTTCGAGGATTGGCGTGTCGAGAACTAGCTTATAAAACATGGAATGGCTCCTTAACGGTTAACCGCACAATTGTACCAGAAACGGAAAAACGGTGATTGCGGGGAAACCAGTATTTACTCCCAAACACCATTGATACCCCAACAGGATCCCATTCCATGGCACGATGGGCGTAGCGGCCGTGTTCGGAGAATCGCTAAATCTCCGGAACGCCTGTCCGAAAAACCATCTCCGGATTAAGAAATTTCGACATGCCCAAACGAATCGGCGGTCGCCGCATTCATTGCACGTCGGAATTCATCTGGAATATCATTCCCCAACAACTCGCCACACTTCAAAAAATCGTAGAGTTCTCCATAGTGCCGCGTTTCTGTTGGAGAGATACGATGCATGATATGCCAAGGACGAAGATCGTCCGCCGAAGCGATCCCAAGCGCGCCCAGCATTTCACAAAGACTTTCGATCGTTTGATGATGATAACTGGCTACCCTTATCGCTTTGGCTTCAGGAACCAATCCGGCCATCAAGCCTTTATCCTGGGTAGCCACCCCGGCAGGACAATGATTGCTGTTGCACTTTAGCGCCTGAATACAGCCGATCGCCAACATCATCGCACGGGCACTATAACATGCATCTGCACCAAGTGCCAAAAGCTTCAGCATTTCAAACGCAGAGCTAACCTTCCCGCTTGCCAAAACCTTGATTCTATCTCGAAGACCGAAACCGGTCAGCGAATTCTGAACAAAGATTAAGCCTTGTATCAGCGGCGATCCAATATGGTTTGTGAATTCCAATGGAGCGGCTCCCGTTCCCCCTTCGCCTCCATCGACCGCTATGTAATCGGGTGCAATTCCGGTTTCGACCATCGCTTTGCAAATCGCCAAAAACTCACGGCGTTTGCCCACACACAACTTAAATCCAATCGGTTTGCCTCCACTCAACTCACGCAATTGCTGAATAAAATTGAGCAATTCGATCGGTGTCGAAAACGCTCGATGACCAGGTGGTGACAGGACATCTTTACCCATCGGAACACCGCGTATCTTTGAGATTTCAGCCGTTACTTTTGACGCAGGCAAAATCCCGCCATGCCCCGGCTTTGCTCCTTGAGAAAGTTTGATTTCAATCATTTTGACATTGGGTTGCGCCGCATTTTTCGCAAAAAGATCTGGCGAGAATCCTCCTTCGGATGTCCGACAGCCAAAATACCCCGTTCCAATTTGCCAAATCAAGTCGCCGCCGCCCTCGAGATGATACGGACTAATTCCGCCTTCCCCAGTATTGTGTGCAAACCCGCCTTCTTTCGCACCAGAACTCAATGCCAACACCGCGTTCTTACTGAGTGAACCGAAACTCATCGCCGAAACATTCAAAAGGCTACAGCGGTACGGTTGCTTGCAATGTGGGCCGCCAATCAAACAAAACATTTCTGCCACATCGAGATGCAGCGGAGCGAGAGAATGATTCACCCATTCATAACCGGTCTCATACAGGTTCTCTTTCGTGCCAAATGGAACGGTGTCGCGTTCACGTTTCGATCGTTGATAAACCAGAGATCTCTGGTCTCGGTCAAACGGAACGCCGTCTGTATCGCTTTCTACGAAATACTGATAAAGCTCCGGGCGAATCAATTCCAACAAATATCGCATATGACCCAACACGGGAAAATTCCGCAGAATCGCATGCTTTGTCTGAAAGTAGTCGCGGAAGCCTAACGCGATCAATGGCCCAATCAAAATCCAAACCCAAAGCCAGCTGGGGAACCAAATCGCCAAGGGGATGCTTGCGACGACCAACATGGCGACCGTCATCAAAAACAGATTCCGCATGTTGCCGTCCGTTAGATGCTGAAAGAGGAGTTCTGAATTGAAAATGCGAAAGCCAGCGTTTTCTTTAGCTTACTGAACACTCGCCTTGTCTCAGGTCGCTGCGAACAACCTGAAGTACCTTTTCCAATATCGTCACCAAACATTCATCCGGCAATAGAGCTTCGCAATCGAGCCGAACTTTCGCCGAACGGATGCCGCTCAAACGACTAACGATTAAGACTGTGACTCAAGTTTGCCCTTGCGTTTGTTTCCGATTAAGCCAGGCGATCGGACTCGACGTGAAACTGTGGCGAATCCGACATATTGACCTCAATCAAATCGCCGGCATCAACGAACAGTTCGCGGCATTTGGGATTCAGATGCGTCACATGAAGGCGTTTTCCGACGCTCTTGTACTTCTCGGATAGCGTGTTGATGGCCTCCAAACCGGATTGATCGTAAACCCGAGAATAATAAAAGTCGATCACAACGTCATCTGGGTCGCCGTCAATGTCAAAGATTTCTTTGAACGAGAATGCCGACGCAAAGAAGAGAGGACCATGGACTTGGTATATCTTGCTCCCATGCTCATCGTACTTACTGTCCGCGCCGATATGCGTCGCATGCTGCCACGAAAATACCAACGCAGAAACAACCACGCCCAAAATCACCGCGGATGCTAGGTCATGCATTAACACCGTGTAGGCAGCAACTAAAACCATCACAAACATATCGCTTTTCGGCATCCGTCGGAACATCTTCAACGAGGTCCATTCGAACGTGCCAATCACGACCATGAACATCACGCCAGTTAAGGCGGCCATCGGGATCTGCTCAATCAATGGCGCCAAAAACAAAACGAATAACAATAAACAAACCGCGGCAGTGATCCCGGAAAGTCGCCCACGTCCACCTGAATTCACATTAATCAAAGACTGTCCGATCATCGCACAACCTCCCATTCCGCCGAATAATCCGCAAACGATGTTAGCTGTCCCCTGCCCTACGCATTCTCGATTTCCACTGCCACGCGTCTCGGTGATTTCGTCAATCAAGGTCAAAGTCATTAGCGACTCAATCAAACCAACGCCACACAGCGTCAAAGCATAGGGCAAGATGATCCAAAGTGAATCTAGGGTAAACGGAATCATTGAATATTGAAAAAAGAAAAGAACCGGCAACTCACCACTCATCCCGCTGGACGCCGTCGCTTGGTCCGTCGCTTGGGCCGTTTCACCTTCGGTTGGTTCCACAATGGTCTTTTCGCTGTCCACCGTTTGCTGCGTTGCATTTCCGGCGATCGCAGTGGCAACCATTGGATTTGATTCAGACTCCGTCGTTCCTGTCGTCGCTGAATTTCCGTTACCTTCTTTGCCATGAGCAGCTCCACCATGCCCATGCCCATTTGCCGCCGCAACCGATTTGGTGTGAAGCATATCGCCGACCGTTGCCAAAGCTCTCGTCCCACCAGGTTCCGCAGAATAGTAATTGATCGAAAGAGCAATAAGTGTGACCGATAGGATCGCAGCCAAGGACGCAGGCACCGCTCGGCTAAATTTCGGCAGCAGCCAAATGATTGCCATGGTTAAACCAATCAACGCAAGCATCAAAAACATTCTTGTGCCGCCCAAATAAACCAGGGCGCCCTCAGGTGAGAGTGTTTTGAAACTATCGAATTGCGCAAGCAGGATTACGATCGCCAAGCCATTGACGAAACCTAGCATCACTGGCTGAGGGACCATGCGGATAAATTTCCCGAGCCGACAAATCCCAACAACCACTTGAATCAGGCCGCACAGGATTACGGTTGGAAAAAGGTATTCAACGCCATGCTGTGCAACCAACGCCACGACAACAACTGCCATTGCACCCGTTGCTCCCGAGATCATACCTGGACGCCCACCACAAATCGCCGAAATCAATCCTATGAAAAAAGCGGAGTAAAGCCCAATAACCGGATTCACGCCTGCAACAAACGCAAACGCAATTGCTTCAGGAACCAAGGCCAAAGCAACTGTCAAACCAGAAAGAACATCGTTCTTAATTGAGCCAGATTGGCTACGAAAAAAATTCAGCATTTAAGTCTCATACACGTGCGCAGAAGAACGCCGCCGACAGAGTATTGGTCGAGGCAGCGTGACAAACGTCACTCTGGGACGCTTGCAAGGATCAACGAAGGAGTTGGCGGATAAATGATCGGCAGCCGGTTGATCTCACAGCTTCGTACTATAGTCCCCGGTTGAACTGCGTCAACGTTCGTTTTCTTCCTTGCATTTTTTTGACCCAACTTTTTCTAAGCAATTTTGAAAAAGCCGAACCCGTTAGGGGACCCAAACTCCCATTAATGTCAAACGCGGCACCCTATCCGACTTTTACACATCGCGTCTCGAATTGGCTCAATTTGCAATGAGAGCGGGAAGAAAACTCGATTTCACGAAAGATTTTCCCTCCGCTACACTTTACATAAAGCCGTTGACTTCAACGCCTCGAGCCGACTTTTCGCTTTCGGTCCCGCAACGTTCAACAAACCGCATCAGAACTTATTGGCAAGAGTGAATTCCTGGGCCAACAAGCCGGTTGACTCGCACACACTTCACGCAGGATTCAGCGATGAAGTTTTCGAGTAACTCAATACCGAAAATAGCAAATTTATGGCGATTCAACTGATTTGGTACAAACGAGATCTGCGAGTTAGCGATCACTTGCCGCTAACATGTGCGGCAACCTCGGGCCCCTGTATCGCACTTTACGTTTACGAGCCGGAATTGATTGAGGCCGATGACTCAGATGCCGCGCATTTAGATTTTGTGAACCAGTCGATCGCTGAACTGCGCAGCAATCTCCGACGACTTGGCAGCGATTTGTTCATTCGAGCCGGGCAAATGCCGGACGTTTTAGAAGGGATCCATGACAAATTTGATATCGCCAAAATCTGGGCTCATGAAGAGACGTTCAACAACATCAGCTATCAACGCGACCAACGTGTGCGAGCTTGGGCAAAGGCCAAGCACATTCCGATCGTCGAGCTACCGCAATTCGGCGTTGTCCGGCGCTTAACCGATCGCAATGGATGGGCCGCAAAGTGGAATCAACGCATGACCCAACCGCTTACTGACCCCCCCTCGAGAATCGAATCGCCGGAATCCATAGCAGATTGCGATAGAGGAAACATTCGCAACGCCGATCAGTTTAAGGTCAACTCATTCAAACGGACAAATATCCAAACCGGCGGTGAATCCAAGGCAATCGAGTATCTTGATTCGTTCCTAAATTCCCGTGGGGCAAATTACCGCGGTGAAATGTCAAGCCCAGTTACCGCCGATGTCTCTTGTAGCAGATTGAGCTCGTACATTGCTTACGGAAATATCTCCATGCGGACCATTCACCATCGCACAAACAGTCGTATCAAAGAAATCAAGGAATTGAAAAAGCAGGGCACGCCACTGGACTCAACTTGGCTGCAATCACTGTCTTCATTCAAATCGCGTTTAAGCTGGCATTGTCATTTCATGCAAAAAATGGAGGACGAGCCTTCAATCGAATTTCAAAACATGAATCGCGCCTACGACGGACTTCGAGAGGATCAATTCAACGACGAATACTTTGACGCTTGGTGCCAGGGTCAAACAGGCTATCCGCTGGTCGATGCGTGCATGCGGGCACTACATCAAACGGGTTGGATCAATTTCCGAATGCGAGCCATGTTGGTTTCGTTTGCTTCGTATCATCTTTGGTTACACTGGCGAAAACCGGCAACTTATTTGGCACGACTTTTCCTCGACTATGAACCCGGAATCCACTACAGCCAGATTCAAATGCAATCAGGTGTTACCGGGATTAACACCGTGCGAATCTATTCCCCAATCAAGCAGGTCGCCGATCAAGACCCGCAGGGAATATTCATCCGAAAATACGTACCCGAACTTGCGGATATTCCCGATAAGCATTTGGCCGAACCGCATCAGATGAATGCAATGGAGCAGACGTTTTATGGATGCAAAATTGGCGTCGACTACCCGAAGCCGATCGTTGACCATTTAACCCAATATAAAATGGCCCGGGATAGAATACATCAAATCAAAAAAGCACCTCAGACTCGAGCTGAATCCAATAAGGTTTACCTAAAACATGGTAGTCGTAAGACACCAATGAGCAAAAGATAACTGTAAACAAACGTCAACGACCTGGAGCGAATCATCCGCGAATCGGAACGCGTTCAACCCGGGTGAAGATGCCGATTTTCATGTCCATTCGTTCGATCGTGAACTCGCATGAGGCGGGCAATGCTAGTTCAATTTATCACCAAGCCAAGCCCCGATTCCGTTGGACTAGGCATCCAATTCGCCTGCGTTAGACAAGGACACAACTAATTTTTGCTCGTCAAAAACTGAGAGACAAGTTGACGGTCCCAATCATTTGTGTCGAAGAGGCATTTTTATGCTAAGCTCACCATCTGTTCGAACAAAAAGCAATATGGTCAACATCAACAGATTGAATAGAAATGTCTGCTAAGCAAGCCTCTCTGACCCGCGTTGCCCTCGGGTTGCAATTCGTTTTGATTGGTATCGCCGTCATGGCACTGTTGGTGATTGCAATCCTGGGCCTTCCAAGAGTAAACCCTGCGTCCGCCGCATTCCTTTTGTCACATTTGCCCAAAATTGCCCTAGCCGTCGTGGTCATCTCAATGGCAGGAAAGATACTGTGCCTTTGGGTACCGGAAAACACCGAGGCAAAAATCCTAATCGGCATCACAATCGCGTTTGAAATCCCCGGATTCCTGATCAACATTCTTTTACTGACTTCTCCGTTGACTGTCTTTCAGTTACCGGTTTGGATGATCGCAAACTGGCCGCAATTGACTGCATTTGCTAGTGTTTTCTTTATCCTTTTCCTGAGGAGCCTTGCCGTATATTTAAACCGAGATGATCTCGCAAAAAAGGCCGTTATTTTACTGATCACCAGTTTTATCATTCAGGGGTTTTCCTACGCCATGTTGAATGGGATGATCCCAGTCAACGCTATCGAAATGCTGCTAATCATTGGTGTCGTGCTGATTGCCGTCGCCGTGGGATTATTGATGGTTTACATCCGTTTGCTTTCCTACTTGCGAAAAGAGATTCTTGACCAAGCAAGTTCCGATTCGAACACCATTGAGAATTAAAGCAGATTTAAAAGTCACAATTCGGGAACAGAAGTAAGACATCCATTCAACTCGACGGCACACACAATGCCTGCATTTTTTATATTGCCATGAACCACGGGGACCAGGAACCGATTTTCAGCCCAGATCTTCCCGTTGGCCCAGCGTTCCCTCAACCCCGAAATGTTTGATGTTCTTGGTCGACCATTTTCATCTCTGATTGTTTAGGGAAATGGAAGAAAGGATTACGCGGTGGCCAGACTTTCATTCACTGCTTGTGAAAAGCGTGGTGGGTGCAACCTCCTGTTTCAGCATTTCAATTCCCCCAACCGAGCTGTCGAATTTAATGGACCCTCGAACCATGAAAATGCTGTTACACTCAATGATTGGGGTTTGATTCTGAAGTACGCAGCAGCTTGCCGACCAAAACGCGTTTTCCAGCTGCTTGCAACAACGCAAGAAAACACCGGCCGCCACGGTCAAAAACGTGAAGATGCGGCTTTCAACGAACTCACCAAGAGTTGCCAAAAAATCGTTAAGATCCCCTCGCGACACTAACCGCAATCAAACTATCGCGAGTAAGTTCAAACTTAATTGACAAACGCTGGAAGCACTTTCTTAGAAACGGATTTCAGCATGCTCCCCATTCCCTTGCTGTGGGAGGTAACAACAATCACCATATCCAGCTCGTCAATCATAAAAATAAATTGCCCACCGGCGCCACGGCCCGATTTGCAGCCGTAGGTTTTGTCACCTACTTTCATATCATGCCGCCACCAAAAGTAACCGTACGACGTACCTTGCGGGTTGGTGTAAAGCCTACTTGTCGCCCGCGTAACGAAGGCAGCCGGCACCAAACGCTGACCATTCCACTGCCCTTCGTTTTGGATGAGCATTCCCCACTTCACCATATCACGTGACCGCATGCTGCTTCCCGCCGCTGATTTAGGAAGACCACTAACGTCATCCTGCCATCCAAATTGTTTGATTCCCATCTTTCCCAGCAACTCCTTTTCGATGAATTCACGGGCCGAACCGGGAACGACTGCTTCGAGTACTTGCATCACCATCGCCGGATCCGAACCCTGGTATTTGTACCTTTTTGATTCAGGCGTAATCGGAGCCGTATGTTGAAGATACGCCTCAATCTGGCCCTGTCCTCTTAGATTCTGAGACCGCTTTCTTAACTCGTTAATCTTCTCCTTGGAAACGCGTATACCCGAGTGCATGTTTAACGCTTCGTGAAGGGTGATTGTCTTTGCTCCGGGAGCAAGTCTCCCCTGATTAATATCCTTTAAAAAACCAACAACGGGTTTATCGAGATCTGACATCTTCAAATACCCCAGCTGAATGGCGCGACCGATCGCCATGGCGGTATATGATTTTGTTATCGACATCTGGTAATGTGGATAATTGCGGCGGCCACGTCGGTAATACGATTCGAAGACCAACCGTCCATCGTTGTAGATCAAAAAACTGTCAATATCACCGTGCTTATCGCCCGCGATTTCTGAGGCAAAATCAACGATTGCCTTCCTTTCACCACCGTATTCGCCAAGCGTTGCAACCTCGATTCCATCACCAAGATCCTCAGGGGACGTGCTCAAAAATGGCCGAGCTAAGTAAGGTAGATTTTTTTCCTTGGCGTATGAAACGTCATCAGCTGACAAGTCGACAATTTCAGGGGCCAGACCATCGGCGAGTTTTCGCTGAGACAAATCAGGATTATTCAAACCCTTACCACCTGCCTGTCCATTCATTTTTCCCGCCCGACGTTCGGCTCGTCTCTTGGCCAATTCAGCTTTCCGTTCAGGAGTTAACTCCTTTGTTCCCAATGCGGCAGCCATCGGTTCACGCGGTGGTTTGAATTCGTCAGTCATGAACGACGACGCCGGCAAGCCTTCTGCATTGATTAAACTGACTTCTGGATTCGGGTTTGATTTGCGGAACAGGTAACGAACATATTTTGGGTTGGGCACGTCGGAACTATGACAAACGACTTTGTTATTGCGAATCATCGCAACTGCTGGAACGTATTTTCGATCGGCGCCGGCGACTTCAAAAAAGCTTAGGCCCTTCCCGCCGCCGGCATGCCGTAATCCCCCCCCTACATGATTGAATGAGAGAATCGCGTTGCCATTTTCGTACGAAACACTCTCCAGCAGCGGACCAGAGTGCACCAAATCGGTATCGCCATAATCTTTGGCGAGCGCCCATAGTGCGAGCCGCTGGCCAGCGACATTTTTGTCGTGTGGATGAAGGCTCGGCCCGTGATCATAAAAGACCGCCATCCCGGTATTCTCAGTCATTTCAAGTGCGCGCCGCATCCCATCACGCAGCCAAGGCCACTCCGCATCAACTGGTGATTCTTGGGTC
>CAJQQR010000052.1 GCA_905480545.1 uncultured Pirellulaceae bacterium
CGACAACCCACAAGCTCATTACGAGACAACCGGTCCAGAAATTTGGCATGACACCGACGAAAAGATTACGCATTTTGTGTCCGCGATGGGCACAACTGGGACCATCATGGGCGTCAGTCGATTTCTTAAAGAACAAAATCCGGACGTCACCATTGTTGGCTGCCAACCAACGGAAGGCTCTCGCATCCCGGGAATTCGTCGCTGGCCCAAAGAGTATCTACCGAAATTCTTTGAACCTTACCGGGTGGATCGAACGCTTGACATTAGCCAATCCGATGCGGAAGAGCAGGTTCGCTGGCTTGCATCAGAGACCGGGCTGTTTTGCGGGGTTTCAGCCGCGGGAGCGACACTGGCCGCACAAAAGATTGCTGCGGAAATTGAATCAGGTTTGATCGTAACCGTGATTTGCGACCGTGGTGATCGGTATCTGAGTTCATCGCTGTTTGAACATTCGGGAAAAACGATAGTCGTTTAGACTATTCTTTTCGACGACAACTCAGACATGCTTTCGCGGACGAATCAAACTTAATCGTTTACACTAGAAGCTGTTCGCGTGGCACAGAATGGCGTAAGCAGTAATGTCAAAAAACGATTTTGAATTGAAGAATGACGTTCAAATTAATGACGATCCCGATAGTGTACCGCCGTCGGCCGGCGAGCGCATATTGCTAACGTGGATGTGGGGGATCGGGTCTTCTCTTTTGATCGTCATGTTTGCTTGGAGTTGTTATCAAGGATTGTTCAGAACACTTATTGGCACACTGTTCGCCTCCGTGTGTGCATATTTGACCATCAGGATTGCGTGGCAAAAAACTTCGTTTGGCGGAGGTTTCGCGATTATTTTTTGCATTTCTTTTTTTGCAATGATGGTTACGGCTCCCGGCTATATCTATGGGATTAGCATTTGCGGTTTTGTGATTTGTGGCTTGATGTTCGCTACAATGGGACGCCGCAGAATACGCTGGGCGTTTCCGCTTGTCATTTTGGTAATGTCGATCGCGTTTTCCGTGAGCGTTCGATCTTTTCAAATCACTGCCGCTTGGATTGACGAAATGCGGGCTGACGTTCCCCTGCAAAAAACAGGTGATCGGCTGGGGTATGAAACGGCACGTTTTGTTGGACTGGAAGAGTCGTTGCCGTTAGGAGAGATGCTTTCCGTTTTTGGAAAGGGAAAGCATCCGGGCCTCGATTCAGATTGGGATGCGATCGACTTCTCTTGGACGAGAGATCATCTATTTTTCGGCTTTGGATTTGATTTGGTTGAGTCCCATATTCGAATACCAACGATCCGACAGCGTGAGCTTAACCATCTTCATGATGATATGGTTAAAGAGTTTACTGCGATGCCACAATTTGGTGTCAGCCGAATGATGCCCGCATCACTTAAAAAGGAAAGCGTCAACAAATTTGAATTGTCAATCAAATCGATCCCGCTTCAAAATCAAGAAGAATTCTGGCCTGCGACGATCCAATTGTCAGAGGCTCAACGTTCCAACTATTTAGAAAAAATGAAGACGCCGATTAACACTTGGCGTAGCTTTCCGTTCGAAGTGAATAATGAGCAGGTACCGATTTCTTTTCACGTTGCGGCCTCGCACGATTTTCTTGACCCCAAATTTTTCGGTTTCACTAACGAAGACCGAAAAACGGCGGGCTTTGTCGAACATGCATTTCACTATCCACCGCCCGGTATAGAATTCAACGATCGAAAATGGGAATTGGTCGAATTGCAGTTGTTGAGCTTGGAGCGGTTTGAAAAGCCCGTGGCATACGTTCTGGATAACTTGCCGCGCATGGATCAACTGAATTCGGGCGACGTCCCGACCCGCGCGCTAGACGAATTCGAATTGCAAGCACTGGAAAAATTACGTGTCGGCAAACGGATCGTCGTTCAGACTGAAACCAAGCAATCTGAAATGGATCAAATGAGAATGCTTGGTACACTTCAAAATCGGTCGATCTGCATGCAATGTCATAGCGGCGACAAACAAAATTGCTGGGCGCATTCACCTACCGGTTCAAACCATGGCAACAATAAATCAAACATGCAAATCGCAAAACTTGACATTGTTGTGAAAATACTTCTTTCATTTTCTTAGAGTGTGAATCGAATGACCGACCCCGTATCAACTTTGGACTTTTGGGAAGCATGTTACCAAGCTGGCAAGACCGGATGGGATCGTGGTGAGACTCATCCAGCGTTGTTGGCTTGGCAAGCAAGTGGGCAAATCGAACCTTGCCGAATTGTGGTGCCCGGTTGCGGCAATGGTTACGAAGTCATTTCGCTGATCGAAAGCGGCTTTGACGTCACAGCGATTGATTTTGCACAGGCTCCCCTCGAAGCGTTAAAGCCAAAGCTCGCGAAGAAGAATCTGAAGTGTGAACTTTTACACGCCGACGTTTTTTCCTACCACCCATCGGTCAAGTTCGAGGCCGTTTACGAACAAACTTGTTTGTGCGCGATCGATCCAACCAAACGCGAGACATACGAAAAGCAAATTTTCAGTTGGCTGAATCCGGGCGGAAAGTTATTCGCCTTGTTCATGCAAGCTCCTGAAATTGAAACGGGGCCTCCGTTTACTTGCTCAATTGACGAGATGAAAACACTATTCCCCGCCGAGCGCTGGCAATGGCCAACCGACGCTGCCAATAAGTATGACCATCCGAATGCGGCGATCTTTGAGTTGAGCCATATGCTAACGCGTCGATGAGTATCCAAATGCGTTTTCGAGTTACGCATAAAAGAACGCTTAACAAAACACGTCAAAAACCCGACACGCTCCGTCGTGCCATCCGCGTTTTGCAACAGAAAAAAAGTGTATTGAAGGCTAAGGCACACGGAGTGTGGCTGTTACTAAAAAAACCACAGCCTCGAATCGCAGGCGAGGAGGCAATCCGCCGTGCTACGAAAGCCGTTCAGATCCCTCGCTCACGCGTCAGATTCGTGTTATCGCTCGTTGCCGATCGAATTGTTTTAATGCCGAATCTAACTACTTCGACTCTGCGAACTTTTCAGCCAAGCGGCCGGGAGAGCCCATGATGTTGTAGCCGCAATCGAGATGCAGGATCTCGCCGGTGACGCCGCTCGACATATTGGAAAGCAAATACGCACCCGTATTGGCGATATCTTCCGAAGTGATGTTGCGACCCAGTGGTGCCATGCCTTCGTACATTTGCAGCATATCGCGAACGCCTGCAGCGACTCCTGCCAGGGTCTTAACTGGGCCGGCGCTCAATGCGTTGACGCGGATTTTCTTTGGGCCCAGATCATACGCCAAATACTTCGTGATCGATTCCAAAGCCGCTTTGCAAACGCCCATCATGTTGTAACCTGGCACGCACTTTTCGCCACCGTAATAGGTCATGCAGGTAATCGCAGAATCCTCGTTCATGATTTCCTGAGCGGCGTTGGCAACCGCGATCAAGCTGTAGGCACTGACGTCCATTGCCATCTTGAAACCTTCACGACTGCAACCGACGGTCGGAACTTTTAGGTCGTCAAGATTTGCGAATGCGACACTGTGCAAAATGAAATCGAGTTTGCCAAATTCTTTTTCTGCCTGCTCCATCACAGCTTTGATGTTGTCGTCGTCTTGAACATTGAGCGGAGCAAGAAACGCGACGTTGTCTTCAACACCACGAAGTGCTTTCTTGACTCGCATCGTGTTCTTTTTCTTTTCATCGCCAGGCTTGTCCGGCAAGTGAGTGATGCCGCAAACTGCGCCCTGCTTCATAACTTCGTGAGCGATAATGCTGGCAATAGAACTGTCGTTGGCGATGCCGAGAATTAGACCTTTTTTGTTTTCGAAAAGTCCCATGATGTTCCTAAAAAGGCGAATATATTGAACCGAATTTTTTAAAAAATAGCGTCTACGCTTTTGCAACTGCCAAACAAATCGGCGAGCCATATTCAATTTGAATCAAAATGACTACAATTCAGCAGTCCACCGAAAATAACAGTTTTGATATCTTGCTTCAATGCCGCACGCTTCGCCCTTCTCGGAGCTTTCCGAACGACTCAACGCGTCGCCCGAGATCGCAAGCCTTCTCATTTCCTCCATCGATTTGGTTTCAGGGCCGGATACGGACGTTGTAGTTGCCGGCAATCACATTGCTGAATTGGCGAAGACAACCTTTGGCTTGAACAACGTTGTTGTGGCATCAGGCGAACGGGGTCGCTGGAAAGTCATATCATCCTCTGGTGAAACTCGTTTGCCGATCGAATTTCTTTCAGAGGTTTTGGACGACGGAAAACCGCACCAGCAATCGGGCCTTCTTGGCGCGCCATTGATTCATCGTGGCGATTCAGGTGAAATCGTTTTTGTTGAAGACAAATCGAATCAATTTAATTTGGAAAAAACGGATTCGTTGGCCGCATTGTTTGGGATCGCATTTCATCTTGGACGTGAACTAAGAGCAAAAGACCGCCGCATCCGACAACAACAAGCGATTCTGGAAATTTCAACACAGTGGAATCAGGCCCAGGAGGTTGCGCCGCTTCTCGAGCAAATGGCCGAGGCTGCGACGAAACTGATGAACTCCGAACGCGCTAGTATTTTCTTGTGGGATCGTAACAACAAAAAGCTGATCGGTCGGCCGGCATTAGGTGTCGAAAATAATGAATTAAAGATTCCGGACACGACTGGCATCGTTGGCCAAGTTGTTCAATCTGGCGAAGTACGCCGAGTCGACCTGGATGTTAAAGAAGAACAAGCGGAAATCGATCGCAAGGTCGACAAGAAGCTGGGCTTTGAAACCAAAACGCTTTTGTGTGCACCACTTCTGAGTCATGGAAAGATTCTCGGCGCGTTCGAAATGATCAACAAGATCGGCGGCAATTTCGATTCGGAAGACGAAGCCGATTTGGTTGAGCTTGCCGAGCACGCGGCGATCGCGTTAGAAAATACGCAGCATGTCGAGGAACTGGAAAAGAAACAAGAGACGCTCGTCAATCAAGCTGCTTCAGAAGTTCAAATGATCGGCGATTGCAATGCCGTTCAAGAAATGAAACAAACGATCGAGCGAGTTGCTCAAACCGATTTGTCGGTTTTGATCTTGGGCGAAAACGGAACGGGAAAAGAAGTCGCTGGTCAAATGGTTCACTACCTGAGCAAGCGACGAAAAGAACCCATCGTTGCAGTGAATTGTGCAGCGATTACCGAATCACTTTTGGAAAGTGAGCTGTTTGGTCACGAAAAAGGAGCGTTCACTGATGCGAATGAAACTCGTGCGGGAAAATTCGAGGTCGCATCTGGCGGAACGCTTTTTTTGGACGAAATCGGTGACATGAGCCTGGCGGGCCAAGCCAAATTATTGCGTGTGCTAGAAGAAAAGGTCGTTGTCCGAGTTGGTGGTTCGACGCCTATTACCGCGGATGTTCGAATCGTTGCCGCGACCAATCAAAATTTGGCCGAGCTGGTTCGACAAAAGAAATTTCGCGAAGACCTGTTTTTTCGCTTGACGGTTGTGACGGTGAATATGCCTCCACTTCGGGAACGGGGCGACGATGTGTTTTTGTTAGCGGAGTTCTTCTTGAAAACCTTTTGTCAACAAGCGAAACGCAAAGTCCCGTCGTTTACCGCAGTGGCGAAAAAGAAATTGCTGCAGCATGCCTGGCCGGGAAATGTACGCGAACTTCGCAACATGATGGAACGACTCGCGTACTTGACTCAAGAGGACAAAATCGACGGTGACGATTTAGCGTTTATCATGACCGGTCCAATGCAGGATAAAAATCATATTTCGCTTGATTTAAATCTCGGGGATGCCACAAAGGAATTTCAAATCGAATTTATTGAAAAGCAAATCAACGCGGCTCGGGGAAATATGACTGACGCGGCCAAACGATTGGGACTTCATCGAAGCAATCTCTATCGAAAGATGCGGCAACTGGAAATGGACGTAACCGAAGACGACTAAACAACACCATCAAATCGTTCCGCCTTTTCAAAACATCCGTTTCGTTTCCGACTCCCTCTGAATTACATCCAGCGTTTGTACCGGTAGTGATAATCCGGCCGGAACTACGGTTAGTTTTTGCCGATGAATTGCGATTGGGATATTCCTGACGTTGTTCTAATGCTCCATAAAGTAGAATGTTGGCTCGTGAAGCAGCAGGCTTGCCCTTTCGCACTCCTGTTTTTCGAGTCACAATTCAAGATACGTCCCATTTTCGACGTGTCGATCGACGTTGATTTCGCATCCTTTGATTGTCGTAACCTCAGATTTCATCATGGCATCCATTTCACAAACCGAATTTAGTAACGTGCCCGATCAGTTTGGGCGATTTGGCGATTTTGGCGGCAGGTTCGTCCCCGAAACGCTAACCCATGCACTCAATCAACTTGAAACGGAATACAACAAATCAAAAGATGATCCTGAATTTGTTGCAGAGTTAAATTCGCTTTGGGCAGATTTCGTCGGTCGCCCGTCTCCACTTTATTTTGCGAAGCGATTAACAGAAAAAGTGGGTGGCGCACAAATCTGGATGAAACGGGAAGACACCAATCACACGGGCGCCCACAAAATCAACAATACGCTCGGGCAAGCTCTGTTGACGTTGCGAATGGGAAAGACACGTGTTATTTGCGAAACAGGTGCGGGACAACACGGCGTCGCGACCGCAACTGCATGTGCGAGATTCGGTTTACCGTGCGTCGTTTACATGGGTGAAGAAGACGTCCGTCGGCAAGCTCCGAATGTCCGCAGCATCAAACTGCTTGGTGCGGAAATCCGACCCGTGACTAGCGGTTCTAGAACCTTACGAGACGCCATCAATGAGGCAATGCGGGATTGGATGTCGTCAGTCAACGACACCCATTACATCATTGGATCCGTGGTCGGCCCCCATCCGTTTCCAATGATTGTTCGTGACTTTCAGTCCATCATTGGCCAAGAGACGATTACACAATCTCGCGCAAAGTTCGGTCGATTGCCAGACACGGTGATCGCTTGTGTTGGTGGTGGAAGCAACGCCGCCGGAATGTTTTATCCGTTCGTCGATTTTCCAGAAGTTGAATTAGTCGGCATCGAAGCCGGTGGCTTGGGAAGCAAACCGGGACAGCACGCTTCGCCACTTTCGTTTGGGCAGCCTGGCGTTTTGCATGGCAGCTTCAGTTATGTGATGCAAGACAACGATGGCCAAACGTGCGATGTACATTCCGCTTCTGCAGGTTTGGATTATCCTGGTGTCGGTCCGGAACACAGCTACTGGAAGGATACCGGACGAGTCCGCTACACCGATTGCCAAGATGGCGACGCACTTGCCGGATTTTACGAGCTGGCTCGAACCGAAGGGATCTTGCCAGCGCTGGAATCATCGCATGCCATATCAGCCGCCATGAAAATCGCAGCGGAAAAATCACCCGATGAAATCGTGGTCGTTTGCCTTTCGGGACGCGGTGACAAAGACGCCGCCGAAATCGAGCGATTGCAGAATGAGATGGCAAACGATTGAAGTCGGATGCTGGTTCTTGCACCAACGCTGCAAGAGCGTGCCTCCGGAATTGCCCCGGAGGCAACAGTGGGCTATAGGAGGGTGAGTTATTCTGATGTTTCGCCCATTAGTTCTTGAATCGTTGGCTCAATTGAATCTGCCCAAATTTCGTAACCTTTGGTGTTGGGATGTAGCATGTCCGGCATGATTTCATTTGAAAGCACGCCTTCATCATCAAGGAATTTATCCGAAATATCCAAATAGGTAACTCCTTTTTCCTTGCTTGCGTAACCCTTGATGATCTTGTTCACGCCATCATTGATCACACGGTATTGTCCGTCTGGTTTCTCGTCACGTGGAAATATCGCAAGCAACAGAATCTTCGTACCTTTGATTCGTGTAAGAAGCTCATCGACGATCATTTTGATCCCCGCAGCCGTGTGGTCTGGATTCTCCTTTCGATGGCCGGTATTGTTTGTGCCGATCATGATGACACACAGTTTCGGCGAGATGCCTTTCACTGCACCATTTTGCAACCTCCATAACACATGCTCCGTCCGGTCGCCGCTAAACCCAATATTGAATGCGTTTCGAGGCGCGTAATGTTTTTCCCATGTCGCTTTTCCGCCCCCCTCAAAACCATGTGTAATCGAATCACCCACAAATAAGAGATCCACTTTGTCTTGCTTTTTCAGGTCAGCCAATTTCTGTTCGTGTCGTGGCATCCACCACTTCTTGGCCCACGCGGCATCTTGAACGACCGGTTTAGTCGCAAGCACTTCTTCTTGAGCTGTCAGCTGCGAAGCATAACCAATCAACAGCAAACAAATCGACAGTGAAAACTTCATTACATTTCCTTTTGAAATCTAGGCAGGTTTGTATGGGTACGTTGTCGGAATTACCGAAAGCCCTAAAGCGTAACTCAAACGCATTCGAATCGCCAATCAGAATGGAAAGTTGCGAACCGATTACGATCAAAGTACCATGTCAATTGACCGAAAGTTAATTGCGACCCCAATTCGGCAGCAACAAATTCGGGTCAACGATCCCCTTGTATTTAACACTCCCACTCACGGATTCTACTATGAAAATTGGGCACTCTCCTGCGATCGCGGTTCTGATCGCTTTCGTTTTCTGTTGTTCGCTCAACGGACAAGACAAAAAAGCTGACTTGCCGGAATCGATTGGCGAAATTGTTTGGCACAAAAAGAAACAGTTTGCGAAACTGGTTCCAGAAGGCTCAAAAATTGAAGTCCTTGCCGGCGGATTTGAATGGTCCGAAGGCCCAGTCTTTCTCCCAGACAACAACGAAGTTCTTTTTTCCGACATCCCAAACAACATGATTGTCAGCTGGAAAGAAGGAAAAGGAACATCAACGTTTTTGAAACCCGCAGGCTACACCGGAGCGGAAAAATTCACCGGTAGCGAACCGGGCTCCAACGGCCTGATGCTTGATGCAAACGGGACGTTATACATGTGTTGTCACGGCGATCGATGCATCAAAAAGATGGTGGATGGTAAAGCCATAGTTGTCGTCGACAAGTATGACGGCAAACGATTCAATAGCCCAAATGATTTGGTCTTCCACAAAAATGGCGATCTTTATTTTACAGATCCACCATACGGACTTCCCAAGCGTATGGATGACCCAGGTCGTGAACTGGATTGGTGCGGCGTTTACCGATATTCAAAAGGCAAAGTCACTTTGCTGACCAAAGAAATGACACGCCCGAACGGAATTGCGTTTTCTCCTGACTTCAAAACTCTTTACGTGGCGCAATCAGACCCCAAAGCCGCGATTTGGAAATCATTTCCCGTGAAAGAAGATGGCACGCTTGGTGAAAGCAAAGTCTTCTTTGACGCAACCGATTGGGTTGGCAAAGAAAAAGGACTTCCGGATGGAATGGCTGTCGACAAAAAAGGTCGTGTTTGGGCAACGGGCCCGGGCGGTGTTTTAGTGTTTAACAAAAGAGGGAAGTTGATTGGGCAACTGAACACGAAAGAGGCGACGGCAAATTGCACTTTCGGAAACGATGGCTATTTGTACATCACAGCCGACATGTACTTTTGTCGCGTTAAGACGACGATGAAATAAGAGTCAACTGTTTTGGAACAATGAACGGAATCGATTATCGATCGTTTTGATAAGCTGAGGCTGCAATGCTTCAGCTTTTTTTCTTCACTTAGCGGAAACAACAATGGATTTTCACGCGGCGATGGTTTTTCTAAAAGGCAAACCGCGACTTCATCCCAATGCAATAGTCGACGCTTTTCAGGCGAACTTTTCGCAACATTCAATCGTCGGATTCGGCCAGATCGATGATCTGTCTTGGCAGTTTGAAATTGACGAAAATCCGATTCGAATTGCTAGAGCGAATTTGCCTTTTCCGAAAGCCGAATTGAGTGGACCTTGTGAAGCAAGCCTTCTGTGGCCAACCGCCGCGAAAGACTTAAAAGAACACAAAACTCATTTTGTGATTTCTCTCTCCACGGAAATGGATCCGAAAGTCGCGGCAAAGATCATAACTCGATTTACAGCAGCGGTTCTCGAGAGTTGCAGCGACGCCCTGGGGGTGTACTGGGGCAATGCGTGTTTGATCATTCCCAAAAAAATCTTTGTCAAATTTGCCTGCGAAGTGTTGCCACACGAGAATCCGATGTTTATCTGGATCGATTACCGTGTCGGAAAATCTAATAAGGGAGTAACGTTTGGGTTTACCACCGGTTTACGAGCCTTTGGATTGCGCGAACTCGAGGCCCCAAAAGCAATGGAAGAACCAGCAGCATTAAGACAACGCTTGCTTGATTTGAGTGACTTTGTTTTATCCAATGGTGACTTATTCAAGGACGGACAAACGATCGGCGAGGACAGTTCTATCGTGATCGTTGCCGCCACAACCAAATCACAGTTCGGCCACCAAAAAGAAGTCATGCAATTGCAATATTCTCGCAATTGATGACTCGATCCATAGCCGCACTCGGAAGGCTGCAACACGTGCTTAACTGTCGACCTCACACATCCGTACGCTAAATCCGAGAGACACGATAAGCAGTGCCTTGTGCACCTATAAGCGACAAATGGTGAACCACACTATCGCCACTGCGAATCAAAAGTAAATTCAGTGATAAGTGAAAGTTATTCAAACTTCGTACGTCATCATTGTCGATTTCATTCAAATGAAAAATCGCGAACACGCCGGTTCGACTAGCCTATCTTGGGGCAAGTGATACAATCTGGGAACACTGTAATGAACCGATTTTTTCTCGCGAACCTCTCAGAGTGAAATCGGGTCGAGCCATTTTGTGAATCGTTGTCAGTTAATCTATCAAAACCTGAAAATCTAATCTTCTTGGGAGAAATAAAAATGGGAAATGTCGCTGAATTCACCGATGCGAATTTCGAAGCCGATGTCTTGAACTCCGATACGCCAGTCCTTGTTGACTTTTGGGCGACATGGTGCGGACCTTGCCGTGCGGTTGCTCCAGTGATCGACGAGCTTGCCGGTGAATTTGATGACGTGAAATTCGGAAAGGTTGATATCGATAAGAATCGTGACATCGCGATGAAGTACAAAGTTGAATCGATTCCAACGATCGTCATTTTCAAGAACGGTGAAATTGTTCAACGAACCATGGGTGCCCATCCGAAAAGTGTTTTGGCCAAGCTAGTTGAGGACGCCAAAGCAGAATAGGCAAACGAGTCACCAGTCAGAAAAGTCAGTTATTGAAAACGCGGATCGATTCCGCGTTTTTTTTTGCATTTTTTAAACGTTCTGCTTACGGCATTTGATTCATGCGCAATTATGGTCTGCTCCTTCGGTTGTTTTTCGGATAAAATAAAACTCTCACCTAGATCTCCCGCCTACCGACCTTGCCGGTTAACCTGCAAACGAACGAGAAGTCATGAACAAAATTCCGTTGAGACCGAATCCGTTTTTTTTGTCCTTTGCTTTCATTATCTTTTCGTACACAAATCTCTTTGCACAGGACGATGCAACCGACCCCGTCGTTCGATTTGATTTGATCAAGCCAATCCTCGAAAAGAATTGCGTGGGCTGCCATAACGCTGACGATGAAGCGGGCGGTGCCAATTTGGATGACATTGACACGATCAAAGACTATATCGAATCAGGCAAGCCGCTGGAAAGCACGATGTATCATTCGATTCTTGGAACCGATGGCATGTCGATGATGCCACCGGAAGAAGATGACGATGGCAATGAACTTGCTCCTCTAAGCGAATTGGAAATTCTGGCGATTCATACTTGGATCTCCCAGGGTGCATCTTTCGAAGGAGCCAAGATCAAAGAAAAAGTTGAAGAAACTCGCACGATTGTTTATCGATCGTTTCTATTCTCAGGTTACTTCCATCCCGCGATTGTTCATTTTCCGATTGCGTTATTCTCGATCAGTGCTTTCTTTATCATTTTCTGCTTCCGCAGTGAAGCATTGTCTGATGACACCGCCTATTATTTACTTTTACTTGGAACGCTTTCGTCCATCGTAGCTTGCGTTTTTGGCTGGGCATTTGCGGATCGGAATCCGGTCGATATCTGGGATCTTTCGAAGGGAATCAATCGACATCGCTGGGTTGGAATTGGTGTGACCGTTGTTGCAATGATCGCGACCGTCCTCGGATGGAGAGCAAGAAATGATGTCATGGGAAAACGCAGTAATGGAATGTGGAAGTTCGGAACTGTTATTTGTGCAGCCTTGATTGGACTGGTTGGCCATCAAGGTGGTGAAGAAGTTTACGGCGAGGGATTTTATGACAAGGCTGCTGAGAAACTTGATATTCCTTTCTGGCCATTCAAACCGGATAAAGAGGCTAAAGAGCAAGGTGATGTAGCCGATCAAAATGCAAAGGAAACAGCAGGCAAAGATGCCGCCAAAAAAGATGGCGATGCAAATGAGTCTGGCAAAAAAGTCGCTGATGAGAAAAAGGCTTCCGATAACGATGATTCAGGAAGTGACAAAAAGGCTTCTGATAGCGAGCCGAGTCAAGAACGAAAGCCGGACGCACCGCCCGTTGACCCGACAATCAAAAAAAAGGACTAGCGATTCTCGGTGACAAAACCCTGTTGCGAAAATTGATTTTTCCCAAGACGCGATCTGCGATTACACCTTGTCGATTCCGTGGTCAGTCATTTTCTTTTTCAGTGTCGTTCGATGAATACCCAGTGCCTTTGCAGCAGCGACGTATTGGTTATCGAAATGCCGCATCACCGTTGCAAGGAACTCCGGTTCTAGTAGTTGTAAGAATTCATTATATAAATCATGATTCTTTTCGCTTGATGACGCATGATTCTCCCGTAATCGGCGGAGTTGCTGTTCGGTCCATGTCCGCAATAGCTGGTTGATTCGAGCGGGTAATTCAGGCAGAGAATCTTCTTCCGAACGAATATGCTGCACTGGGGCCGGCAGATGCTCGGGCCTGATCTCACTGCCTCGAGCGAGAATCAAAGCGTGCTCGATAGAATTTCGAAGTTCGCGAACGTTGCCATGCCAAGTCCGTGATTTAATTTCCAATTTCGCTGATTCGCTTAACTCCGAATTCGGTGTCGAGGTTTCCAACTCACGAATAAAGAACTCCGCCAATTGAATGACATCATCTTCGCGGTCACGCAATGGCGGCAATTCGATTTGAAATGCGCAAATCCGGAAGAATAAATCATGTCGGAACGAACCAGAAGCGACCGCCGTTGAAAGATTCTGATGCGTCGCCGAGACTACTCGAAAATCGGTTTTTACTGGGACGCTTGCGCCGATCGGCAGCACTTCGCCCTGATCCAAACATCGCAATAGCTTGACCTGGATTGACATCGGAACCTCCGCCAACTCATCGAGAAACAGCGTCCCGCCATTGGCCTGTTCAAGCAGGCCCTTTCGATCGCCATCCGCGCCGGTAAATGAGCCGCGAACATGCCCGAACAGTTCGCTTTCGGCCAAAGTGGGCGAAAGCGCCGCGATGTTAACCGCAACAAACGGCTGCTCTGATCGCCTGCTATATCGATGTATGGCTCGAGCGGCAATTTCCTTGCCCGTACCACTTTCGCCAGTAATCAAAACGCTTGCATTCGATGTAGCGGCAAAAGCGATCCGCCGAAACAACTCTTGCATTTTTGAACAGCTCCCGACAATGTCGCCCAGCTTGTCACTCAGCGAATCGCCATGGGACGCATTCGAATTTGGTCGCGTTGCCCTGAGATTTGATTCGATTGCACGCTCGATCACGTTTTTGACCCTGTCCAAATCAAAGGGCTTAGGCAGGTATTCGAATGCCCCATTTTTAATCGCGGCCACGGCGGAATCCAATTCGCCATACGCGGTCATGACGACAATCGGTGTCTCATCGCAAACGGATTGGAACTGCGACATCGCAGTTAAACCATCCATCCCGGGCAAACGAACATCGAGCACGATTGCGTTGGGACACTCTGTTTTTGCTGCAGCAAGACCGTCTTCCGCCGTTGAACAAATTACGACGTTATGCCCAAGTGACTTGCCAAGCTTTTCCAAACCCCAACAGATGCTCTCTTCGTCGTCGATGACCAGCAATTTTGCCATAAGTTTTTTCAGTTGATCTAATTCGGTTGATCTAATTCGGTTGATTTAAAATTAGCGGTTCAAGAACGATTTGACGGCAAAACGGAGCACCGAAAGTTCAAGATAAATTCTGTCATTTCAAAATCACGTTTCCATTCTATCGTTCCGTCATGCTCTTCAACCGTTTGCTTTACAATCGCCAGCCCTAGCCCAACACCATCCGCTTTGGTTGTCGCGAGCGGCTCAAAGAGTCGGTTTTCTATTTCGGGGTCAACTCCCAGACCATTATCGCGAATCGCTATCGAAATGCCCGAGTCGGAATCTTCCTCAAGACTAACGCATACCTGTTTGTTATTTTCCGTCAAATTTGCACTTGCCGCCTCGATTGCGTTCATCAAAAGATTATTGAGCATCTGCTCAAGACGATTCAAATTCCCTTCCATCATGATTGTTTTTTCAGGAATTCGCGAAACCAGCTCCACCGCAACGTGCCTGGCAACCGGTTGCAGCAACGGCATGTACCTCTTAATGAGGGCACCGACATCGATTGATTGCATATGCGTGTTCTTTTCGCGACCGATCGCAAGGAATTGTTTTTGAAAATCTTCCATGTGTCGTAGCTGCCGATTGGCAACAGCAAGGCTCTCATGATCAACGGTGCAAACCTCTTTGTGAAAATCAAGTGCAAGCCGGCAACCGGTGATTGAGTTCCTCATCTGATGCGCAATTCCGCCACCCATCTGATCCAATGTAAAAAGCTTTTCCTGATTGCGGATTCGCTCCTCGTACAGTTTGAGTCGGCTCGCCATCTGATGGATGCACCGATAGAGCTCACCGATCTCATCGCTGCGTTTCTGCGCTTTGGCAAATTCGGGTTCGGTTTGGACTTGTGTCTCGAAATTCCCCTCGGCAATTTTTTCGACACGATGCTGCAATTGCCGAATGGGCTGGGTAACGCGTTTGATCACCCAGACGATTAAGCCAACAGTGATTAGGAGCGTCAGCACGCCGGTGATGACTTGCGGCCAAATGGCACGATTGATCGATTCGGTCAATTGCCTCTTCGGGTAAAAGGCGAAAATGTTTTGAGCTCGTGAACTATTCAGCTCGCGACGAAATGCGAAATAGCCGGTATTTTCGAAATGGGTTTCAATGACCGGCGACGAAGAATCTATTGCATACAAGTCTCCTGATTCGAGCATTTTTTTTACATTCTCTGCAGCAAGAAGACTGGTTGCATACATTTCCCCTTCACCGAAATCGACGATCACATGAATTGACGATATCGAGTGAACTTGACGCAGGACTGAATCTGTCAATGGGAAAGATTTTTCCTCAATGGTGTCAAACAATTGGTTTACTTGATTTGCGATCTTTTGCTTTTCTGCACGAAATAGATTGGTCACATTTACCGACGTTGCAATTGTGATGCCCAATAGAAACACAATCGAAATCGGCAGCAAAATCTGGTTGCGGAGGTTCCAACTCATTAGGCGATTTTTTTAAATTAGAATTTCATGTCGAAAAAACTGGACGCTTGTTCAAAAAAGCAACCGAGCCGTGGGACTCAATTTGATTAAACTTTCAATTTCGCAATTAAAATGAATCGAGACGGTGTTGGCATTTCATTTGCTTTGAAATGTGGCTTGAGTCACGGAATCGACAAATCAACGACGGTAAATGCACAAATTGAAAAAAGAATTGACGATGTTTCTTTTTACGGCCAACCAACGAAACGCACACGGAATCAAAAAAGCACGGCATTCTTGCCTTGCAATGGATCGGAACGTGCTTGCCTATTCTAGCCCAATACCCCCACGCGGTTTTACGCTGGTTGAACTATTGGTCGTGATCGCAATCATCGGCATCTTGATCGCCATACTCCTGCCCGCCGTTCAAGCCGCTCGAGAAGCCGCGCGTCGAATTCAGTGCGGTAACAATCTTCGACAAATCGCATTGGCCACGCACAATTATGAAAGTAGCTTTCGGTGCTTACCACCAAGCACGATCGTCAACCTATCCGACGAAGCCACTGCGAATAACGGAGCGTGGGGGGTCCACGGGCGGATACTGTCCTTTTTGGAGCAAGGCAATCTATACGAGAATGTTGATATCAGCAAAGGCTGGGACTTCCAAGAGGCAATCGATAAAGTCAAAATCGCGGGCTTTGGTTGCCCATCAGATCCCGGCTCGTTTTTGATTCGGGATCCAGGAAAAGGCAAAGTCCGACTGTACCCGACATCCTACGGTTTTAACTTTGGGACTTGGTTTGTCTTCGATCCAGTCAACCGAACGAAGGGCGATGGTGTCTTTTACCCAAACAGCTTCTTGAAATTCAGTTCAATACGAGACGGCTTGAGCAATACTGTTTTGTGCTCGGAAGTGCGCGGTTGGACACCTTACACCCGAAACGGGGGGCCTTCGCAAATCGACATTCCAAATTCGATCGAAGAAGCGTCCGCCGTGATTGCATCGGGTGCACAGTTCAAAAACACCGGACACACGGAATGGCCTGATGGACGAGTTCATCACACGGGCTTTACCGCGACGATGACTCCCAATACGTTCACTCCGTTTGAGAAAGACGGCCAAATCTACGATGCCGATTTCAATTCCTGGCAAGAGGGAAAAAATGGATCATCAGGCGTGCCCACTTACGCAATGATCACCTCACGCAGCTTTCACCCTAACATTGTTCAGGCTGCCTTTCTGGATGGTAGCGTCCAAGTCATTGCCGAGGAAATTGAACTGTATTCGTGGCGGGCGATGGCGACCCGAAATGGTGGTGAAGTGGCAAATCTATCGAACTGATTTCGCCAAGAATGAACCCCAGGCAGAATATTCTTTGCAATCATTAAAGTTCGCCTAAACCAACTATGCAAAATTGTCCGATGACTATTCCAGGATGCGGAATGTTTTTTCGTTTCGTCGAACCCTAGTGTATCGCCACTTCTTCAAGTGAAGAAATTGACAATGAGCTCTACGAAAACACGCCTTTTTGGCTTTACCTTGTTGCTTTTTATCTGCTGTTTAATGCAAACAGGATGCGCGATGTGCTGCGGAACATACGATGAGGCCTACAATGGCTACGGGGGCTTGTACGAGCGTGAGGATCTGTTTCACGGTCGCGTAGGATCACCCTTCTCAGATCCAAGTGCCGCTTACCGGAATGCGGAATACGCGCCGGTTGAAGGCGAAGTTATCGAACAACTCGCGCCAATCCAACAATAAGTGCCGCGCCCCTTTTCATATCGATATCACTTCGTCGGCCCAAAGCTAATCGGATCTGTGCGATGCCACCGTGCGATCAAGTCTAACCCCACTTAACGACGGTCGAAGCACTGGTTCGGCCTCAAAATGCATGCCCCAAAAGGCAATGGCGTCCCTGCAGATCAAAAAGCTCAACGCGGCTTGCGATATTCTTTGCGGAGCAATCTCAATCAGCATTTTCGCGAAACGATACGCTAGCGACTCTTGCAATCATCCAACTGGCGTCAAATTCGGGTCCTGAGTCAACGACTAGCTGTCAAGCGAATGAAGACCACACTCGGTCTTCGCACTGCCACTCCAACGCCCCGCTCGTTCATCTTCGCCGATCTGAATCGGACGAGTGCAGGGCTCGCACCCGATGCTTGGAAATCCTTGATCGTGAAGCGGATTATACGGAACGTCGTTGTCCAAAATCGCTGTCCAAATGTCACCCTTGGTAAGATTGGCGAGCGGATTGATCTTCACCAACTTGAACTTGTCATCCCAGCCCACGATCGGCGCCGCTGCTCGATCCGGGCTCTGATCACGGCGAATCGCACTAATCCAAGCGGTCTTTCCTGAGATCGCCTTGTTCAAGACCTTGATCTTTCGATCGAAACAACATTGGCTTGGGTTCGTTTGATAAAGCGGACCACCGTTTGCCGCTTCGTATTCCGCAACCGACTCATCCGGTCGGCAAAGCTCAACTTCGATGCCCAGTTTTTGCTTGGTAAGCTCCCGTAACTCCAAGGTTTCCTTGAACTGATAACCGGTATCCAAATTGAAACAGTGGACCGACCTATCAATCTGAGAAAGATGATGCAGGATCACCATGCCTTCGGGACCAAAAGCCGTCGCAAACGTCAATCCATTTCCAAATCGTTCGATTCCCCATCGGATAATTTCTTCGGGTGTCGACGATTCAAGCTCTCGGTTGCGTTCCTCAAGCTCGGAAAGCAGCTTCTTATGCTTCTCAGATGGAACGTTAGGAACAACTCGCAATTGGGGAACCATGGGCGAAGCAATAGAAGTCATCGGTTTTGCGGGCTGCTGAAGCATCTTAAATGACAAACATGATAAAGTTAGTAAAGTATAATCTGTTTGGTCTCATTTTCAATCGGTTGTTACAACGGGAAAAATCCACCATTTCCGATGTTTCGGTTTAAACAATAGTGAAAGCTCTTTTCTAAACCAACAAGAGTCGCGTCTCCTTCGTTTTGGAAGTGAAGAAACTCAGGCTATGCATTCAATGCACAAAAGCGATAGCACATGAAGTTGGAAGAAAGAACGGCATCGAATTCTCTTTCTGCCACACATTTCGATTATTCTGGCGTCAGAAATCGCTTTATCGAGTATTGCCACAAAAGCAATCGCCGTGCATTTGGCAGATTCGTCTATAATGATTAGGTGCCGTCAGCAGGCAAATGAAACCGGCAACACCCAAGTATCCACTCAAACTCCTACGCAACCCATGACGATGCAACTGATTTCACTTTTTGCAGAACAGTCTTACGCAGCATCCTATGCCGTTTATTTTTTATTCGTCTTGCTCGGTGCGTGCGCGATCGCGATCCCTCGATTTCGAACCGAGGATCCATTAGCAAAAAAGAAAGCGATCAAAAATCGAAAGAAGTAGTTGCAGCGCCTCCGATTCCCACGCTGGATCGGCGTTGCGATCCAGCAGCCTCTTGCATCACTAAACCGTCGCTAATCAACTGCCGCTGGCTGGTGCATGAGGTTGGTTTGCTTCGCCAGCGACAACAGCAGATCACGAAAACGGCAGATCACGAAAACACCGAAACCGCTCAGGACGCCATTCGATAAGTTCGCTGTTTCGTAGCGTCAAGGCATTCAACCACGCGCTGGACAACTGTATTCTGTTCCTCCGCCGTAATTTCAGGGAAGATCGGCAGGCTCAGCACTTGCCGTGCTGCCAAATCTGTCTGCTTCAACTTGTTAGGATCGGCGAACAATGAAAGAAAACATTTCTGCCGGTGAAGGGGAACTGGATAATAGACTTCTGAGCCAACTCCGTTTTCGTTCAACCGAGTACGAAATGCATCGCGATCCTCATTCGGTAGCCGTACGGTGTACTGATTCCAAACGTGGTAACATTCGTTGGATTCGGTTGGCAGTCCAATGTCATCACCGCATCCCATCGCTTTGAAAAGCCGATCATATCGAGCTGCATTCGCCCGTCGCGCTTCGGTAATTTCCTGAATTCGGTTCATTTTGATCGAAATCGCCGTTGCCTGAAGAGCATCCAAACGACTGTTGATTCCAACTTCTGAATGATAATAACGAGGTTTCATACCATGATTCGCGAGCAACCGAACGCGTTCGGCCAATGCGTCATCATTGGTTGTGATCATGCCGCCATCACCGAACCCACCGAGATTTTTGGTTGGGTAAAAGCTGAAACAACCGGTATCACCAATTGCTCCGGCACCCACCTCTCCGTACTTTGCCCCAATGGCCTGAGCTGCATCCTCAACCACGAAGATGTCGTTGGCCCGTGCGATTTCCATGATCGGATCCATTTCAGCGCATTGACCGAAAAGATGAACCGGAATGACTGCTTTCGTTCGTCGTGAAACCGCTCGTTCGAAAGCTTGTGGACACATGTTGAACGTTACGGGATCGATGTCGACAAAGACTGGTTTTGCACCCAATCTCCATGCCGCACTCGCGGTCGCAAAAAACGTGAAACTTGGCAAAATGACTTCCGCGCCGGGCCCCACATCCGCTGCCATCAAGGATAACAACAACGCATCACTGCCGGATGAGCAGCCGATCGCATGATTCGCCCCGGTGACTTCGCAAACTTGTTCTTCCAATTTCGCTACGTTTGGGCCGCCAACAAACCAACCGCTTTTGACAACCTCCTCCATCGCAGCCATGATTTCTTCGTGGTCTGCATCATTCCCTCTGGGAATATCTAATAAGGGAACTCGATCAACTGTTTGCAAATTCATCACCGCCTCCTGCGGAAAAAATAGACATCATGTCTGCTCTGTTTTCAGGCGTTTGCTTGGCACCACGCTAAAATTACGCTAACCAAAAGGTCACTCGCGAAGCCTTCTCCAAACACTACCGTAGATTTTTAAAGAAGTTAATTGCAGCACGATTTTTGGTCAAGACGAACATGATCGATATAGGCTTGGGCGTGCTTACAATGCTTCAGGCCTGAATTGGCCGTTAGTTGATCAAACACAATGTTGGCTGTATTTTTAGTTTCCAACGCGTATCGTTGATTGTGTTGAAGTCTCGTTTCATAATGAGTCCATCCAATATTTAACTCGGAAGCCTCATGAATAAATTGCGATCGGTGCTAGCAGCAGTCGCATGCTGCCAGCTTATTTCTTTTACCGCATCTTTAAACGCACAAACCGGCAAAAAATGGATCGACATGGACTACGGTCCAAATATGACCCATTCGTTTCAAGTTGCCGACGACGATGAGCGAAACATCGCTTATAAGGGGCTGAAGGTTAGGGTCGGCAACGACGGGGCGATGCTGTTTGACGAGGACCTGCTACGTTGGGCAGGCGGTTGGACCGAATGCGATTTGGATTGGCGAAACGTAATCTACGACGGTTCGCATGGTACTCATCCAAAGATTTTGGGGAATCCGACGTTTATCAACAATGTCGGTCCTGGATGGAGCAAGAATAATGATTTCTCTGATCCACGAACTTTGCCATACGGGCCACTTCCAAAAACTCATTCACGATTTCAGGGTCTCTATCGAAATGGTGATCGAATTGTTGTTCAGTTTTCCGTCGGATCAGCAACGGTTTTGGAGAGTGCATCGTTAGACAACGGCTTTTTAACTCGAACAATCAATCTAACGGGTAACGAAGTGGAGTTGTTCACCCAGTTACTGAAATCCGATGAATCGAAGATTGTTGTCACTGAAAAAGATGGCTTGGTATTCGTCCTTCTCGGTGACGTCCCAAAAGCCCAAGCGAGTGCAAAGCCAAAATCCATCGACGTTACAGAAGGCTTGGTGGGCAATTGGACGTTTTCCAACGACGGCAAGAAGATCGTCAATCTAGCTTCCAATTCGGATACATCTGCTGCGAATCAAGGTGCGATGCTAACGCCCGGTCCGAAAGACAAGGCCATTTCTTTTGACGGCAAATCGAAAGTCGTAATCTCTGACGACATTGAATTGGGAAGCGAAGACTTCACCATGACCGGTTGGGTCAAAACGAAACGGGGTGGAACCATTGCCGCCAAAGGACCCAAGGAAGGCAAATGGGCAGCGAAGGGCAAATCATTATTTGTGCGTGGTGGGAAACTAGTTTTCGATGTTGGCTGGGTTGGTTCGGTAGAATCCAGCAGCTCAGTGGCCGACGGAAAATGGCATGCGATCGCGGTTAGCTACGACGCAAAATCAGGAAGCACAACATTGTATGTTGATGGCCGAAAAGAGGGCGCATCAAAATTGCTTTCCCAAGACGACGATGATCATGTTTTTCGGCTTGGTTATACCGCGACAAATTTCGCCGCACCGCTGAAAGGCAGCATTGATGACATTCGTTTTTTTCAACGAAAACTTTCAGACGAGGAAGTCGCGTTGCTTGCCGGCGGAGTTCAAATCACGCCAAAGCTATCAGGCATCGCGATCAGCGGAAGCACCAAAGAAAATGTCTTGATCGAGAACGGCAAGGTCCGTTTGAAGATCCCGGCAAAATCGAAAGCAGTCAAAGTCGCTTTCTTTAGCGGAAATGAAACAGCAAAAGTGGATTTTGAAAAGCAGTTTTCCGAAAACAAAGCGATTGAATCGTTGAAAAAATTCACCACCGGCGGCCCAACAAATTATCCACAAACGATCGTAACCGTGGGGAAGAAAGCACCGGATGATTCCGCTTATGTTACGGATGATTTGACCTTGCCACATGATAATCCTTGGAATTCGTGGATGCGGATTGGTGGATTCGATTTTTATTCGGATCCGACCAAAGCTGCCCTATGCACATGGAGCGGGGATGTCTGGACTGTTTCAGGAATTGATGGAAATTTTGAAAAGCTAATATGGCGACGAATTGCAACTGGAATGTTTCAGCCGCTCGGGTTGAAGATCATCAATGACGAAATCTTTGTCGGTTGTCGCGATCAAATCACGAAGCTTGTTGATTTGAATGGAGATGGAGAAACAGATTTTTACCAAACATTCAACAACGATCATCAAGTCACCGAACACTTCCATGAATTTGCGATGGACTTGCAAACCGATCCGGCCGGCAATTTTTACTATGCCAAAAGTGCACGGCATGCACTGGATTCGGTTGTCCCACATCACGGCACCCTAATTCGAGTTTCAAACGATGGCTTAAAATCAGAAATCGTTTGCAATGGTTTTCGTGCTGCAAATGGTGTCGGACTTGGGCCAAATGGTGAAATGGCGACCAGCGATCAAGAGGGGCACTGGACGCCGGCAAACCGAATTAACCTGGTCACAAAAGACGGCTTCTACGGCAACATGTATTCGTATCACCGCGGTGAAAAACCAACCGGTTACGATCCACCGGTTGTTTGGCTTCCGAAAAATGTTGATCGCTCGCCGGCGTCACAATTGTGGTGCACCAGTAAAAAATGGGGACCGTTTTACGGAAAGATCCTCAGCACTTCTTATGGAACCGGCAAATTATGGCATGTGATGCATGAAGACGTTGACGGCACACCGCAAGGTGGTGTCGTTCAATTTCCACTTCAGTTTCCCACTGGTGTGATGCGTGGTCGCTTCCATCCAACCGACGGACAATTGTATACCTGCGGATTATTTGGTTGGAGTAGCAATCGAACCCAGCCGGGCGGTTTTTATCGCGTTCGCTACACAGGTCAACCGGTAAACATGCCTGTCAAAATGAAGACCACTAGCGACGGCATTTACCTGACCTTTAGTGAGGAACTGGATCAGGATTCCGCTTCTGATTCCGACAACTTTAGCGTGGAACAATGGAACTATGTGTGGTCAAAGAACTACGGCAGCGCCCATTACAGTGTTGAAAATCCGAAACGAAAAGGACAAGACGAAGTTGAGGTTTGGGAAACGAGTTTGGACAACGATGGCAAAACGATTTTTATCGAAATCGAAGACCTGGCGCCGGTTATGCAAATGCAAATTTCCTACACGTTAAAGTCAAAAGCAGGAAAAGAATTCAAAGATTCGATCTGGTTAACGATCAATAAGATCGCAGACTAATTTACTGAATTGCGGAAGATATCAATTTCAATTATCGCGGCTTGCATTCAATTGAACGCAAGCCGCGATTTTTTTATGGCACGATTTATTGGAAATTGTAACGATCGATTATTGGAAATTGTAACGATCGATCAAAGCCGAATCGTTGCAAAGAAATTTTATGTGTCACCGGTTCGCACTGCACGTTGAGCTGATCGGTAGCACCTACATTCAGTTTCCCTTGGAAATGGGACGTCAATTGTTACTTTCATCCATCAAATAATTCCATCTTGTCTTGCAGCCAATGTGATCGAGATCTTCCTGGACTGGAGGTAGCGCGCAATCAATTGCTCACTCCCGATTTGTCGAAACGGGTTCAGCGCGTAAAATCTACGGCGACCCATACATTCAATAAAAGACAAACGGATATGTCGATACGTCGCATTTTCATGGATTGGAATCAGCCGGCCATTCAAAACGCCGTTGATTACTTGACGAAAAAATACTTTAACAAGACCCGTCACCGAATCGAGATGGATAACGTCTTGATCGTGGTCCCCGGAAGCCGAGCGGGTCGCCGGATCTCCCAACGTTTCGCGGAAAAAGCAAGCCAGTGGAAAGCTGTTTTGTTTCCGCCTCGCATCCAAACGGCCGGACACCTGCCGGAAAATCTGTATCAACCCAAGCGTCCTTTCGCTAATGAGTTGGTTCAACACCTGGCGTGGGTGGAAGCGATCAAGGCACTCAAAAATCGCGCCAAGAAGTACTTTCCCCATCTACCGGAAACGAAACAAACAATCGATTGGCTCGATCTGGCAGCTTTACTTTCGAAAGTCCATCGGGAGCTTGCCGCAGACGGATTGAACTTCAATGACGTCGTTACCAAGGGGGCTCAATTGAAAGGCTTCGCGGAAAAGGGTCGATGGAGGCTGCTAAGCTCCATCCAGGAAAAATACCTTTCTGTGTTGGATGATTTAAAACTGTGGGACTTGCAAACGGCACGATTGGTCGCGATTCGCGAACGTGAATGCAAAACAAATGATGAGATTTATTTGCTTGCAACCGCGGACCTAAATCAAGCAACCCGTCAGATGATCGATCAAGTTTCCCATCAAGTCACAGCGTTGATCCATGCCCCCGATGACGAAGCACTTGGGTTTGATGAGCACGGTTGCCTCGACGCGGAATATTGGAAGCACAAACAGATCCCTCTAGCGGATGAGCAAACACTGGTTGCCGACCAGCCAAGCGATCAGGCGGACGCGGTTTGTCATTTGCTGGGACAGTGGGGAGATAAATACTCAAGCGAAGATATCGTTGTCGGAGCACCCTCAGCAGATTTGGCGCCATTTGTTGAACGCAAGCTATCCGCGTATCAACAGAACTCGCATTGGGCAGTTGGACGATCGCTGCGTGAATCGAGCGTGTTCAAATTACTGGAAGCGATATGCGGAATGATAGAAAAAGGTCGTTACCCAGATTTCGCTATTCTGTTTCGTCACCCGGATGTTGAAAATTGGCTGTCAGATAAGGCCCGAGGAAACTCAAGAGTCGCGGCTGACAAAATCATTTCTGAGTGCGATCAGTATTATGCAAAACATCTGGTACCCCATTTCGAAAAATGGCTTGGAAAAACCGATCAATTCCGCAGTTTGAAATGGGCAGTTGATACGGTGAATTCGGTCGTGGCCCCATTACGTCGCAAGCCTTTGCTATTTACTGAATGGATTGATCCCATTCTGGATTTGGTAAGTGAATTTTATTCGTCGCGAACATTTGACTTGAATGGGGAAAACGATGCGGGAGCCGTAAAAGCACTTTCGCAGATTCGCTCGATCCTTGAAACGTTTCAAGAGATCCCTGCCCAGTTGAACGTGCGTACAACGGCGGTCAATACATTGCGACTGCTGCTGCAAAACATGTCGTCTCAGACGATTCCCGAAAAATCAAAATTAAATGCAATCGAATTGCTCGGGTGGCTTGAATTGCCACTTGATGTTGCACCGGCGGTGATTGTTACGAACTTTAATGAAGGCTCGATTCCGGAATCACAAAACGCGGACATGTTTCTTCCTGACGGTCTAAGAACCGTTCTGGGGCTGAATGATAACAAGCGGCGATATGCTCGTGATGCTTATGCCTTATCCACCCTCGTTCATTCAAAATCTGATCTGCGAATGATCGTAGGCAAACGTGATCTGTCCGGCGATCCCATGACCCCATCTCGCTTGTTTTTTGCCTGCAATCGCGAATCGATTGCTCATCGTGTCATGCGTTTCTCAAAACCCAAAACCTTCGATATCTCGAATGTTAAAAACGAGACGCAAATGATGACAGAATCAGCGTTTGCCGTTCCGATCCCGGACACAAGTCAGATCGAAATCGAGTCGATTAGCGTGACATCGTTTAGCACTTACCTGAAATGTCCGTACCGGTTCTATTTACAGCGTGTTCTAAAACTGAAATCGATCAACGATGAAGTCCGCGAATTGGACGGGATGTTCTTTGGGAACATCCTCCACGATATTTTTTGTCGATTCGGTGAGAACCGCGTTCGATTATCAGAAAACGAAATCGAAATCAGTGATTATCTATTTTCTGAACTCGATTCCATGGCCAATGAAGCGTTTGGACAAAAACGCTTGCCCGCGATCGAGATCCAATTGCAGCAGATGCGATTCCGCTTGAAGGGTTTTGCCAAATGGCAGGCCGAGCGGACAAAAAAGGGCTGGGAAATCCAATTTGTGGAAAAAAAGTCTCACGATTCACGGGGAGTTCCATTTCAATATGACGATGAGGAGTCAATCTTTTTGAAAGGAACGATTGACCGAATTGACTTTCATCCACAATCCCAGATTTGGCAAATCCTCGATTACAAAACCGGTGACCGTGGTGATTCACCCAACCAAACACACCAACACAAAGGGAATTGGATCGATTTACAATTACCGCTTTACCGCCATATCGCAAAATCATTTGAGGTCGATGGAACCGTTCAGTTGGGGTACATCGTCGTTCCCAAACGAATTGACTCGATTGGTGCGATCCTTGCAAACTGGACCGACGCTGATTTAGAGGGCGCCTACAAGGTTGCTCGTGATTGTTCGCGGAGAATTATGAATCACGAGTTCTGGGAACCTACCCTACCGCCTCCACCTTTTGCAGGCCGCGAGTTTGCTCCGATTTGCCAGGACGATGTATTTCAGCCGCAGCTTGCCACCGAATTGGAATATAAAGACACCGCGGAAGAAGCCGCTATCGGAAACGGAGGTGCAGCATGAAGGGTCAAGACACAACCGTTGTGATTCGTGCTTCAGCTGGAACGGGCAAAACGTATCAACTGACCAATCGTTTTTTAGGTTTAATCAAAGATGGGGTTCGTCCAGACCATATTCTCGCGGTGACGTTTACTCGCCTGGCGGCAGGTGAAATCCTCGAGCGAGTCCTATTACGACTTGCGACAGCATCACTGGACGCCCAAGAGAGCAAGGCATTGGCCAAGGCATTGAACGATAAGTCGTTCACTCGAGAACGATGCCTTACCCTGCTGCAAGAATTGACGCGAAGTCTTCATCGAATGCGAGTCGAAACGTTGGACGCCTACTTTGCGCAATTGGCGAGGAGTTTCAGCCTAGAAATTGGCTTACCAACCAGCTGGGAAATTATTGATGAAGTCCAAGACCAGCGGCTCCGTTCAGAAGCGCTCGAGGCGACCATCACCGAGGATAGTGAAAAGACGATTGCAAGGTTGCTAAAAATCATTTTCCAAGGCGACGCAAACCGTAGTATCACTGCAGAATTAAGCGGCAAGGTTGGCAACTTCTACAACGTCTTGAAAGAAACCGACGAAGCAGCATGGCATAACTTTCCGAACCTTCCGTTACTCGACAGAACGCAATTGCAAAACGCCATCGATGACTTGCGTCGCGAAGAAGCGCCGGCACATGGCTCCGCAAAAAAACGGAAAGAAAAAGACGTTGAAGTTGCGGCACTGAATGACTGGGGCACCTTCATCAGGACCGGCATCGGAGCGAAAATCCTCGCCGGTGAAACGGAGTACTATCGAAAGGAAATCCCCACTACTCTCATCGCCGCGTATCAAAAGCTAATCGATCACGCACAAGCTGTCTTCGTCAACGAGCTAAAAGAAATCACCGTTGCAAATTTTGATTTTCTGAAACGGTTTGAAAAGCACTACGAAGAACTAAAGCAGCGTAACCGAGGAATTCGATTTGAGGATGTAACACACAGCCTCACAAATCTTGCAAAAACGGCAGATGCAAATGAACAGAACTTCCGACTTGATACCGAGATTTCGCATTTACTGCTTGATGAATTTCAGGACACTTCTCTGCGGCAATGGCAGATTATCCGACCGATGGCAGAGCGCATTACCGATGGTCGCAACATGCTGTTCGATACGGCGTTCTCATCATTTTTTTGTGTGGGTGATGTTAAGCAGGCGATCTACGGCTGGCGTGGCGGGCGCAGCGAGATTTTTGACGCATTAAAAAAACATCTTGAAAACACACAAGACCTACCGCTGAACAAAAGCTATCGTTCCGCTCCGACCATCATCAACGTCGTGAATCGCGCCTTCACAAACATGTCTGGCCATGAAAACCTTGGTGATGTTGAAGCCGCCGTGACGCAGTGGTGTGACGAATTCCCGAAACACGAGACCGAATTGACGGAATTAAAAGGGTATGTGCAATTGGAAACCGCGCCGTTGGCCACGGTCGAAGAAGGGAATATTTCAGCAGAACAACAACGTGAAACAACTTTTGAATTCACCGCTGACAAAATCGCAACGCTTCACGAATTAATGCCTGACAAGACCATCGGTGTTCTTCTGCGACAGAATAAATCGGTTGCTCGAATTATCTATGAGCTTCGGCGAAAAGGCGTCAAAGCCAGTGAAGAGAGAGGTGGCAACCCGCTAACCGATTCTGCCGCGGTCCAAGTCATCCTTTCCTTGCTTCGAATTGCAGATCATCCGACCGATTCAATTGCGGCGTTTCATCTCGCTACTTCGCCCGTTGGCTCACACTTTGGTATCGATCGCGCGACGTTTCGCGAAAACGTGTTCGGACTTTCCAAATCCGTACGCCGAACGCTCATGCAAATGGGATACGGCGCCGCGGTTTCCCAGTGGGCCGATTTACTGAAGCCGTTTTCAAATTCGCGGGACTGTCGCCGCATGCAACAACTGGTAGAGTTGGCTTACCGATTCGAAAACATTGGAAGCATCCGCACGACCGAGTTTCTCAGGTTTGTTTCGTCGGAAAAAATTGCAGATCCTCTCGTTTCCAACGTTCGCGTCATGACCATTCACCAATCAAAGGGCTTGGAATTTGACATCGTTGTCCTTCCGGAATTGGAACCCAAAATCGAGGGAAATCCTCCAAGCGTGGTTTGGAGTTCGGAAGACCCAACCGAATCGATTGATCACGTTTGCATCTATCGCAACAAAGAAATCCAAGCGGTATTGCCACCGTCGCTGAAGAAAATGTTTTCTGACGCGCTCAATCGCCAGGCAGTCGAATCACTTTGCCTTTTGTATGTCGCGATGACTCGAGCAGCGCATGCACTTTACATGATTATTGCTCCGGAAAAACCCTCGGAAAAAAGTGGCGGAGGAACAAAAAAAGCAAAAACTTTTGCGGGCTTGCTGCATCAAAGCCTCGCGCCGGAAGAAGCGTTAGATGAGAACACCGTTTTATATCAAGATGGAGACGAAGATTGGTCGCTGTCCGATACGTCCAAGCCAGACGCATCGGATTCAATCATCAAACTTCCTGAATCGATTCGGCTTGCCAAGTCGAAAGCGAATGTCCGGTTTGACTTTGCAAGCCCATCCGGATTGGAGGGGGGAAACGTCGTGCCAGCATCCCAATTGTTACGATTCAGTAACAAAGAAGCACTGGCTCGCGGTACGGTGATTCACGGACTTTTCGAGGAGATCGAATGGATCGAAAAAATCCCCACCGACCTTGACTTGCTTAAGATTGCGAAACGGCTGGGCGACGAAATACTCGACGCGCATTCGCAAGTCACCGACTTCCGTCGAATGCTCGAACGGAAAGAAATTGCAAACGTGCTGATGCCCGCTTATTATCTGAGCCCAAATGAGGAATCGGTGATCGAATCTTTGCCCGATTCCTTCAATGTGGAAACAGCCCAATTGGAGGTTCACAACGAACGCACTTTTATCGTTTCTGACTCAGGGCAAATGCTAGGAGGAACCATCGATCGCCTGGTTTTAATTTATTGTGGCGATCAACTTTTGTCGGCGGATATCGTGGACTTCAAAACCGATCGGCTCGATACTGCCGATCCAGATGCTCTTGAAAAGCGAGCAAAACATTATCAGCCACAAATCCAAGCTTACCGTAGAGCTGTCTCCTCGATCTTTAATCTTGAACTCCAGCACATTTGTGCGAGATTACTGTTTGTTGACGCCGGTTTGTGCTACTCATTTTCGCCTCAGGCATAACCGGCTCCCGCCTGATATGAATTGCTGTTAAAATCTGGGGCTTTTGAAACGGCAGCAAAACGTAGATCCGTTAAGGCATTCCGTTCTGCGTTTTGATCCGTTGATCGCGGCTCCGACACTTTTAAAGCGGATCCTTCCCAAAACCGCAAGATAATCACGGTCGGCACCGCACCGTTAAGACTCAACTTTTTTTATTCAGTCCATCCTACTTTTTTAATTGCGTCATCAAATCCAATGCAAGCCATCGCCGTTCACCCCGGAAAAAAGAATAGCGTCCATCTTCGTGAAATTGAGAAACCAAACGTCAGCGATATCGCCGACGGAAAAGGCGTTTTGGTTCGTACATTGAAAGTGGGCGTCGATGCGACCGATAAGGAAATTATCGAAGCCTACTATGGTGACGCTCCCGAGGGTGATGATTTCCTTGTGATCGGTCACGAGTGTTTTGGCGTTGTGGAAGAAGTTGGCGAGAACGTCACAGCATTTCAAAAAGGGGACTTCGTCACCGCAACAGTCCGTCGACCGGGCACTTCGATATTCGACGTCATTGGAACGAATGATATGACATCGGATGACAAATACTACGAGCGTGGTATTTGTAATCTTCACGGTTTCCTTACCGAATATTTTGTTGAGGACGAAGCCTACACCGTTCGCGTTCCGAACGGAATCGCTCACCTACATTGCTTGATGGAGCCGATGAGCGTCGTCGCCAAGGCGATTTGGCAAATGGATGAGGTCCAGCGGCGTTTGAGAGTCTGGAAACCCAAAGTGGCCTTCGTGATGGGCGCAGGCCAAATCGGATTGCTTGCTGCGTTGTTCCTCCGACTACGTGGGTGCGAAGTTTACGTGATCGCTCGAACGCCAGGCCCAAATATCAAGACCGAAATTTGTGATGGTTATGGAGCGAAGTATGTGAGCACCAACGAGACCTCGGTTGAAGATCTGATAGCGGAAGTTGGTCGGCCTGACGTTGTGATTGAAGCAACCGGCTCAAGCATGATGGCCTTCAAGAGCCTTGAGTATGTCGGCAAGAATGGTTGCGTTGTTTGGACGAGCCTAACAGTTGTTGACGAGATGCTTGAGATCCCGGCGGATAAAATCAATCAGGAGTGGGTCCTGGGCAACAAGGTCCTCGTTGGTAGCGTGAATGGAAATCGCGGCCATTTTGAATTTGGGATCGAGTATCTTTCTTTGGGCGAAGCAACCTACCCTGGGGTGACGGAAAAGATCTTGACCACGCCAGTCAAGGGCTTTGAAAAATATGAAGAACTGGTTCGCCTGCTGGTTGAGGATAAATCCGCATTGAAGGTTTACCTCGACATCGCCGACGGATAATTCCATCGATTTATGCAGGCATTAGACCATTTAGTGGAATTAAAGATTCATAAACAGTGACAAAATCAAGCGTCAATCAATTTGGATTCAACAAAATCGAACGTGACCCGTGTTCAAGGCAAGCGATTTAAGGTCGGAACGATCAGAAAGAGATCGGTGGACCATCAAAACGAAATAGCGATGCGGGGATTCGCGTATTCCCAATCCATTCGTCGTTGGCCAATGAACACATCGACGCAAGTTGACTTGATTCAGAGTTGAATTTCTAAATGGGCGAGCAAGTGCATTTTTTGATGAAATCCTCAAAAACATGGCCTGCTGTTGCAAAAGCGGGCGATATCGCCCACAAAATCATCTAGAAAGTTTCGGAAGCCGCTTTATCGCCATGTCTTGAACTAGCGATATCGCCGATATTTCATAAAATCCATCCCGCTAATCGGTTTGGCATGCCAGCTGCATTTTGCAGCATGCTTGAGCCGATTGCTCATTATGGGCGTGACCGGTCTTCAGACCTTAACGACAAATGCATCCCTCATACCCTTCCGCGGTTGACCTCAAAATCATGTCATCGGTTATCATTGCCCGCCAGCCAATCCTTGAACGCAACCAAAATGTGTCGGCCTTCGAAATCCTTTTTCGTAGCAGCCCAGAACAAACTGCCGCGCCGGCAATCCTTGATGACCAACACGCGTCGGTGGAAGTTACTTCAATTTTGCTAAACGAGATTGGACTAAATAATGTGGTGGATGATCGACTCGCATTCATCAATATATCTTACGACTTTATCGTGAACCGGCTGGCGTACGCGTTACCCAAAGAACGAGTCGTGTTGGAAGTTCTTGAAAACACACCGCCGACACCTGAAGTCCTCGACGAGTTAAAAGAGCTTTCGGATGAAGGATATACCATTGCGTTGGACGATGTCGTTTACTCCGAGAGCCTTGATTCGCTCATTGAAATTGCTGACATCATCAAGGTCGAATTGCCGGCAATCGCTGACGGCGACCTACCGGATCAAGTCAAAAAACTGAGAGCGTTTGGTGGTCAAAAAAAGCTCTTGGCTGAAAAAGTTGAAACACATGAAATGTTTCAACGCTGTCTGGACTTGGGCTTTGACCTATTTCAAGGATATTACTTTTGCAAACCCGAAACGGTCAAATCGCAGAAACTCGCCGAAAACAAAATGGCAAGCTTGCGGTTACTGAAGGCACTTCAAAATCCAGACGTTGATATCGACGAACTATCTATCTTGCTCCAAACCGACCCGATTCTTTGCGTCAAACTCTTGAAGTTTGTTAACTCGTCAAAGTTTCATTTAAAACGTAACATCGACTCTATCAGATCGGCCACCACAATCGTTGGGCTAAAAAAGATTAAGAGCTTTGCACAAATTGCTACCATTGCAAATTTAGGATGTGACAAACCAAGCCCCCTTATTTTCGAAGCACTCTTTCGTGCCAAAATGTGTGAACTTCTCGCCGTAGAATCGAAACGGGAATCGGAAAAATATTTTACAACCGGCTTACTATCTCTTGTGGACGCCATATTGGATCAGCCAATGGAAGAAGCACTTTCGCCTCTCTCTTTAGATTCCGACATCACTGACGCCATTCAGAATCATCAAGGGCCAATGTCCGATGTTATTGAATTGGTTCGCACCTACAACAACTTTGACGCTGAAGTCCCGGCTCACCCAACTCTAACCATAGAAAGCATCCAAAATGCTTACTTAATGTCGTTGGCTTGGGCAAAGGAAACAATGGACGAATTAGGCAACTGTAATTGATTGAGCCTATCCTGAAAAATGCTCGCCTTCTGTCGTCACGCTGAAAAGTCGCTTTAGAAACACCCTGGTCGACGCGATAGGCATCATGCTCGTTACGGGCACAGTTTACATCGAGGCAAAATTCATCCAACGGTTTTCAGCACCACGACTTCGCGGGATCACATGATCGAAGATCAATTGATTGTGCGCCAGTTTTCGGACGCAATATTGCCAAGTATTTTCTCTCACGCGAAAAGCTTCCCAAGACTGAACCGAAAGTTGCGTTTCAGAAACTATTCACAGTGGTAGGTAGGCGAAATACGCGGGGAACCAAATTTCTACGATTGCCTCAAATCCTACGGCTAGATACCGGGTTCACCCGGTCCAACAGGAGCATTGTCACTTGAAAGAATTGGAGTCGTAGATCAACGTCGTCATATTCGCGACGCAAGATTTCAACGAGTATTCATGAAGTGTCCATTGGACGACCTTGGCTCTCGCAGGATGATTGTCGGGCGTGATTTTTTAATGGACGATCCATTTTTCGCTTGATGCATAAAAAGATTTCGTATTAACATGAACCGATGTAATCATGGTGGATTGCAAGACGACCCATTCCATAAGGATTGAGAATGATTCATTACACTTGTGATCGTTGTCAGCGAAAGATTGAAACGGAATCCCTGCGTTACTCCGTAGAGATGAAGATGCAGGCGGAATTCGATCAAATTGATATAGAGTCTCAGGATGAAGATCGGCAACTGGAGCAAATGCAGGAGATTCTTGCTGGTCTGAGTGACACCGATAGCGAAGAACTGGTCGACGCCGTTTTCCATCGATTGCAATTTGATTTGTGCAATATTTGCTACCATGAATTCAAATCCAATCCGCTAGGCGTACCGAAGGTCCGATTCAGTCAAAATTAGTTTTTGACGCGTCGTAGATTACAGGTTTCAATCGCTTTTTGCTGGTGTGTCGACTTTGGCGTTCTGATTTGCTGAGATGTCGTTTCATCGCTCTAGACGGCATGGTCTTTTCACCTGATTTTGGCAAAGCGAATCTGAGTAGGCGAAACGGCCAGTGGCTGGGACAAATCGACCTTGATCTGCGGGGTTTTTTATAGATTAAGTCTAGACCATGGCATTGACGTAGTTACAATCTATAGACCGCATAAATTCACCTCCACGTATGTCCCATTTCTAATACGACGCCGAGCGTGAACATTGAGCGGAGCAGGTTTCCGAACGAAACCATCGCCCACGGAGTGGGTAACCAATGATCAAAGCACCTATCCATTGATTCTTTTTGAAGTTGAATTTTTTTGAACATTCTTATTTTCCTGAGAAATGTTCACAGATTGAGTTTTCGAAAAAAAGTGACAATCGCGACAAGCGTTGGACTCAAAGCGAACTCAACCTCTACAAAGCTCAAATTTCGGAAGGGATCTTTTGTTGCCGGGACGCGATTATCTCGACGAGTGATTCGATTAATCGAGTGGAGGATTGAGGGCTGAAAGATAGCTGGATAACGGATTTTGGATGAAAGATTTAGGGCTGGGAAAACTTTACTGCGAGCAAGTTTTCTTTAATCAGAATCTTTTGCCAAATTACCGATCTTCCAGACCGTTGTTTCCACAGGTGTTAGAATTGTGAAGTTTTGATTTGTGCTGTGGCTGATTTAAAGAAAATCTTCCGTGATGTTTTGCGGATGGTTGAGCCAGGGCGGGGAAGCATTTAACCGTAATTTTTATAGAAAGAGGTAGGTACTCCTTTGTACGATACACTCTTAGACGAATTTGAAGATGACGCACGTGTAGCGGTTGATCCGGCTGGGTTCGATGCGCCAGATGAAGACGAAGTAATTGTTGATGTCAGTGGATCTGCTGAGACCGACACCGATGATGCGATTTCCGAAATCGATGATGGCGAGTCATGGTCTGATGACCCTGTGCGTATGTACTTGACTCAAATGGGCGAGATACCTCTTCTGACACGTCACCAAGAAATCACACTCGCCAAACGAATTGAGGACACTCGCCGGCAATTTCGTACAAAGTTGCTGGAATGCAACTACGTGATCCAACAAGCCTTCAAAATCATTAAAAGAGTTCACGAAGGTGAACTGCCATTCGACCGAACAGTTCAAGTTTCCGTGACCGACCGTTTGGAAAAAGAACAAATCCTTGGAAGACTTCCACACAATGTCGATTTGATCGAAACACTTCTTCGAAAAAATCGCCAGGATTATTATATCGCACTATCAAAGTCGCAACCAAAAAAGAAACGCCGCGAATCGTGGGTCCGGCTTTCGCGTCGGCGGCGTCGATGCGTTCGGTTGATCGAAGAACTTGGACTGCGTACCCAGCGCATCGAAGCCATGATCAATGTGGTTGAGGATTTCAACACTCGTGTTCAAGATCTCAAAGCCAAGATTGCTGACCACAAAAAGGCACGCAAAGCTCCACAAGAACGTGAGCCGTGGCAAAAAGAATTGCACCACATCTTGATCGCCTGTCAAGAAACGCCAAACAGCTTGAAGAATCGTGTCGAGTACATCCGCAAGGTATTCTCAAGATACCAAAAAGCAAAGCGTGCCCTGTCCGAAGGTAACCTGCGATTGGTCGTTTCGATTGCAAAGAAGTACCGAAATCGTGGGCTAAGTTTCCTGGACTTGATTCAAGAAGGTAACGCCGGATTGATGCGTGCCGTCGACAAATTCGAGTATCGTCGTGGATTCAAGTTCTGCACGTATGCAACCTGGTGGATTCGCCAAGCAATCACTCGTGCGGTTGCCGACCAAAGCCGAACGATCCGTATTCCCGTCCATATGGTCGAGACGATGTCTCGGGTTCGAAACGTGGCTCGACAATTGCTTCAGGAGCTTGGTCGTGAACCATCGCTCGAAGAAACTGCTCGCCGTGCAGAAACCACCATCGAAGAAGCACGTCGCGTTTTGGCGATGAGTCGCTATCCAATCAGTTTGGATCGTCCCGTCGGAAATAGCGAAGACAGCCAATTTGGAGACTTGCTGCCAGATGGTGACGCGGACAACCCTGCAAATGGTGCTGCACAGGAAATGCTTCGTGGTCGAATTGACAATGTGTTGAAAACACTCAGCTATCGTGAGCGAGAAATCATCAAATTGCGATATGGTTTAGGTGACGGTTACAGCTATACTTTGGAAGAAGTTGGCCATATTTTTAAAGTTACCCGTGAACGTATCCGTCAAATCGAAGCCAAAGCAGTTCGCAAGTTGCAACAACCAAGCCGCAGCCAGGAATTGGTTGGATTCCTCGACTAATCGTGCTGACGTTCGCTTAATCGCGAACTCGAAAATCGCGAACTCGAAAATCGCGAATTCGAAACCACAAAGATTCAAACGATCACAAACGCCGAGCATTCCATTTTGCTCGGCGTTTTTTCGTTTGAACTCCGGTCAATGGCGTTTGCTGAAATTGCAGGCTTCGCGTCCACGACCAAACGAAACCAGCTGGAGACCGGTTACCGATTTTGTATTTACGATCGTTTTTGCGGCGATCATCCTTTGTTTCAGTTGTCAAACTGACGCACTACAGAATCGGACTCAAGACAGAATCTCGACTTCACCGATCGCGACTTCACGGATCGCGACTTCCATTGAGCAGCTTTCCAGTGAAAATCCTCTCGTTCGCGAAAATGCCAAAGCAAATTTGAAACTGGCCGGAAGTGCTGCCTACGGGCAACTGGAGCACAACCGAAGAACCGGGTCACTGGAATCCCAACTGCTGATCGAAGAGCTATTGCAACAGATCAAATTCAGCTGGTTCGATGCAAACGATTTACCATCGGTCAAGAACTTGATGTTCAATTTTGCCGATCGCAAAACGGCAGATCGGATTGCGATTGTTGACCAATTGGCGATTTTGCCGGCGAAGCACTCATGGAATGCATTGATCAAAATCGTACAGTTTGACCGCGAACCCAAGGTTTCCAACAGTGCCGCAAGAGCGTGTTTGCAAACCTTCTTTATTCGCGACGGATCAACGAAACAAACTGCGATTCAATTTGCCAAGTCGCAAGAACTCATCCGATTTGACCTTCCGGCGAAGGCAATTTCAGCGATTGAAAGTGATAGCGTTCGAGCCGTCGCCTTTGTGTTTTACTTAGCAAAAAAGCTCGAACAATTGTTCGGACCGAGAGCCAACGATAACACGAAAGACGGTAACAATTCCTCCAAAGTGGACAGCGATTTAAACGAAAATCAAATGATTGCCAACCTCCTGGCCGGCTTCCCGAACCCTTTAAGGAAACCAGTTCTTCAAACTGCTTATGAACTCTGTGGCCAGTCGTCGGACGCTGCTCAGTTTATAGATCAACGATGTCTTGAGGTTATCGAGTCAGACCGTATTGAGTTATTGGAATCGACCGTCGAAGCGTTTTTCTACGCTGGAAGGCTCGAATTAATTATCGAGCTTTTCCAGAAGAACCCAGACCTCGTCCAACGAAAGTGGATCATGCCATTCGTTTTGGCAGAGTCGCATTACCTACGTGGGGAAAACGAATTGGGAAACAAAATAGTGTCATGGGCTGTCAGCCAGTCGTCACCGTATGACACAGAAAAGCAGCGACTGCCTGTTTTAAACGCAATCGCGCTGGAATCAAACGGATTGATTCATAGTGCGGAACACTTGCTTGGCTCAGATGAAAAATTAAAGTCATTGCCGACTCACCTTCGTTTGGCGACCTACGAAATTCGAATCGGAAAACTCAACTCCGCCTACGATCGCATTCAGACCATCTTGGAGTCGCCACAGGTCATTACGAAAATCAAATCGCAAAGTTTTCGACTTCTTTCCGAAATAGCTGGGGCCAAAAACGACGTCCGCCAGGAATTAGACTGGCTAAAGAAAGCTTTGAATGCTGATCCAGCAAACGCCGCCAATGCAGTAAGATTTTATCTGGCAGCCCAAACGCTCTCCGACATCGACAAAAAGATTGCTCAGCAAAGGATTGATGTTTGCATCGGGATCCAAAGGGATCGAAACCGAAAAGCAGGAAAAATGGAACAGTCCAGCATTCCGGCGGAGAGAAATATTGGCAAAAAGACAATGCAAAAATCCTCCAATGCGTTAGCCTGGTTGCTGGCAAACACCAGTGAAGACATTGAGGAAGCCTTAAATTTTGCGAGGCGTGCGGCTGTAGAGCCGATGCAGGACAGCTCAATCTTGGACACGCTTGCATTCTGTTACTTCAAATCCGGAAATCAAAAAGCCGCAATCATTGCTCAGCGGCAAGCTGTATTCCTAAAGCCCTTCGACAAGGGTTATCGTCAGCGTCTCCGAAAGTACGAAGAAAAGTAACCCTCGCCGCGAACGGCAATTTTTCTCGTTCCCTCGCTGATCAGCCACAACTCTTGACAAACCGTTCGGCTTTTAGCGACTGAGCCTTTATCCCATGTGATGTTCATTGTGTTAAACTCGCCTACTAACTTTGCAACCCCATGTATAACGGAAATCAAACGATGTATCGAAATTTTGCATTAGCAATGGTGCTGGTCATTTACCTCAATCAGATCGGAGCCGCCGATGACTGGGCACGCTTCCGCGGCCCTGAAGGTTCTGGAGTCGCGGTGGATTCGAATTCGTTGCCAACCGCATGGTCACCGTCTGCGAACTTAGCGTGGAAGACGCCGCTCCCTGGACCAGGAGCATCCAGTCCAATCATTGTCGGCGACAAAGCATTCGTCACCTGCTACTCCGGCTATGGGTTGATCCAAGAGAGCCCGGGCGACATCGAGCAACTTGTTCGTCATCTTGTTTGCATCGATGTAAAGTCAGGAAAGAAACTCTGGCAAAAAGATGTGAAAGCATCTTTACCCGAGGATCCCTACTCCGGCATCGGCGTAACGGCTCACGGATACGCTTCTCACACGCCTGTTTCCGACGGAAAAAACGTTTTCGCGTTTTTTGGCAAAAGCGGAGTTCACGCTTTTGATATGGATGGCAAAGCACTCTGGAACGCAGAAGTAGGCAAAGAATCTGACCCCGCTAAATGGGGTTCATCCTCCAGTCCAATCGTTTACAAAAACATCCTAATCGTGACCGCTTCGGCCGAAAGCCAATCCATTTTCGGTTTCGATAAAGATTCCGGCAAAGAACTTTGGCGTCAGGAAGCCAAAGGCCTTGATGGCATGTGGGGCACACCGACGTTGGTTAAAGTCGACGACAACCGGACCGACCTTGTCATGTGCGTTGCCAAAGAACTTTGGGGGCTTGATCCCATCAACGGAAAACTTCGATGGTTCGCTGACGCGACCGGTTCTCAGCAAGCCTACTCCAGCGTTGTGCTGGATGGCAAACGGGTCTACGCATTCACCGGACGGGGTGGTGGCAGCATTGCACTCGATGCCGGTGGTAGCGGTGACATCAGCAAATCGAACACGGTTTGGACCGGACGCGACAACGCGAGCTTCTCATCGCCTATCCGTCACAAAAACAAGCTATACGTCGTCGCAAGCAGCATTCTAACGGTAGTCGACGCAAAAAGTGGAGAAAGACTTCAGCAACTTCGCCTTAAAGGCGGTCGAAAAACGGGAGGTCGTTTTGGCTCGCTCGACTATCCATCTCCTGTCGTGGTGGGTGACCGAATGTTTTATCTCAATGGCAGCGGACAGATGTTCGTCTTCTCACTTGGTGAAAAGCTGAAGCAAATTGCCTTAAATACCGTTACGACTGAAAAGGAAATTTTTTGGGGAACACCTGCGGTCAGTAACAATCAAATGATCCTTCGCAGTGCCAAATACCTTTACTGTGTTGCTGACAAGGGTGACAAAGTAGAACCAAACGCGACTTTACTCGCAAAAGGTGGCGATGAACCCGCTCGACCGACACCACGTGCAGGCGGCGGCCGACCAGGTGGAGGACGTCAGTTTGATCCAATGAGCATGTTTAATGGAATGGACACAAACAAAGACGGAAAGGTTACGGAAAAAGAACTGGAAGGTAACCGAATGGCAGATCGGTTGAAGACATTGGATAAAAATGCTGATGGAGCGATTTCGAAAGACGAGTTCAGCTCGGGCATTTCAACCCTGTTCAGCCGCGGTGGTGGTGGAAATCGTGGTGGTGGTGGAAATCGTGGTGGTGGAAACTATGGAGGCCGCGGCAATGACACTCGACCAGATCGTCCGCAACGCCCTGAATCCGTCAAGAAGTAAATCCGTTTTCAGTCGGCAATCGGCGTGCAAACGCCGATTGCCCTTGTTTTATTTCTTGGGAATCACCTTCGGTACAGTTACCGTTTTCGTTTCGTTCCGCGAATGACTTCTGACGGAGTACCACCGTAAATCACTGAGAAGGCGCGATTGAAATCATTTCCATTGCGAAGAGCTTTGATTAAATTGTTGAATTTGCTGCGATTTCCCATCAGCTTTGAGACAAAAACGTAACCCGCTATTACAGCGTCTTCTGGTGGTAATTGGCCACGGACAAATTCGTCACCCGTTTGCATCTTTGCCAGGACTTGAGGCCAACGCTCCTTCCAACCGAGAACTCGCGGATCCTTAGGAGCGGTTTTCTGCGCTGCCGCCCGCGCCGCACCTTCTGAAAACCACGTCGGCGTTTCCACGCCAAGATTTGCGACAAGGACGCCTGCAATTTGCTGAGCAAGCATCGCTTCTTCGGAATACTCGTCATCGTTTCGAGGCAAAATAATTGCCCCATAAGCGTTAACAATGTCGTATCGAAAATGACCTTTCCATTCTTTTGGTAGCTCTCGTCGCTCGACCATTTTTCCAAACTCACTGTAATCGTAGCGTTGTTTGAACAAGTACAATGTTGCCCGGCCTTTGACCAACGGCCCCGATCCACCCAAGAACATTCGATTGATTTTGGGTGTTAGCTTTTCTGCAAGTTTTGCATAGTCATTCAAAACGGTTTCAGACATGTCGCCGAACAGAACAAAACTCTTCGTTTCGACCATGGTTGGGTCTGTGTTAGGCATGAACAGCTTCCAATTGGTCTTCGATGCAGCCAATCGGTCCGCCATCAATTCTTCGTGGGATGCCTTGGTCGCTTTGGCAAGCTCAAAAATCGGCTTGATGTCCTGGCGTTCGTCTTTTGCGTCGAAAGTGCCACCCTCCAAAATCCATTTTTCTATTTTGGCGATCTCCTCTGGCTTCAATGCCGGTCTTCTTGCGGGCATTCGCGCACCACCTTCGCCTTTGATTCGTTTAACGAGAAGGCTTTCCGCCGGCTTTCCCTGAACAATAATTTGCCCGGTGTCGCCACCCCGGATCAGTTGTCGAAAAGTTGAAAGATTCAAACCGCCACTTGCGTTGTTCTGAATATCGTAATGGCATCCATTGCAATTTTTGATAAAGATCGGCGCGATATCGAATGCGAAACTGACGGTCTCCTTTCCAGTTGCCATGACCACTTTGGCTTCGTCGACAACAGGCGCATCGGGGTCAGCCGCTTTTGCCAAGTCATTCAGGCTGACCGCCTTGTCCGCACCATCGTACTTCGCACCTTCCGCGATCCACTTTTTCAAAATCGCAACTTCCTCCGCTTTGACTTCTCCACTTGGTGGCATTTCACCGTCGTCGATCACCTCAATCAACCGACTGCCGGTAGCGTCTCCTGGAAAAATTACCGTATTATTATTTTGCCCCCTCATCAGATTTTCAAATGTCGACATGCTAAACCGGCCTTGAGCCCGATTCACATGGCAACGACCGCAATTGCTGACCAAAATCGGTGCAACGGATTTTGAGAAACTAACGCCCATCGCAGCGTCACTGCCCGGTTTGGGTTTGGGCGGATTTAAGGGCTTTAGTGCAGGAAGTGTATAACCTTCTAATTCCAGTAGCGAATGGGCTTTTTGTAATCGTGAGTAAGTCGGGCGTAATGCCCGGATGACTTTCTGATCTCCAGAAGTTGTCAACGAGTCGATGTCCGCTTGGATGGTTTTGACCAATGCTGCACAATCCTTCAGCTTTTTCGACCCGTAAAGCTTTCCAGCTTCCACCATTTGATTGTTGATTTTTGTAATCGCCTGACGCTGCGCCGCAGTTTGTCCGCTGCAAATGTTTGCACCAAATAACAGCAAAGCAAAAGCAATGACAAAACAGCTCGATTGGGTCAGACGCACTTTGAACTCCGCTGAAAAACTGAAACTAGACTGGATAAAGCAAGCAATGATTGATTTCGATGCGGGCTTCAACCGCTAAGATTATTATAAGTTGCTCTTGAAAATCGCGAAACTTCCGCGAGGACGTTTTCGAACATGGATACGAAGGTAGTCATTTTCGGGCAAGGTTGAATTGTTGCCAACGCGGCCTGTTCATCTTTAAAAATGCCACGCAAGTGCGTATGGACACCGAAATATTACTTCTTAAAAACGAATAATGCCTCAAAAAGTACTCCGAGAACGCGACCGAAAACGTTTTTTATGCGTGGTGCCGCTTGCGTGCCTTCAACTTTCGCTTGAAAAAATATTCGTCGGAACGTGATTGCTTGTAGCCGTATTCGACAGCAAACCATTCTGCAAACCGCTCGCGGTCCTCATAACCGGTATTCCGATCGTCAAGCAAATGCCCCAATTCGTGTATCAAGATGTTGTTTAAATAAAAATCTCGAGCCGTTTTCTCAGTCCAAGCCAATGTCCATGTCTCATCGACTGCATCGTGCGTCCATTTACCGCCATACATCTTGGTTTCAACCAATAAACGAGGCGATGGCGGGGCTCCATAGGTCTCAATAAACGCTTCATTGAGTGGGTAAAGATACAACGCCGTCCCCCACTGCATCCCGTAGCAGGGAAAGCTCTTTTTCTTTTTGGTAATCCGCCCAAGTTGGACGACATCAAGATCAGCGAGCATCTCCGGTGGAAGAAGTGCAAGCCGGTTGGCGACTTCAGCTGATGTCACAACGTGGACAAGTCCAATACCTGGGTCCTTTTCAATGATCCGATAGCCGTCTTTTTCCCCTTCGATCGGTTCATACCAATCTTCATTCGGAAAGAAAGAACGTTTTGCCTCAGATTGTGCAAAACGATTCCGATTCCGCGGGACACCGTAAGACATCCGCTTTTTGCTGCGGCGAAAAGCGTGATTTTTTTTTGAACTCGACATCGCTATTCCATTCAGAAAACGGTCTGCGACATCCCTGGCGATTGTATTCAGCGACGATTGCTGAATCGAAACTATTTCTCCTTCAACAATAGTAGGCAGCGGGACGGCCCGAATTCAAGAATCAAATCTCAAGCCCATGGTCCGACGCTGGAATCCGCCCACGGAACTGCGACTCGATTCGAGTTTGCGGAGGATGCCGATCATTGCGACTGCGACAAAAACCCGGATCGTGCCGATTAGTCGATCATTGCCCGTGCGTCCATCCGCCAAAGGACGCTTTGTAAAACTGAAGTGCTAGCACCTCGGTTGACAACTTCAGAGGTGGCGACCAGCGGTGGAAATCCGAAAAATCCCATTGCTGTCCAGTCACTTTGGGTTCGACACTCGGTTGGAACCGTTACTCATCCGCCCAGTAGGCTCAACCAATCCAGAACCAGGATGGTGAATGCGGACGATGCAAAAACAGAAACGAGAATCATAATCATCAACACGACGGGTGTGATTTCGATCGTTTTGCGAGACATCGATCCAGGATTGCTTGGCTGAGAACCGTTGGACGGCAAGCCTGCAGCGGGCACATCGGATAAAGATTGGCTTGACTGAGAGTGAATTTCCGAACCGGCAACAATGTCGGAAAAAGAAACTGCATTGAGTCGGATTTTGGAATGTGATCCGCTTCTGGAAGGCGACACATTCTTCACCGAATCATCGTCGGAAACCGCCACCGTTTCATTAGGGGAAGCAGGCGCGGGATTTTTTTCACGATCAACCGTTGACGGATCGAATGCAGCAGAGCCATCGACAATCGGCGTGCCCTCATTCGAAGCGTTTAAGGAGGCCTGCTTCACAACCACCGCTGGAGTCCTTCCAGCCAACCAATCAGACAAAACTTGATTGACTTCATTACAACTTTGCGGCCGGTCATCAGGATCTTTTTCCATCATCCGATCGAGTATTTTTTGAAGCGAGTCAGGGCAATCGTTTCGGTATTCTGAAATTTTCTTGGGGCTACGAGTTTGATGCATGCTGATACGTTGTGCGAGGGTTCCCTCATTAAACGGTGGCTCACCAGCGAGCATAAAAAACAGAGTGCACCCCAAACCGTAGATATCGGCGCGGTGATCAACGGTATGACTGTTCATCGCTTGCTCAGGTGCCAAGTAATCAGCGGTACCCAGGATCTTTTCGTTGTACTCCAAAGTTAACGAATACTCGTCTTCCTTGAAGAGCGCCAAACCGAGATCAAGGATTTTGACTTCGTTATTTTTATCGACCAACAAGTTACCCGGTTTCACATCACGATGAATCACGCCTTCGTCATGAGCAAACTGCAGAGCATTCGCCGCCTGGGCGATATAACTGGCTGCATCACGCGGGTTGACCTTGCCATCTTGTTCAATAATTTTCCCGACGTCCCGACCATCGACGAACTCCATGATCAGATAATGCGTTTCACTTTCTTCGTCATGATCGACGTCGAATGCCCGGACGATGTTGGGATGATTCAATGAGGCGGATGCCCGGGCTTCGATGTAGAATCGTTCGAGATAAGTCTTATCGGAAACCCGCTTTCGAGGCAGAACCTTAATCGCACGTCGCTGGTGCATTTGGACGTGTTCGACCAAGTACACGCTGCTCATGCCGCCCGTTCCGATGTGGCCAAGGATTTTGTACTTGCCCAGAAAGAAGCCTTTGTACTTTTGGCTGAGCAATTTCTCGGATTGCCATTTGGTAATCATCTCCATTTCAATGAGACGATTCATCACGAATTTGGTATCGGCCAATGGCTCGCCACCGTTCTCTTGCTTGAGCCTGGTTAGCGAATCGCGCAGCACATTATCCGGAATGAGTCCGCTTTTTTGTAAAAGCTCTACAAAACGTTTGACGCTAATTTTCGCCATAACCATCCGGGAAAAGCATTAGAGAAGCGTACATCCTGTCCCGCCCTAGCCAAAGATCGTACCAACACCTTTATCTTAGCCTCGAATCAAGGAAACGTCATGTGATCTTTGAGATATTGAGGTTTGTGGAAGTTTGAGCGAGCAATGAATAGGGTAAAGAACAGAATTGTCCGATTTTTCATAGACTAAATGACGCGCCATTCGCATATTGGGCAGAACGAGTAAAATATCCTGTTTCGAAATTGCCCGGATAGAAGATGCCCGTTTCCGATATTGTCATCAAAGGTGCACGTGAACATAACCTACAGGATGTAAGCGTCACCCTCCCGCGGAACCAGTTGATTTGCCTTACGGGCGTGAGTGGAAGTGGTAAAAGTTCGCTAGCATTCGATACTCTGTATGCCGAAGGCCAACGCCGCTACATCGAATCACTCTCCAGTTTTGCGCGTCAATTTCTAGGGCAAATGCCCAAACCGGATGTCGATCTGATCTCTGGATTGAGTCCATCGATTTCGATTTCGCAAAAATCTGCCGGCAATAATCCGCGATCGACGGTCGGAACGATTACGGAAATCTACGACTACTTGCGGGTCCTTTTTGCTCGTGTCGGTTCTGGGCATTGTCCAAAATGTGGTGATCCGATCACGGCTCAGTCGCGAGATGAAATCATCGGACGAATTTCACGATTCGAAAAAAACGCAAAGTACATGATTCTGTCCCCCATCGTGCGAGCCCAAAAAGGTGCTCATCGCGATCTGTTTGAGGATCTTTTGAAGCAAGGATTCGTCCGAGCCCGAGTAAACGGCGAAGTCGTTGCACTAAGCGAAGATCACAACCTTGACCGCCAACTGCGCCACAATATCGAAGTCGTGATTGATCGACTGGTCAACAAAGGCAACATTCGCGGCCGACTCTCCGAAGCAGTCGACCTTGCTTTGAAGATCGGCAAAGGCAACTTGATTGCCATGATTGAGAATGACGATGCACCGACCGGTGAAGACGACATCGACGCAAAAAAACCATCACATTCCGATGCTGTTTTTAGTGCTGATTACGCATGCGTAAAATGTGGCATCAGTTTCGATCCGCCGACACCGCAAATGTTCAGTTTCAACAGTCCGCAGGGCATGTGTCTGACCTGTGACGGGCTTGGCGACTTGTTTTCATTTGATCCAGAACTCTTGATCCCTGATCATACCAAGAGCTTTAAAGATGGCGCGATTCCGTTGATTGGTGACTGGAAAGAAGTCGGTCGCTGGAAACGTCACATTTATGAAGGCGTTGCAGAATCACTTGAACGTTCGCAAGAACTTCCGACCGACCACATGCTTGAGACGCCTTGGGAGCAACTGGATGAAGAACTGCAACAAGCGTGGCTATATGGCACAGGCGATTTGCATGTGACATTCACGTGGCGTGGCGGAAGCTCGCCGATGAAATACGGTGGAACTTTTGACGGCGTCATTCCCGATTTGATGTCAAAATATCAAGAGTTGAAAAGCAAACCGGCGATGCGGAAGTACGAAGAGTTCATGTCGAACATTCGTTGCCCGGAATGCGATGGCGAGCGGCTTTCAGAGCAGGCTCGAAGCGTAAAGCTGAAGTCAGGCCATAAAGACTTTTCCCAAGCCCCACTTTTGACTTTGCCGGAGATTGTCTCACTTCCAGTCAGTGACGCAGCTGAATTCTTTTCACAGATCGAATTGGATGAAACCAGGGCTTTTATTGCAACGGAAGCCTTGAAAGAAGTTCGAAATCGACTGGGATTCTTGCTGAACGTAGGACTGGAGTATCTAACACTTGATCGCAGTGCACCAACACTATCTGGCGGTGAAGCACAACGCATTCGGCTAGCTGGGCAAATCGGAAGTGGACTCGTCGGAGTGCTTTACATTCTTGATGAGCCGTCCATTGGCCTGCATGCACGGGACAATGACCGATTGATTTCGACGCTGCTGAAACTGCGTGACATGGGCAATACCGTTGTTGTCGTTGAGCATGACGAGGACACCATGTGGGCTTCCGATCACATTATCGATTTTGGTCCTGGACCTGGTATTCGCGGTGGTGAGGTTGTGGTTGAAGGATCACCTGCCGATGTGATCAAATCAAAGCGGAGTCTGACGGGGCAGTTCCTCAATCGGACAATGACGGTTCCACGCCGCGAACAGTCTCGGGGCGCAAAAGAGGGGCAGTACCTCCGAATTCATGGAGCCAAGCACAACAACCTCAAGGACGTCACCGCGGAAATTCCTCTGGGAAGTTTTGTGTGCATTACCGGCGTTTCCGGGTCTGGAAAGAGCTCATTGGTGAACGGCATTTTGGTCGAAGCCCTCCGCCGCGATCTAAATCGCGGTTTAGGCGAGCCAGGTGAGCATGACGAAATCACTGGCCTGGAATATCTCGATAAGCTGATCGCAATTGACCAAAGCCCGATCGGCCGAACACCTCGAAGCAATCCGGGAACCTATATTAAAGTTTTTGACGAAATCCGGTCATTGTTTGCCCAACTTCCTGATTCCAAAAAACGAGGATTTAAACCGGGACGTTTCAGTTTCAATGTAAAGGGCGGCCGCTGCGAAGCCTGTGAGGGAAACGGCGCGAACAAATTGGAGATGGATTTCCTGGCTGACATTTGGGTGACGTGCCAAGTTTGTCAGGGCAATCGTTTTAATCACGAAACGTTGCAGGTGAAATTCAAAGACCACAATATCGCGGAAATTCTCGATATGGAGGTCGGACACGCTCTCGAATTGTTCGAAAACATCCCAAAGATTTACGACAAACTTCTTACCGTAAAAAATGTCGGTCTGGATTATCTAAAAATCGGCCAACCGTCACCAACATTGTCAGGTGGTGAAGCACAGCGAATCAAGTTAGCCCGAGAATTGGTCAAGAAGAGCACCGGTCAAACTCTCTATTTGCTGGACGAGCCGACCACCGGCCTGCATTTTGCAGACATTCGGTTGCTCGTCGACGTATTGCAACAATTTGCTGATGCAGGCAACACGGTCTTGGTGGTTGAGCATAACCTCGACGTGATCCAAACCGCCGACTGGATTATCGACATCGGTCCGGAGGGAGGATCGGGTGGCGGAAATATCGTCGTTGCCGGTCCGCCAGAAAAAGTTGCTGAATGCAAGGAATCATACACCGGTCGAGCATTAAAAAAATACTTCGAGCAAAAAGATACGCCGCCAAAAGTCGTTTCCGGCAAGGTCAAAAAACAGGCAAAACCGAAAGTCGATCCGTCTCAGTTCATTACCGTGCAGGGTGCTTCACAACATAACCTTCGCAACGTCGACACCAAAATCGAACGGGACAAAATGACGGTCTTTTGCGGACCTAGTGGCAGCGGCAAAAGCTCGCTGGCGATGGACACGATTTACGCGGAGGGACAACGCCGTTACGTGGAGAGCTTGAGTTCTTACGCTCGGCAGTTTGTCAATCAAATGCAAAAGCCGAACGTAGAAAACATCGAAGGCCTTTCGCCAGCGATTGCGATCGAGCAAAAAAATCTGGGAAGTACACCGCGTTCCACTGTCGGAACGGTAACCGAAGTCTATGATTATCTTCGGATTTTGATGTCACGCTTGGGCGATTATTTCTGCCCTGATTGCGATATTCCGATCGGGACTCAAACGGTCGACCAGGTCGTCGAAAAAGTTGAAAAGCACGCCGAAGGAACGAAGCTTTACCTGATGGCCCCGATGGAATTGAATCCGCAGTCCGATGTCGAAAATCTTTTTGAAGATTTTCAAGCAGCCGGTTTTGCCCGAGTTCGAATCGATGGAAAGACGTATTCGATCGACAACCCACCATCTCTAGACCGTCGTCAAAAGCATCGACTAGAAGTCGTGATTGACCGAGTCACCATCAGTAAAAAGGCCCATTCGCGAATTGCGGAAAGTATCGAAGCGGCGCTTGCGATCGGCAAGGGTGTTTTACACGTCGCGATCTGCGACGACGAAATCGCCGAGGAACGCTGGGAAGTGACCAAGCACAGCCAGCATCTTGCCTGTGAAAAGTGTGAACGCAGTTTCGAACGACTTAGCCCCCACAATTTCTCCTTCAACAGCCAACTTGGCTGGTGCGAAGCTTGCGAAGGTCTGGGAACACAAACCGGTGCCAATCCGGCAGCTTTAATCGACGATCCGAAGCTAACGTTGGCGAAGGGCGCCATCTTGCTGTGGCAAAATGTGTCCAACGAATTGGGCGGAAAAATGATCGCGGCGTTTGGAAAGGCAACGAACTTTCCGGTCAACAAGCCGATCGAAGATTTAACAACTCGCGAGCGCCGCATCCTGTTTCATGGAACCGGCGACCAATGGTTCGAGGTACGTAAAAACGCCGACGATCAGACATTTCTTTTTCGGTTTCAGTACAAGGGCCTCTATCCCGCGATGGATGATGCAGCGCGAACTTCGCCTGCATTCCGACGGCAACTTGAAAGTTTCATTGATGAGGTCGAATGCACGAATTGCGATGGCAGCCGGTTACGAGATGATGCAGGGGCGATGCAGTTTCGCGGCCTGACGATCGGTGATATTTGTCGCCTGCCCCTTGGAAAACTGATCGACACGGTGAAGAGCTGGAAGCTTGATTCGCGAGACAAAAAAATTGCGGGGGAAGTCCTCCGGGAAGTCAACAATCGTTTGCAGTTCCTTGTAGACGTAGGACTGTATTACTTAACACTCAGCCGAACAGCCGCATCGCTGTCCAATGGTGAAGCTCAGCGCATCCGCTTGGCAAGTCAATTGGGAAGCGGATTGTGCGGCGTGCTCTATGTACTGGACGAGCCGACCATCGGTTTGCATCCGCGTGACAACACTCGATTGCTCAAGGCACTTCATCGATTGCGGGACTTGGGCAACACATTGCTGGTTGTGGAGCATGACAAAGAGGTCATTGAAAGCGCCGACGAGATCATTGACTTTGGCCCAAAAGCAGGTGTGAATGGGGGGCAAATCGTTGCCAGTGGCACGATGGAACAGATCTCAAAGAAGCGGGCTTCGGTGACCGGCGCGTACCTAACCGACAAAAAAGCGATTTGGATTCCAAAAACGCGACGACCTGGCTTGAAGCCGTTTTCAAATTCGACCGACCGCCTTGCACGGCTTGCGGCAAAGAAAGAAAATCCCAAGCCAAAAAAGAAGGGGCCAAAGAAAAAGAAGCCTTTCGATCCGACCCTTGCGACGTCAATCGATGTGATTGGCGCGAAACAAAACAATTTGAAGGGAATTAACGTCAGCATTCCGCTGGAAACCGTAACGGTAATTACCGGTCCAAGTGGTTGCGGGAAAAGCTCATTGGTCAACGACATTTTATTCCGCGCCTTAGCCAGGCGATTGCACCGCGCAACGCAGACCGTTGGAAACCACGATGGCCTTCGTGGTGTCCAGAACATTAATAAAGTCATTCGCGTTGATCAAACTCCGCTGGGGAATTCTCCCTCGTCCAATCCGGCAACTTACACGGGCGTTTTCGAATTGATTCGAATTCTGTTCTCACAGCTTCCCGAAAGTAAAGTTCGGGGATTTTCGCCACGTCGATTCAGCTTCAATGTCCCCGGTGGTCGGTGCGAAGAATGCACTGGCAATGGACAGACGTGTATCGAGATGCACTTTCTACCTGACGTTTGGGTCCGGTGCGAAACATGTGAGGGCAGTCGCTACAATGAAGAGACGTTGGCGGTCAAATATCATGGCTATACCATCAGTGACGTTTTGGAGATGAGTTGCGGCGAGGCGTCACAGCTTTTCAAAAACATTCCAAAAATTCGGCGAACCATCCAAACACTTTGTGACGTTGGACTCGACTATGTTCGTCTGGGGCAATCAGCACCGACGCTAAGCGGTGGTGAAGCGCAACGCGTTAAGCTGGCTGCGGAACTTGCGAGACCAGACACGGGGCGTACTTTGTATTTGCTTGATGAGCCAACGACCGGATTGCACTTTTCCGATTTGGAAAAATTAATGGAAGTGTTGCATCGACTGGTGGATGTTGGAAACACCGTCGTTTTGATCGAGCACAATCTAGACGTAATCAAGAACGCCGATTGGGTCATCGATATGGGACCGGAGGCAGGGCAGGATGGCGGATTGGTCGTCGCGACTGGTACACCGGAGCAAATTGTTGAGCACGCGATGGCGGCAAAAAAGAAAAGCTCCACTTTACTGCGCAGTTTCACTGGCGAAGCACTCAAGTCATCCCTGGTTACCGCCCATTACAAAGACCGCGAGACCTACGATCCGTATGAAGCGGAAAAAGAACGCAAGGGTGACCTCGACATCACCGAGGTCGGCAATGACATTGCGATGCCTTGGGAGCGAGATGGACGTGCATGGCACACCGCCGATTGCGTCGATCGAAATGGTTCACCCGTAAAATGGGATGGACGAATCGTTGCTCAGGTGGTCGAAAAGATTCAGGAGCTGGGCGATTTTTCTGAAACGGATTGGAACAGTCGAAATGTGGTCGAAATTACCGGAAAAAAGAAGACGCTGGGTTGGTTCTTTCATGCGTTAACCGGTGAATCATGGCTTTTGAAGATGAAGTTCCGTGTTCGTCGAAATACTTTCAAGAAAGAGGATTTGCAGACGAGACTCCCTTTGATGACGCTAAACCAGGTCGATGATATCCCGCTTTATGGCAATGATTCGCGGGTCAAATGCAAGAACTTGGCTGGGCCGTGGCAAGAGGTTGAAATCCGCGCCTTTACCCTGGAAGAATTAAATCGAACCGAGTTCTGGGATTTTCTCAAGGATGCCGTTAATGGCTTCGAATTCCACTCTGAAAAAGCTGAAGAGGATATCGAAAGCCACATGCCGTGGAAGAAACTTGGGCGGCAATGGCATTATTCGACCAACGGTTTTTCGATTGGTGAAACTCGTAAATGGGATGAACAAATCCTCAATAGTCTGGAGGGCTTGATCAACCAGATTGGTGGGGAAATCGATTGGTCGTGGGACAACAAAGACCACGCGAAATTTATGCTGAAGGACTTTGACGGAATTTGGGGATCGATCAATACCAAAACGGAAGACACCGTTCCGCTTGTACTTTATCATTCCAAAGATTTAATCACCCTGGACGAAATTTCAAAATTCGGCGCTTCTGTGGAATTGGATTCCGAAGATGATGAAAAGGATTACTTGAGAATTGACTTCAATTCCAAAGATCAGCTTGAGGACAAATCGTTGCAAGAATTCCTGGAAAAACACCTTTCCATGATTAAAGCCTAGCGATTGATTGAATGACCGGCGATTGACTCATTAAACACATGACTCTCCCTTCGTGAAATCTTGAGGTAGGCCGCAAAAAGCAACAAGATCGACGACGCGGGCGGGGGTTGATTTATGGCCATTCACGATTCGTCGAAATGACGTCCAGTTCCCAAGCGTTCCGGCAAATTGTCGGCCAACGACATGGGCGGCGCTCGAAGAATCTTGACGGTGCGGCAGCCGCTGCAAAGTCCAATCTTGGATCCGATCAGATACCCGTCGGGTGGAAACCGTCACACCGATTGCAGCCACGGAAAACGAAGATCGCCAATGCACTTGATCGCCAATGCACTTGATCGCGACGTGGATAACGTTTTTACACTTCCTGTTAACGATTTCGCGCAGCATCAGATTGCTACTGCGAGCACTTCGGCATGACCGAAATTGAACGTGACGGCCCGAATTTCAACGTGTCCTTTGTCGTCAGTCGGATGGACTTTGCTATCACTTTAACGAACCCATTTCTGCCTAGCCGTTTCTCACTGCAAAGCTTGGCTGGCAATCCAGAGTCTCGGAATTCATCGACAGCCTCATCTAAAAAAACTTTCTTGATCTGACCGATCCGCGTCATGAAATCCAACTGTTCGATCTGCGGAAAATGCAAAGGCAAATTGACGAATTGTGTTGATGAAGACGCCGTCTGCAAGAGCTGGGTGTTCCCCCAAATCGCAGCTCACCAAGAAGATCAGCCGATTTATGTCGAACAAAACGAAGGCATCTCAATCGATCGCTATCACCAAATCGTTCATGAAATGTTGCGTACCGATGACCAGTCCAACGCGGTCTTCTGCAACATCAGTATCGGCCATCGAAGAATTTGGCCGTTTAACGCTGGATTTCCAAGCATACAAACTTGCTGGATTCTTGCACTTTAATCAGACAAAATAGAGACTCTTCCTTCTGACACCACCGCTCATGCGCTACTTCAATTCCATATTCACGCATCCGTTGCAATTCCTTTTGCATTCGTTGCTGCTCCTCCTGCAGATCCATCTCTGCAAAATGACAGCGATTGGGGAAGATTCTTTTGAACGCCATGTTGCGCCGATTTTGATTAAACGATGCGTCGAATGTCACAATCAAACCGAATCAAGTGGCGGTTTGGATTTGACCAATAGAAAATCATTTCGTTCTGGCGGGGATTCAGGTGAAGAACTTTTTAATCCTGTCGTGGAAGAAAACTACCTGATCGATCGTATTGTCAGCGGCGAAATGCCACCAGAAGAACGCGGAACTTCGAAACGGTTGCCAGACTCAGAAATCGGTGAACTGAAGAAGTGGATTCGGGATGCAGCAACTTGGCCGGCTGACCGCGAACTGGATTTATACGAATTCACCAACGAAGTTCGAGGTGGCCGAGATTGGTGGAGTTTTCAGCCGATTCAAGCGTACCCAACTCCAGGATCCAGCCTGTCAAATTCCGCATTTCACAATCCCATCGATGCATTTGTTTTTGACCAACACAAAAAAAACGGATTGAATTTTGCCCCCGTAGCATCGCGTGAACGAATTTTTCGGCGGGTGTCTTTTGATGTTGTTGGATTGCCGCCCACGGCCGAAGACCTGGAGCAATTCGCCCACGACGAAACTCCAGATGCCTATTCGAAATTGGTAGATCGGCTTTTAAGTTCTCCACGATTTGGTGAACACGTTGGTCGGGACTGGCTAGATCTGGTTCGCTATGCAGATACAAACGGTTATGAGCGGGATGCTGAGAAAAAATTTGCGTGGAAGTACCGCGACTACGTCATCGAATCTTTCAATTCCGACAAACCGTTCGACCAATTTATCATGCAACAACTGGCGGGCGATCAACTATCACCGCTTAAGGAAGAAAACATTGTTGCAACAACGATGTTGCGATTAGGCACATGGGACGACGAGCCCAATGATAAACTCGAATACAAATACGACCGACTTGAAGATCTAATTCATGTGACCTCAACGGCGTTTTTGGGTTTAACCGTAAAGTGTGCTCGTTGTCACGACCACAAATTTGATCCGATTCCTCAAATTGATTACTATCGCGCGGCAACCATCTTTTGGCCTGGTGACTTGATTGGCAATACCGATGAAAAGGTAAAGGGTTTTGACGCGTACGGTTGGACCGACCGGACAGCTTCACCGGATCCTGTTCGATTGCTTAAAAAAGGCAACCCCCGCGATCTTGGCGATGTCATCGAGCCTGGATTCCTTTCGGTGATCAAATTGCTGGATACGCCATTTGCATCACCATCGTCAAACGACGTTGATTCTGGACGTAGGTTTGAATATGCGAATCGTTTGATCAACAACAAGAACCCGTTGGTCGCACGAGTGATCGCCAACCGAATTTGGCAGCACTATTTCGGATACGGATTGGTTCGAAGCGTCAATAATTTTGGTTACAAGGGTGACTTGCCAACACACCCAAAATTACTTGATTGGTTGGCATCGGAATTAATCCGGAACAATTGGAACATGAAACCCATCCACCGGTTGATTTTATTGTCGCGAACTTATCAACAAGATTCCGTGCATCCAGAAGCGAAAAGAATGTTTGCGGTCGACCCCTTAAACCAATTCCTTTGGCGGATGAATCGTAGACGATTGAAAGCAGAAGCGATCCGCGACACGTTTTTGGTATTGTCCGGCGACTTGAATTTTCAAATGGGAGGCCGTGGGTTTACACCAGACGTTTCTGAAGAAGCACTGGAAGGGCTCTCTAAACAGGCGGGAGCATGGAGCGCCTCCACTTTCGATCAACAATCGCGTCGTGCCGCATACATGAACGTCAAGCGATCCTTAGTCCCGCCATTGATTGCAAATTTTGATTTTGCCGATTCAACACGACCATGCGGACAACGCGATTTGACCATTGTTGCCCCACAAGCCCTTGCGCTCATGAACAATCATTTCGTTCATGAGCAAAGCTCGCGTTTTGCAGATCGGATTTCTAGTCAATCACAAGATATTAAAGAAAGCGTTTCGACCGCAATGCGTTTTGCCCTTGGCCGCGAACCCTCGACAAACGAAATAAGAAATGCTGTCGAATTCGTTAAGGAACAAAAACAAACCTTTGAAATCACACGAAAAGCCGATCGACTTCTCAGTCAAGCTGCGAATTCAAAAAAAGCTCCCTTGGAGTTGCCAACCGAACGGATGAAGCTTCATTTGGAAGCCGGAAAAAATTTGGTGATGGATGAAGCGAAAAAGATTTTACGATGGTCTGATAAAAAAAGGAACGTATTCGCTACACCTGCAAGTCAGCGCTTAGCACCAAATTTTCTATTAAATGCATTGGACCAACATCCAGCGGTTGAATTCAATGGCGTTGATCAGTTCCTGGAAATTAACGCGCAAGTATTGGAATCTGCTGAATTCACAATTGTCTTCGTCGGACACGACAATAACCAAACGGGGAGTCGCGAATTCTTTTCCAACTGGAATCGTAACGGGAATTCAACTTCCTCCGTTTTCCTCGGTTTGACAGATGGGCGTTCCGTTCGGTTTTCAGATCAGTTTCGTGCCGTGGGCCCCGTTGGCCAACGGCCATTTTTGATGTCGGCGGTTACCAGCAAAAGTCGACTTTCGCTGTATATCGGTCGCAATGAGATTGGACATCGCCGCACTGGACTGTCCGATCGCAAACTTGATACGAAATATGTTTTGGGAACGCAGGGGAACTTTGGTGCGGAATATTTAAAAGGTTGGCTCGCGGAAATCATCGTATATGATCGAGCATTATCAAAACGCGAACTTGAATCTGTCTGGGGCGTGATGGAGGCTAAATATCCGTCAATCACTACCGAAAACAGCTCTACCCAAAAAGCCGTTGAACAGACTCCCGAAACGCTGGCTTTCGCTTCTTTTTGCCACGTGCTTTTCAATTCCAACGAATTGATTTTCGTTGACTAAAACAAGTAGGTGCTATGAAACATCATCAGAAGAGATCAGCCAATCGATATCCCTGTGGCATTTCTCGTCGCGAGGCGGTTTGGCAAATGGGATGCGGTTTTGCTGGACTGGCATTGGTTGATTTGCTCTCCGAGTCGAATTTCTTTGATGGCGTTGCCCATGCGGACGACCTGGAGACTTTGCAACCCCAATCGCCCACAAGACATTTCGACTCAAAAATCAAGTCTGTAATATTCTTGATGATGAACGGTGCTCCATCGCAGGTCGATACATTTGATTACAAGCCGATGCTGCGAAAGTATTCAGGTAAAGAACTGCCAGCAGATAAAAACTTTATCAATTCAGGCGGACGAAAGATCGGATACTTAACTCCAGAATTTCGAAAATTTCGACGAGGTGGTGATTCTGGATTATTGATTTCTGATTATTTCCCCAACGTTCGACAACACGCGGATAAGCTTGCCGTAATCAACTCTTGCCACACCGACAGTCATGCGCACGGGTCGGCGTTGGTTGCAATGAATACCGGCAGCGTCTTTATTGGAAGACCATCGCTTGGAAGTTGGTCGGTGTATGGCCTGGGAAGTGAAAATGAAAACCTGCCCGGCTATGTGGTGATCATGGATAAACGAGGAGGCCCGATTAGTGGTCAACCAAATTATTCAGCCGGTTTCATGCCGGCACAGTATCAGGGGACGTTATTTCGACCGACCGGGGATCCTGTTTTGGATTTGTCTGGCCCCGAGCACATGACCGCGAAAACACAGCTTCAGCAGCTTGAGTTCCTTAAAAAAATAAATCGGGCGCATGCCAAGTCACGGCAAAACGATGACCAACTATTAGCAAGGATCAAGAGCTATGAGTTAGCCTATCGGATGCAGTCAGAAGCACCTGAAGCTGTCTCGTTCGCTGATGAAACTCAAGAGACACTTGATCTCTACGGTGTTGGGAAAGAACCGACTGATGAATACGGGCGTAATTGCCTGATCGGTCGACGTTTGGTTGAGCGTGGCGTTCGCTTTGTCCAGCTATATTCCGGTGGCGGCCATTTGGAGGACACATGGGATGCACATGCGGGAATCGAATCCAACCATGGGAAGCATGCCGCAGAAGTTGATCAGCCAATCGCTGGTTTGTTAACCGATCTTGAGCGGAGAGGTTTATTGGACGAGACGCTCGTTGTTTGGGGTGGTGAATTCGGCCGGATGCCGTTTAGCGAAGGAAAAAATCAACCCGGGCGGAATCACAACCCCTACGGTTTTACGATGTGGTTTGCCGGCGGTGGCGTGAAAGGTGGAATCAATTACGGCGCGACGGATGAACTTGGCTTTGCGGCGGTCGACAACAAAGCCCATGTCCATGACATCCATGCCACGATCCTTCACTTACTCGGCTTGGATCACGAACGGTTGTCTTACTTTTACCAAGGAAGAAAAGAAACGTTGACTGATGTACATGGGCAGGTTCTTCGCGGCGTTCTCGCGTAGCAGATTGACCAACGGTTCGATTCTCGGCAGAAACCCAAACGAACCTGAGGGGAACGTCCAGCGATTCGCCTTGCTCGCGGGGGATTGGTAAACTAGCAGTCGCCTTGGTTAGGTTCCGCAAAAATTGATCGCTTCCAAGACCTTTGCTGTCGATTTCGATTTATTCAACACATAAAAATGCAGCCCGCAAACACCGTGCGTTTTGAGTTCATCAACTTGCTGCGTTGCAAATTCGATTCCGACATCCAATTGAGCTTCATCCGAGTTCGCCGCATCCAATTGGCTTGTTAGACCAGATGGTAATTTGGAATCACACAATTTGGCGATTCGCTGAATCTGCTTCAGGCTAACAACCGGCAAGATTCCGGGAACGATGGGAACGTTAATTTGCCGATCGGCGCACAAATCCTGAAATCGAAAAAAGTCTTGGTTATCGTAGAACAACTGCGTAATGATAATGTCGGCGCCAGCGTCGACTTTTCGCTTTAGGTTGTCCAGATCGATATCCATTGAAACGGCTTCGCGATGTTTCTCTGGATACCCCGCAACTGCGATTCCCAGCTGATTAAATTCAGACCGAATCAGCTCGACCAATTCATTGGCATATGAAAGTCCACCTGCATGCGATTGAAATTCGGTTTCACCCTGCGGCGGATCGCCACGGAGGGCAACGATGTAATCGACATTCCGATCACATGCTTTCTGCAGGTAAATCCGTAGTTGATCAACCGTCGAACCCACAACCGTTAAATGTGAAGCGACTGGAACATCAAAATCATTTTTTACTTTTGAAATAATGTCGAGGGTCTTGTCTTGTTCCGATCCACCTGCACCGTAAGTACAAGTCACATAGTCAGGAGAAAATTCCATCAACTTTTTGAGTTGCGAGTAAAGCTGTGTTTCGCCTTTTTCTGTTTTTGGCGGAAAAAGCTCAAACGATAAGCCGGTACGATCAGAGCGATAGTGATTAGTGAGTGTCATAGAGATTCAAAGAAAAAATTAGAACAACATCGATATTCTAGTTGGCAAACTAGATTTCAATAAGCGGCAAAACAGCGCCAAATGATTGATTTTCGAACAGCTTGCTAGGTAAACCGTAGCATTCTACCAATTATCAACGATTTCGTTTTTACGAAGCGGACTTTCAGAACCATTCGAATCACCTGGAATAAATCGCGGTTTAGTTAAAGACGGTGGATTCACTCCGTTTTCACAAGTCCTATTTTCGGCAATCGTTTCTTTCCGAAAACTTTTGGCATGTGTGGAATCCTTGGAATTGTTACTTCGACAGATCAAACCGTATCGCTTTGTGATTCGGAAATTGCCGTCATGCGCGATCAGATGCGTGCCCGCGGGCCGGATGATGCGACTTTGCTTCGACGAGATCATTTTGTTTTCGCGCACCGGCGTTTGGCAATTCGCGATTTGGCCGGTGGCCGACAACCGATCGTTTCGGCGAACCAACGTTTTGTCCTTGTCTACAATGGTGAAATCTATAACGACGGCACCTTGCGGCGAGATCTAAAGCGACTGGGGCATCGATTTAACACGCGGTGCGATTCGGAAGTCCTTGCCGCGGCATGGCAAGAGTGGCAAGACGGTTGCATTGAAAAGCTACGCGGCATGTTCTCGTTTGCTGTCTATGATTCGCGAACCCATCAGCTAACGTTGGTACGTGATCGATTTGGCATCAAACCGCTTTTCTATGCGAAGATCGATCGCGATTTCGTGTTTGCAAGTTCGATTCCCGCCATCTTAAAACATCCAAAATTTTCAGCGAAGCCAAATTTGGCAACGGTAAGCCACTACCTTTCGACGCTGCGAATCACGCTGGATGACATGACACTTTTTGATGGAATTAACACAGTCCGACCGGCCGAAAAGATTCAAGTCGCTGATTCCAAAATAGATCGAGCCTATTATTGGCAACCGCCAATCGCTGACGAGCAACCACAAATGACGTTTGACGAAGCGGTTGCTCAACTGGAAAAAAACCTCCGTGAATCCGTTTCAATGCGAATGGTTAGCGATGTTCCAATTGGCATGATGTTAAGCGGCGGTGTTGATTCGAACACGTTATCCAGCTTGATCAAGGACGAAACTCATTCGTCCTTTCATGCGGTTTGCGGAGGTGGAGTTGATGAGACTTTCCCAATAGACAATAGCGATTTTAAATTCGCAGAAGAATGCGCAACTCATAATCGCCTTGATTTTGAAACCGTCGAACTTGACTCTGATTCCTATCTTGACGGTTGGCAGAATTTGGTGGATCAATATCAAACACCGGTGTCTACGCCAACGGACGTCATCATCAACCGAATTGCACAAAACTTGAAACGCACGGTAGGGGTTGCCATTGGCGGTGAAGGGGCTGACGAAGCGTGTTGTGGATATCAGATTCCGCATTGGGCAGGGAACGACTTCGATCTTTTGAATTCGCTGGATCAAATTGGTTCAAATCAGTCAGCCACGGCATTCACAAGCTTGCGATCACAATATGGCGATCAGTTTTTTGGCTCCGCAGGCGACCACTATTTGGCCTGCAACGGCCTGATACCTCGTGAAATCCAAAAAACCCTTTTCCGTGAACAAGCTTGGGAAAACGCGTTTGCCGATCATGCGGTCGAAAACTATTACGATAACCTGTTCGCATCGCTTGGAGAGATGGCCAACGTTGAAAAGACCGCTCACGTTTTATTGCGAACCAATCTCGAAAGTCTCCTTTCAAGGCTTGATAGCGCAACGATGTTAGCCAGCCTTGAATCTCGGGTCCCCTACACGGACCATGTTTTTGTCGAAGACCTTTTCCGACTACCACGTTCCTACCGAATTGATATTGATCCCAGTGAAGCATCCCCGTGGCGAGCGTCGCTGGATCTTGCGGGTCGAGGGAGCTTACGATCCAAGCGATTGATTCATTCGTTTGCCGAAAAGATCTTGCCGAAGAATTTGGCCAAGCGTCCCAAATCAAGCTTTGCTACGCCTGTCCCCACTTGGTTGCAGTCGAAATGGAAAAACGAGATTCAAGAAAAGGTACAGCAGAGTGAGTTTTTACAAAGTCTCTTTCGTAGTGAATCCTTGGAGCAGGTGAACCAATTGCCTGCTCAGCTTTCCATGTGGAATTGGCCAATCGCAAACTTGGCGATGTGGGGCGACAAAGTTTTCAATTAAGTGATCTGATCAGCACATTGCCGATTAAAAAAGGGCGACCGATCACGATCGCCCCACTGTGTTGCTCATTGCGTCCATCGAATCACTGTTAAGCCGAAGGCGTGGCTTCAACAATGCGAATCGTTCGAATGACGGTTCCTTCCGAAATGGAATCTAGCAGTTCAATTCCGCTGGAAATTTCTCCAAAAATCGTATGTTTCTGATTCAAATGCTGAACGTTCGCATCGTAGTTGAAGAAAAACTGGCTGCCATTTGTTGATGTGCCAACGCCACTATTCGCCATCGCCAACAAGCCGCCACGATCGAAATCCAGATCGGGATCAATCTCGTCAGCAAACCGGTACCCTGGCCCCCCAGTTCCATCTCCCGCCGGATCACCACCTTGTGCAATGAATCCGGCCGTTTCAGATCCGACTAATGAAAGAACTCGATGAAAGGTTAAACCGTCGTAATACCCGTCTTGGGCTAAATTGACAAAGTTGTTCACCGTATCGGGTGCAGCATCGTCAAACAGAAGAACCTCAATTTCACCGGCATCGGTACCAAAGGTCGCCGTGTAAGTATTTGCAGTGTCGATACTCATTTCCGGAGCCAAGGGATACAAATCATTGCGGAAGGCCGGAAAGACATTAGAAAGCTGGCCGTTACCTGAAAACGCATCAAAATCCTCTGGAACAGGGGCATTCAAGAGTGCATCGACTGAATAAACTTCTGTTGATTCGGCACCCTCTGTATCGGTCGCCGTTACCGTGATCTCGGCTGTACCAGATTGCAGTGGTTTCCAAGTGACACGCCCGTTTGCGTTAATCGACGGCTGTGGATCCCCGGTACCAAACGCTGTTCCGGTTCCAGAAACCGTGAAAGTGATATCAGATCCTTCAGCGTCGGTCGCTATAACATCGAATGCATGAAGCGTGTTGACCGTCACCGATGAATCAGCGATCGATTCAATCGTTGGAGCATCATTGGTTTCCGTTATTGCCAAGTTCACTCGCGAGGTCATGCTGAACGCTGAGTTGTAATCTACGGAAAATCTAATCGTTCGATTTGTCAAATCTGGGGTGTTGGACAGATTATCGTAAGTCACAGTCCGCAACACAGATCGGTAGTTTTCCATGGAACTTCGACCGAACAATCGTAGCCGTCCTGTGGTCGCATCGTAACTGGATTGAATCCCTGTTTCGCCCGTATCCACGGCTAAAAACTCTTGATTCGTATCGAGCAGATTGTTGATTCCCACAACCGCACCGGTCAGCTCCGAAGTGGCCGAGTTATTAACCGTAAGAAGCTCGGTGGTGAGTGCCGTTGGCCCATCATCTTCGACAAAAGTTGCGTCTGAATTCAAACCGTTTTCGCCACCGTTCAAATCAACCAATAACGAATCAGATCCAGGTGCAACGCTGTAAATCCGAACGTTGTCGATAAGGGGTCCCGAACCGTCACCCGCCCCCGATTCATTTGTCCCTGATTCACGAAAAACCAGTTTTGTCTGATCAGAATCGACCGTCATCACAAATCCAAACGACTGCCAGTTATCTTGTCCAACAAAAACGCCCGCAAATTGGTTGTTGAATCGGATTCTGACTTCATCATCGACGGCGTCCACCTCCGCCCCGCCCGATCGCAAATCGAAAGCCACGTAATACTGACGTCCAGCAACGGTATCAACCGTTTGATGAACTCGATCCAGTCGTTCGGCTGAACTGTCAAGATTTAGGTACCGATCACCGTCCGCGCTGATTGCTGGGTCGTTGACCACATCAAGAAACCGCTCACCTGGTGTGCCCACCGAGTTCCAACCGGGAACGTCGGCTGCTGCCAGAAGTCCTGTCGCCTCACTGTTCACCAGTTCAAAACTGGCGTTTCTGACTTCGGCATCCTCAATATGAACCAATCGAACATCATCAATGAAGCTTCCGGAAGAATCGTTGCCTTCCTGAATTTCACAGATCACCAAGCGTGATGTCGGGTCAGCTCCACCATTGACTTCCAAAACAATCGTTTGCCAAAACTGCTCGGGACGAAAGACTCCAAGGCTTGTGCCTTCCCACAGAACCTCAATATCGTTCGTAGAAGCATCCGCACCGCTTTGAACCGTATTACCGCGAAAATCAAGAGAAAGCAGGTAACGCTCGTTCTCCTGTGTCGCGACATCTTGAGCAACGATATCAAAATCATTGGTCGCATCCAGTTTCAAAACGTAACCGCGAGTAACGTCTCCTTTGAATTCTTGCACTCGGAGTGAATCGTTGGTGACCGTGTCAGCAACTTCCCAGTTTGGAAAGTCAGCCTGATTCACGAAGCCGTTAACCTCATTTGAGAAGTCCTCGAATTCGCCATTTTCAATCAAGTTGGCTCCCGCGACTAAATCGCCCGCCAATAGCTCTCGAGATTCCAGGTGTTCAAATTTAAAAGATTTGGTTTGTTTCATTTGTCTCACATTTGAATTTGAAAATCGGACGGCAGCTCAGCTGGATGAAAACCTTACCTACCGTCGAGTGCAACTGCCGTCGAGTGCAACTGCCGTTCCTAATTGCCCACGTAGAATAAAAGTTTTGCAGATCTAAACGGAATCAGGATCAACTCAACCCGATGTCATTGGGTTGCGATTTTCGACCGGATTGCATTGAATGGCAATTCGCCGAATCGCATTTCAATCGAACCATCGAAAGAATCAGCTGCTTTTTCTAGAGATCTAACCTGTTGATTTTGCCCTCGTCAGCCCCACTGATGTCTACTTTTAGCAACAAGCCTGTTTAAAATCGGAAACACAACGAGTTATTTTGACGATTCAACTGCCTTGTGGTTCCACTTCAATTCTTTTTTTCAATCAGATCCGAAGTCGAATTTGCGCAAAACCACCGATCGTAAATCGAAGAGGTTTCGGACTACTGACAACATGAACCCCATAGTAGCGTGGAATCGACGGGGACAAGTTAGGATCTTGGCGATACAATGAAAAAATCTTTTTTTGGGTGTCGATATAACGAAGACGAAACGGGTTCAAACCGCGTCTTTTATCCAGGTTATCAATTTGAACATTTCTGCGAAAACTGAATATGCTTGCATCGCCGTATTGGAATTGGCGAGAAGTGTCGGCAACTCGGAGCCACTCCGAATCCGCGATATCGCTGACAAACACGGTATTCCATCTCGGTTCTTGGTACAGATTCTACTGCAACTCAAGGGGGCTGGAATTGTGACCAGCACACGTGGGGCAGCCGGTGGATATCGTCTTGCATCTCAACCCAACGAGATCAGTCTGTTCAAAGTGATGAGTGTGATCGATGGATGCCAAGCAAATGAAAGCAGCCTCAAGGAAAATACCGCCGGCTCGCGAGTCCTAAATCAAGTTTGGAAATCGATCACGGAAAAGAATGACGAACTGCTTAGCTCGATCGATTTCGCTGAATTGGTAAAGAGAGCAAGTAGCCAACCGGAAAATATGTACTACATCTAATTCGAATTATGGTGGCGATTCGATTCGCCTCTTAACAACGCCCCATCAAAATCACTGTCAAAAATGAAAACGATACGCAAGTCATCCGGAATGACATTTTTCGTTTTGAAGACAGGTTTGACCTGCTGTTTCTTACTACTGCTCAACGCCGTACTTGTTCAAATGTGCTGCGTTGTCCTGCGCGATTTTGCCCCGGACATATTCTCGGATCCACGGGTGATTCAGGCCGCTCTATTCTTTGGCCCCATCATGTTGATCTTCATCGAATTCTGGATTTACGACCGACGCGTTGATTCACGATCGAGAACCGCGGGAACCAAAAACTAACTCGATCCTCATTTAAACGAGTGCTCTTTTGCCGGAAATGTACCATCGCGAACTTCATCGATATACTCACTTGCGGCATCATGAATCACTGTTTTTAGGTTTGCAAATTGCTTCACAAATCGCGGAACATAATCGCTTGGCATTCCTAACAGATCGTTTACGACAAGAACCTGACCATCACAATGTGGGCCAGCACCAATCCCAATCGTTGGAATCGTAAGTGCCTCGGATACCTTCTTTGCCAAATCGTTCGGAATACACTCGAGAACAATGCCGTAAGCACCGGCGGATTCTGCTGATTGAGCATCCTCCAACAAGACCTCTTCATTCCGTTGAACTTTATATCCACCCATCGTGTGGACACTCTGTGGTCGTAAACCCACGTGAGCCATCACCGGAATTCCCGCGGAAACCAATGCCTGGATCACGTCCGCCTGCTCGGCGCCTCCCTCCAGTTTGACCGATTGACAGCCGGTCTCCTTCAAAACGCGTCCCGCCATTTCGATTGTTTTGTGCACGCCAAGATGATTCGTGGGAAAGGGCAGATCGACGATGGTCAATGCACGCTTAACGGCTCGGCCGACCATTTCAGCATGGTAAATCATCTCATCAAGAGTCACCGGCAGCGTGGTATCGTGCCCTTGGACAACCATCGCCATACTATCGCCAACCAAAATCGAATCCACTCCGGCGTCGTCAAGCATCGACGCCATGGTGTAGTCGTAGGCAGTCAACATTGTGATCTTCTTTTTGTCCGTTTTCATTTTCATGAATTTCGGAACAGTCATCCGGTTCGATTGGTTCGCCATGAATTTCGTGAGTCGTAACAAATTAATATTTGGTGGAAGTTTCAATCCTTGATTTTATCGGATGCGTGTCGCTTCGACAGGCAGGAGTGCTGATCAAACCCCTGTAACAGTCCCGGGATTCTACGAGGCAATATCATCATGCTCCGTTAATTCCCTTTCTTTTGACAAATTCTTATTCCGCTAATGTGCTCGTTCTACCGTCGATTCCGCCAACCGCATCGAACAGCCGGATCGCATCACAAACAACTTTCACATCATGCACGCGGATCACTTGCACCCCTTTCCTTGTCAGCTCGATGGCAACGCCGGCACTTGCTGCAGCGCGATCTGCTGACTTATCACCCAAGACTCTCGCGATAAATCCCTTTCGTGAGTGGCCAACCAAAATGGGGCAATCAAGGTCATGAAACCGCTCCATACCTGCAATCAAATCGAGATTATGCTGGTGTGTTTTCCCAAACCCAATCCCTGGATCAAGACAAATCCGATCTCGGTCAATGCCGATATCCAACAATGCTTGGCGGCGTTGTTTCAAGTAAACAAAAATATCTTCGACGATATTGTCGTAGGCGGGATCATCCTGCATCGTTTGCGGTGTGCCCTGCATATGCATCGCGCAGACACCAGCTTTGGTGTCGGCCGCAATCGCAGGCATGTTTCCGTCACCCTCCAGCCCGGTTACGTCATTGATGATTTCCGCACCGGCGGCGATACATTCGCTTGCCACTTTGGATTTGGTTGTATCGATGGAAATTGGCGTCGACGTTTGTTCGTGGATTCCCTGAACAACTTTCACGGTTCGCTTCAATTCCTCGGTTTCGGAAATTGCGGCAGAATAAGGACGCGTACTTTCCCCGCCGATATCAATAATCCCCGCGCCGTCCGTAATCAGCTGCAAAGCGTGATCAACCGCGGCGTTTACATCGGTGAATTTGCCTCCATCGGAAAAGCTGTCGGGCGTGACGTTGACGATGCCCATCAGCACCGGCAACCGACCAAAATCAATTTGTCCCGTACGAAGTTGCCAACGGTCCGATGTTTTTGAGTACTGGTTTTGGATAGGTCGATCCATGATATTTTGGCCTCAACACTCGAGAATATTTTGAATAGGAGTGAATAGCGATGCAGAAAGAAAAGACGCACATTACCTTGACATTAAATCACATGCCCATCGTTAACACTGTTGTGATGAGCATTGAATTCGTGCCCCACTTTTAGTGCCGTGAGTGAATTCAACGGCTTCAACCGGCTGGTGGACGTGCAAAGTGATTAAGAAGAATCATTGCAGCAAGCATCATCCAACCAATCCACGGCGTAACTGAAACCCACGTTTCCGTCCGTTTCACTTTTGGCGGAGCCAACCCGATAAACAGGTCAAACGGTTTCCAAAGCAGAATCAACGAACACGGGATGATGATCACCAACGCGTAGCCAATCACTTGCCAAAGTGGGATCCCCTTCATTTGAATCATGATGTAAACCGAATACACGGCGATTGGTACACATAAATATGGAAGCATCTTCTTCAACATGTTCACCGTCTATTGAATCAATTCGGTCAAGAATTTTGTTGCCAATGAAATATCATTCGACTGCAATGCCTTGCTCGCACTTGAGACAAGATCAAATTGTCGTGTCGTAAAAAGGATGGGCGATGAGGACGCTGGAAGATTCGCAAATTTCGAATCAGCGATCGCTTGCATCAAGCGCTCAACCGAGCCGGGATCAATGGCATTGGTCATTACAGCAGTTGGAAAACGTGAGTTCAACAGTTCGTTTTGCTTTTGAGAAATGAGATCCCTTTTATTGATCACAATCAAATCTGGACGCCGCAATCCGACTGCATACGAATTTGCTTCTTCTTCGATCCAATCTTTATCACTGGGTTTAACTTCGTCCGACGCCAATTGTTCGACGACAACTTCGGCACTTGAAACCCAAATCCATACGTCAGCGGCACGAATTCGCCCAATCGCCAGTTCAACCCCGGTCATTTCGACCTCATCTTCAGAAGTTCGCAAACCGGCTGTATCAGAAACCTCGAACGACCAACCATTGATGGATGTCACCGCCGACACGACGTCACGGGTGGTTCCCGGTTGATCCAACACGATACTGCGTTCGAAACCGAGAATCGCGTTCGACAAACTGCTTTTGCCAACGTTTGGCTTACCAGAAAAAACGACTTCGACCGGCTTGGTCAAAAATTTACCGAACTCAAACGAATCGGACAGCGCTTTTAACTCAGTGACAACCGCCTCCGAGTCGGATTCCACTCTTCTACACATTTCGTGCACGCATTTCACCAATTTGCTGTTTGCGTGAACTAGCAAACGATCGGCTGATTGTATCGTTCGAGCATTTGAGATGGCGTGGGACACTTCCGATGCGTAACCCACGTTTAGTTCGCTTCCATCTTTTTGATCGTCGTCGCGAATCACCTGAAACTGAATCACTCCCAGCGAACCCATGATCGCCTCAACCGCTGCTCTTCCGCCATGGCATTGGATTTCGACGTGATTCATTGAACGTGGAACGACAATCAGTTCCTCTTGCGAGCCCGAGTCGTTTGTCCAGGTTCCAAACGCAATCCTGTTGAACTCGAAATCAACGATCGAACTTCGAAATTTTGGCTTGAAAAAACGATCCAGTTCCGAAAGCGACTCGAAACCTTTCGCATCGACGACGGCAATAGCGCTTCGTCCGGGTGGGGTTATGCAGCAAGCGATTCTTTTCATCCTGAGATCTAATTCGCTGCTCAATGAACGTTTCGAGAATAGAAAACTTGCAAGGTCGTTTTTAGCTACCGTGATAACGCTTTAAGAAAAAGAACGAGATGCTTCTTATCATCCTCGGACAAATTGACCGCAGTCATGTTTCGATCCAAAGCTTTATCGTCCGGCGCTCCACCTTTGGAGTAAAACTCTACGACTTCTTCCAAAGTTTTCGCACTACCATCGTGGAAGTAGGGAGCGGTTAGAGCAACTCCACGTAACGTCGGTGTCTTGAACTTGAATTTATCGAACTGCTCACCAGTCGTTTCAAATAAACCGATGTCTCGATTCTCCTTGCCGTAACTTACGCCCGTGTTGTGGAAGTCCTCGTCTGAATAATTACCACCCGAGTGGCACTTCCAACATCCGCCACGACTTTCGTAAATCCACAAGCCTTGGCGTTCGCCATCGGTCAACGCGCCGTAATCTGCACTTTGAAATTGATCAACTGGCGAATTACCCATCAGCAGAACGCGTTGGAAAGACGCGAGTGCCTTTGCCAGGTTTTTCTCCGAGACGGACTGTTCTCCCCCAAATGCGTTTTTGAAATCAGCCACGTAATCTTTGCTTTCGCTGATCCGCTTGAGTGCCGCATCAATGCTGCTGCCAAGTTCATGTTCGCTGGAGATCGGCTTGAGCGCCTGGTCTTCTAAACTTTCTGACCGACCGTCCCAAAAAAACTTTGCACCAAATGCCCGATTTAGCAACGTCGGTGAATTCCGCGTGCCCACTTTGCCGTTGATCCCAATCGCCAACTCATTGTTTGACGCAAAACCCAGTTCCGGTTGGTGGCAACTGGCACACGAAACTGAATTGTTTTCCGAGAGGATTGGGTCAAAGAAAAGTTTGCGTCCTAGTTCAACCTTCTCCTTCGTGAGAGGGTTGTCTTGCGGCACACGAAGTTCAGAACCAAGTCCATCGGGAACAGAATCGAATTTCAGCTCGCGGGGTAACGTGTCTTTGGGAAGGACAGGAAGCTTCTTATCATCCACACCCTTTGACAATACGCCCTTTGACACTACACCCTTTGACACTACACCCTTTGACACCACGCTCTCTTCATCGCTACCGAAAACCACATTGTTCGTATTAAACTGTTGCGATTGACCGTGACGCTCATCATCTGACGCAGGTTCGTTGACGAAGGTTGCGAAAGCATTTCCAATGGTGGCGATACTGCAAAAAACAATAAGGCAAAAACAAGTGATTCGGATCATCGTTTGTCCAGAGAATTAAATTAACGGCGTCACCAGTATAACAAAACTTCTCGAATCGTATCGGAGCACAACCTTGGACCTGAAACTTAACGAAAAAGTTGCGATCGTAACCGGCGGCGCAAAAGGAATCGGTCGAGCCATTGTCAATTGCCTTGTCGCGGAGAATGCAAAAGTCGTTTTTGCAGATCTCGATTCGACAGCAAGCGAGAATTTGGTCGTTGACCTTGTTGAAATGTTCGGCGATGCAATTCGGGATAACGTCTCGTTCATCATTGGAGACTTGTCGGACGAGTCAAATTGTCAACAAATCGTCAACCGAACCGTTGAACAGTTTGGCAAAATCGACATTTTGATCAACAACGCTGGCTTCAACGATAGTACCGGATTTTGTTGTTCAGAAGCAACATTTTTGGAATCGCTTCAAAAGAATTTGGTCCAAGTTTTTTCCGTCACCAAATTCGCTTCCAACGAGCTAAAGAAAAATGAAGGCTCGATCGTGAACGTCAGCTCCAAAGTTTCAGTAACAGGGCAGGGGGGAACAACCGGATACGCCGCAGCAAAAGGTGCGGTCAATGCTTTAACTCGTGAGTGGGCAGTCGAATTGGCCGACTGGAATGTGAACGTCAACACAGTCCTGCCTGCGGAATGCTGGACAGCAAGTTATGCGAAATGGATTGAATCTCAATCCAATCCAGAAGCTGCAAAGAAAGAAATTGGTGACCTCGTTCCGCTTGGAAAACGTTTCACAAATGCCGAAGAAATTGCCGACGCCGTGGTCTTCCTTGCATCACCGAGGTCAAGTCATACGACGGGTCAATTGCTTTTCGTCGACGGCGGATATACGCATCTCGACCGGAAGCTCTCAGCAAAGATGAACATTCATTGGACTGACAATTAGCCGTGAAAACTTAATTGTTGGGGCAAGTGAATCTCATTATCACTCGGACAGATTTTGGAGCACTGCACGGAAAATCCAATAAGGTGTCCAAGTCTTTTTCGGACAGTGGGGCAAATGTAAAATTTTGCAAATCCAGCCTCACATGAAGACACTTTGGCCGACAAGGCGCGGTAGCAAGCCAAAAGCTCAGGGATTTCCGCCCCTCTTGGCCGTTAAGGTTGTGTCGATCATCCGAATTGCATCGCCCAATTTATCTAATGTGACGGCCAAAACATGTTTAAATTTGACCGTTTTCAAAAGACTACTTAGGATGAAGAGCGCTCTTCTCTTCTTTATAGTTGCGGGCATTCGCCCTTTTTAAAATTGCAATACGGCAACCTGTAGTCGGCGAGCGTCGGTTTGGTTTCGTATTGCGAATGGATGGAAATGACGGACTCGATTTCCGATGTATCGACTAGCGAAAACGAAAGTTCATCGAATGAACTGCCGATCGCTGCGTCGAATTTGGGGAATGCTTCATATCCAAGCAGCCAACCGTCTCAAATCAATCAAACCCAGACCAATCAAACCCAGACCAATTCATCATCCGGCCAAAGCGGGCATTCTGGCACAAGCAAAGCCGACTCTTTGGATTCCGGCAACTCAAATTTCAAAAACAAAGCCGAGCCAACGCAGTCGCCGACTGTCACTCCAAGTGCAATCGATCCCCCTGATGCAAAAGCCAATGAATCGGGATTTGGTTTAGCAGATGCATTGGGAGTTCCCAAGAATTCTGATTCCTCGAGTTTCGCTCTGACAGGTGACGGAAGCCAACCCACCGTCGAGCATGTGATCAAACAAACGTCTGATCTCACGCAGGATGACTTGACGATCATTTCACGGCCGCAAACTTTTGCCGATCAAAAAGAGAATGTCTCGGCGATTGAAGGACGCAGCGTCGACCACTTTGAAATCAAGGAGTATTTAGGTGGTGGTGGCATGGGACTGGTCTTTCGTGGGTATGACACGGTTTTATGTCGCTCCGTTGCGATCAAGATCTTGCCGCGGAATGGGGCAACCTCGGAACTGATTCAACGATTTCAAATCGAGGCAAAGAGCGTTGCGAGATTGGACCACCCAAACATCTCGCGTGTCTTTCAAGTCGGCACAGATGAAGCTTGCGACTACATCATTTTTGAATATGTCGAAGGAGACAATTTGGCGCAATTGGTTCGGCGTATCGGACCATTGCCGCTTGAGCTGGGTTTACGGTATTCATTTCAATTGGCATTGGCACTTCAGCACGCTTATCAACGCGGAGTCGTTCATCGGGATGTGAAACCCGCAAATGTCGTCGTGACCGATGGCGGGAAGCTGAAACTAATTGATCTGGGTTTAGCGCGATCCCCCAAACAAAATGAACGCGATGAAAGCTTAACAGCAACTGGCGTCACGCTCGGGACCTACGATTACATTTCACCTGAGCAAGCCCGCGATTCAAGGTCCGCCGATGTGCGTTCCGATTTGTATTCGCTTGGTTGCACCATGTTTTTCATGTTCACCGGTCAGCCGCCCTATCCGCAAGGGACACCGATTGAAAAGATCATTCAACACAGCAGTGAAAAACGCCCCAACCCGTCCGACTATCGCTCCGACTTACCAACAGGGTTTAATGCGATCACCAATAAGCTTTTGGCGATAGAACCGGATGATCGATTTCAACGCCCAGCTGAGCTGATCGCCGAGATACAGGATTTCGCATCGAAAAACAACATTCCGCTTCTTGGATACGATGAAAATGTCATTGTAAAAAAAATCATCCAAAAACCGACTTGGACGCAGCAACTGGTTCCGGTCTTGATCCCTTTGATCTTATTGATCGGGTTCGTGCTGTATCTTGACTCGGTTGATCGGAACGGTTCAACGGTGAATACCTCGGGCGTTTACCAACCGCGAAATTCCGTGACTACGAGTCTGGAAAAACTGAAGCAGACTCCTCGTAAAAACCCGAATTTATCCGGAGGAAAATCGGAGCCCCAATCGCCCAAAGAAACGCCATCAACCCAACCGACGTCTTCGAAGATCCAAATTCCAAAGAATAGAGACTCGACCAAATCCGCAGGAAATGGAGATGCAAAAAAGACGTCGCCGGATTCCCAAAAAGCCACTGCGACAAATGCCGCCAATGTGACGTACGATTTCATCGCGGTCGGGGATTCTGAGTCGGTTCCGAAAAATGGCTTGTCAGTAAAAACTCTTGACCAAGCATTCAAAACGATCAACGACACTCGCATCAACGAAATCCGAATCTTTTCAGACAAAGTCGTCCTTAGTCGTCAACTTTCGTTGAACGTCAACGGCTCAGTCTTGGTCACCGCAGCGAGCGAAACTCCCGTGATCATTTTCGTAAAACCCGAAGCAACCGAGAAATCCGCGAATCTGAAATTTCGTGGAGGCAAGCTAAGCTTCAAGGGTCTGCATTTTCGATTAGATATGTCCGATGTTTTAAAACAAGTCACCGAGGCAGACCTTGGCTCGTTTTCGCTTTTTGATTTTGAAAGCATTTCGTCAGCGACGTTTACCGATTGCTCAATGACGATTGTGAACACCAATGATGAAGACGAGTTGATCTTTCCAGATACCAGTTTTATCCACATTACAAAATCGTCTAAGTCAGCAACGGATGTTTTGGCTGCGGAATCGGTCAGCAACAAACCGGCACTTACGATTAAAGACTGTTGCATTCGCGGCGATGCAAACTTCGTTACGATGCCGACGAGCATGCCGTTGACGTTTGCATTTAACAATGGCTTGATTGTGACCAATCAACATGCCTTTGTGTTTGGAGAACCAGACGCAGTCGACCAACCCAGTTCCGAGATTGAACTTTATTTGACCAACGTCACATCGGCAACAAATGAAGGCTTCATCCAATCGACGGCGTCATCAAATGGAGGCTTTCTCTCGATACGGCTCGAGGCGAATCAATCAATCTTTATGTATCCCGAAGCGAGTTCAGCATTAGTCCAACACATTCAAATGCCGAACGATTTTGAAAAGAGCCAGGTGTTGATGATCAAAGGTGTCGACAGTTTTTTTCCAGTGAACGGAACGCTTTGGGAGATCGACACGATCAGCAATCTAGCGACAGGAATTCGCCCGCCCGGCGATTTTCTAGATTTTAATTCGATGGGTGACTGGCTGAATTTGACCGGCACAGCGGGAAATATCGCGGATGTGGCATTTTTAGGATCCGAAATTTTCTCAGCTAACGGACATGAACACACGGTTTTCGATTATCAATTGGTTGGCGAATTTGCGGACAATCCAGCGATTCGAAAAAAGGCCGGAATAATCGTCGACAACTTTTCCCCAATACCGCCCGCGATTCTGGATTAATCACGGTTCAAACCAATTGAACAAGGGCGGATTCTGTATCAAAAAAGCACCCATTTTCGGGTCGTAAAATCGCGATTTAACCACGAATATTCGTGGAATTGGCCGATTTCAGGCAACAATTCCCCAGTTTTTTGCAGCAAAATCCGACTAAGCTTTTTTAGCCGTTGTTGTCAATCCGAATATTGTGTACCTTCGACGGATTACACAATTTTTTCATGGAACCCCTGCCTTGGCATGTATGCCGAGCAACCCCCAACTGATGCATTCGCCTTTTGTGATGTATCAAGGAAGTTTTGATGGTTAATCGTAACTTAATTAGCAGTTTAGAAGACGACGAAATCAACTCAGAGTACGCGGATCTTTTCCCGGAATCCGATGAGGACTTTGACAAAGGTTTTACTGAAAATGCTGTTTTCCAGCAAAATAGCGATATCGACCTGAATAAGATCGTCAAAGGAAAAATCCTGCGTGTTGATGCAGAGAAAGTTCTGATTGACGTCGGTTTCAAAAGCGAAGGTAGCATCGATCGAAGTGAATGGAATGAACTAACCGACGGAATGCCGGAAGCAGGTCAAGAGATCCACGTTTATGTGGAAGACCTCGAAGATGAATTTGGAGAGACCGATGATCCATTCGGACTGATCTCCATCAGCAAAACAAAAGCAGATCACATCATGCATTGGCAGGGTGTGATCGAGAAAGTCAAAGAGGGCGATGTCGTTCTTGGACAGGTCACCAAAAAAATCAAAGGTGGTTTGCTCGTTGAAATCGGTGTCCCTGTCTTCTTACCAGCTAGCCAGGTCGATATCCGTCGTCCTGGAGACATTGGCGACTATATCGGTCGTTACGTCCAGTGCGAAGTCTTGAAAATTGATCAAGAGCGTCGCAATATTGTCGTCAGTCGTCGTGCTTTAATCGAAAGCGAACGAAAATACATTCGTGAAATTTTGCTTCGCGAACTCAAAGAAGGCGACATTCGCAAAGGTATCGTCAAGAACATCGCGGACTTTGGTGCGTTTGTTGACCTTGGCGGAATTGATGGACTACTTCACATCACGGATATGTCTCACGCTCGTATCAATCATCCATCACAAATGGTCTCAATGGACCAGGAGATCGACGTGATGATTTTGAACATCGATCGCGAGAAAGAAAAGATTGCTCTTGGCCTGAAGCAAATGCAATCCAACCCATGGGACAAAGTCGAAGAGAAGTACCCAATTGGGAATGTATTCAATGGCGAAGTCGTAAACGTCATGAGTTACGGTGCATTCGTTAAATTGGAAGATGGAATCGAAGGTCTTGTGCACATTTCTGAAATGTCCTGGGTCAAACGAATCAATCATCCGAACGAAGTGGTTCAGATCGGCGACGAAATTGAAGTTGCCGTATTGGGTATCGATCGAAAAGGTGAGCAGATGTCTTTAGGCATGAAGCAAACCCAGAACAACCCATGGGACAACATTTTGGAACGTTACCCAATCGACGGCTCGGTCAACGGAAAGGTTCGAAACCTTACCAATTACGGCGCATTTGTCGAATTGGAAGAAGGCATCGATGGCCTTCTGCACGTCTCCGATATGTCATGGACTCGAAAAATCAGCCATCCAAACGAGATGCTAGAAAAAGGTCAGGAAGTCAGCTGCAAGATTCTTGCTGTCGACCCAGATCGACGTCGAATCGCGCTCGGCATGAAACAGCTTGATAACGACCCATGGGCAACCGATATTCCGGCCAAGTACCAGCCTGGTCAATTGATTAAAGGCAAGATCACCAAGATCACCAACTTCGGTGTCTTTGTTGGACTTGAGGACGGACTGGAAGGGTTGCTTCACATCTCCGAATTGGCCGACGACAAAGTCGACGACGCTCAAAACGTTGTAAACGTTGGTGACGAATTGGAAGTCAAAGTGCTTCGTGTTGATACTGAAGAGCGAAAAATTGGACTTTCTCGCAAACGAGTCGACTGGACTCCAGAGGAAGAAGCCAAAGAAGCTCAGAAGGAAGCAGCCGCACAGAAAGAAGAATCGGCTCTCAAGGGCGGTTTGGGCGACTCAGGTCCTTTGATCAAGCCGTCTGCTCCAGCGGAGGTTGCACCTAAAACGGCACCAGAAGCTGAAGCGGCACCTGCTGCTGAAGCGGCACCCGCTGCTGAAGAAACGACCGAAACGCCGGCCGTGGAGTAGGTCACCAATCGGAAAATCGCTTAACCAAACGTCGCCACGAAAACAGATTCCATGTGACCTGTCTGGATAATCGAACAATCATCAAAAGCTTTAAATCACCCTGTCGAGCATTTCGGCAGGGTGTTTTTTTGTGCGCTGCTAAAGTCGGAACAATCGATTCACGTCGCCATTTTCCAATTCACTCAAACAAACGTGATAGCACGACGATAAAACTCTTGCAGGATTGATTACGCAGCACGGACGCCGCCACGTAAGAAATAACCGCGTCCTTCATTTTGACCAGATTTGGCTTTCCTTCTACGAGAGCGAGAAAACTGCGTATCAAACACAATGAGATGGAATCGCGTTCATAGGTCTGGCAGAAACAGCAGCGAAAGCAAGACAATGGTTGATAATACTCAAGAGTCAGACGTCGAACTAAAAACCAAAGATGTCGACGCAGATGAAAAGCTCAATACGGTAAACGAGATTGATGTTTCGAGCAGTCTCCAGTCTCCGTTAGAAACGTACCTTCGTGAAATCAATGAAACGAAGCTATTGACCGCCGATGAGGAAAAGCAACTGGCGGGAGCGATTGCCCTGGGTGACGTTCGTGCAAGGGATCGTATGGTCCGTGCGAACTTGCGATTGGTGGTGAACATCGCACGAGGCTACACCGGGAAAGGCCTGGGACTTCAAGACTTAATTGAGGAAGGCAACCTTGGATTGCTTCGCGCTGTCGAGGGGTTTGACCCCAACGTTGGAACGCGATTCAGCACATATGCTAGTTATTGGATCAAGCAATCGATCAAGCGTGCGTTGATTAATTCGGCCAAGACGATCCGGATTCCGGCCTACATGGTTGAGCTCCTTTCGAAATGGCGACGTGCGAACAATCGCTTGACCGAGGACCTTGGGCGAACGCCAACGCCAGAGGAGATCATGCGACTCCTTGGACTCCCCAAGAAAAAGCTCCCGATCATCAAAAAAGCGATTCGCATATACAACTCGACCCCCCAAACGGATCAATCCGAAGCCGGCTGGTCGCTGGGCGAGATGATCATGGACGAGCGGATGAAAAGTCCCGAGGACGAACTGGTCGAATCCGATGTTTTGGCTCGCGTGATGGATATGTTGAACGAAATGGATATTCGTGAGGCAACCGTATTGCGAATGCGATTCGGCCTGGACGAGCATGACGCCCACACGCTGAAAGAAATTGGCGAGAAACTTGGTCTGACTCGGGAGCGAGTTCGCCAGATTGAAACCGAAGCATTGAAGAAATTGAATGATGGCCTGAAAGACGCAAAGGAACGCACCATTTTCGTAAAATCAATCAAAGCGGTGTAAGTCGTTTCCGTCAAATCTTCAATGAATCCTTTTGAGATGCCGCGTCGGGGCATTGATTTGACATTACATCAGCTTCATTGTGAACTCATTTTGCGTCGTTGTTCGATGAAAATTGGGCAACTCGCATTGGATTCGGTGAGGTGAGGTTGGGGAGTTTGGTGTTGATTGGCTGGTGGTTTAAAAAGTGATAAGCGACAAACTGCAACAGCAATTGATTGATGCCGCTGCAACCGCGCGGCAAAATGCCTACGCTCCCTACTCGAACTTCCTGGTCGGGGCCTCTCTACTTGCCGAGGATGGCTCGCTATTCAGTGGCTGTAATGTTGAAAACGCATCTTATGGTTTGACGATTTGCGCCGAACGAATTGCCATCGGAAACGCAATCTCTCATGGTCATAAAAAATTCAAAGCGATATGCGTCGTTGCCGACAATGCCGTCTCGCCATGTGGAGCCTGCCGACAATTTATTCGCGAATTCGGATCGGAGACACTCATCATGCTCGTTGATTCCAACGGCAATCAAATGCGGAAGAAATTCACCATTGACCAGCTTTTACCTGAGTCTTTCTCTCTCTAGCGTTGTGTAGTGGCTCTTCACAATTGCAGATGATTGGGTTTTATTTGCGTTGTCGGCAAGTTAAGTTAGTGCTGTGATTGCTTTTAGTGAATGGCAATCAAATCCTCACACGCCCTACTTCTCAACTTGCTTCCGATTCGTATTCCAATGCAATACAACACCAGGCTTGGGTTAATCCTTTTTTTGATTTACCTCTTATTTTATTGCGGCTTCGTTTTTATAAGTGCCTTCTCGCCGCAGACGATGGAAATAACTCCAATTAAGGGCGTGAACCTGGCGATCTTGTACGGATTCGGATTGATTTTGGCCGCATTCGTCATGGCGATGATTTATGGAGTGATGTGCAAGTCGGATGACGGCGAAACTGAAACGTCTTCTTCGTCAGACAAAAACGACGGAGGTGATCAGTCATGATTTATGAAGTCTCAATTATTGCGATCGTCGTTTTTTTAATCTTTGTTGGGTTTACGCTTGGACTCAGCTTTTGGCTTGGACGAAAAGCTCGATCTTCTGAGGGATACTTTGCCGCGCACGGGCAAATCCCTTGGTTTGTCAACGGAATTGCCTTCGCCGGCGACTATCTTTCTGCAGCATCATTTCTTGGGATCTGCGGAATGATTGCGTTTTACGGCTACGACGGTTTCTTGTATTCGATCGGCTTCTTGGCAGGCTGGGTCGTTGCGTTATTTGTCGTTGCCGAACCCATGAAACGACTGGGAAAGTTCACTTTTGCGGATGCATTGGACGCCAAATTTGATTCCAAGGGAATCAAGCTGGCTGCCGGAATCAGCACGCTTGCGGTGAGCGTTTTTTATCTGATTCCTCAGATGGTCGGAGCTGGTGTATTGATTCAGCCATTGCTCGGTTTTCCGCATTACGTTGGGGTTCTGATCGTTGGAGCCGTTGTGATCACCATTGTGGTCACTGCAGGAATGGTCTCAACAACTTGGGTGCAATTTCTAAAAGGTGGGCTGCTGGTCATTTTCAGCGCGATCCTTACCGTTTTGATACTGTCTCGCGGATTTAAAGCAGGATCGGACTTCGAATCCCACGACATCGTGAAAGATGATCCCATCCAAAAAGAATTCCAGTCGAAAGGCAGCGTCTTGGCAGACGATGGTCCATGGAAAGACAAGGTTGATTCCAGTGGCAACAAATATATTCGAACGCAAGACGAATCGGGTGAGATTACCGTTTGGAAACGCGATAATGGCCAGAGGAACCACGAACAAGCGTATCGACAAACCTACTTAGAATGTCAGTTGATGGAAAAAATCGACGGCAAGGTCTTCATCAATGGGCTCCCCAAGGGAAAAGGGGAAGGTGAACGGACCCTAAAACCGGTTGGACATCTATCGAAACTTCCTGATGGGAAGGAAGAAACCGGTCCACTCGGTTTAGTTAGTTTCTTCAGCACGCTTCAAGAGAGCGAAGTGGTTCTGTGGGCGAAAGATGACAAGTTCGTGGGATTGAAAAAGGGAGATTCAATTACGATTTTCTACCCGAAAATGGCACCTGGCTCGCAAGTTTTACGTCCTGGCGAACACCCGAAATTTAAAGGCATCCGCAGTAATAAACTGTTCGACAAACTCAACTTTCTATCGCTGATGTTGGCGCTCTTTTGCGGCACCGCTTCGTTGCCACATATTTTGATTCGGTATTACACGGTGAAAGACGCTGCTAGTGCGCGAAAAAGCACGATCGTGGGAATCGCCAGCATCGGCTTCTTTTACGTGTTGACGCTCTATTTAGGCTTGGGTGCGATGACCAGTGGAGCGATGGACGTTTCCAGTTCAAATATGGCGGCACCGTTGCTTGCTAAAAGCATCGATCCAACCTTGTTTGCGATCATTTCCGCGATCGCGTTTACAACCGTTCTGGGGACCGTTAGCGGACTGATCCTGGCCTCAAGTGGCGCGGTGACACATGACCTAGCCGTGAGCGTGCTCGGCATGGATCTTGACGATGCTGCAAAGGTAAAGTTGGCCAAGATCTCTTCTGTGGTTGTTGGCGTGATCGCGATTGTTTTGGGCATCTTATTCGAAGGCATGAACGTCGGCTATTTGGTCGGCTGGGCGTTCAGCGTTGCGGCATCAGCGAATTTGCCGGCATTAATTATGCTGCTTTTTTGGAAGAAGACCACAAAACAAGGTATCATCGCGGCAGTCCTCGTCGGAATGTTCAGCAGCCTTGCTTGGATTCTGTTAAGCGCCGACACATACAAAAGCGTGTATGGTTGGGATCCGGAATCGGCCATTGTTCCATTCAGCCAACCCGGGATTGTCACCATACCACTTGGATTCGCAACCTTGGTAGTTGTTTCGCTTTTAACGCAAAAGAATTTGACGGAAAAAACGGTGACTTGAAATGATTTTTCCTCGTAGAGCACTGTCAAGAGATTCCGGTTTTCCTAACTAGAAAACATAGGCGTTGTCTAGTCTTTGTTTTTAAGAAACCGTTTTCTTTTTTTGCAAAAGCAGTGACTCGACACGTTCGAAATTTTGCGACTATACTGAACCCTTCGAAAATTTAAATCGACTGAATGACAGCCACATTCATGGATCGCATGGGGAGCATGTTTTAGGATGGGACAGAAATCAAGACCAGTATCATCGTCCGTTTTTAGCATCAACGTTTCCGCCGAAGGCAACGAAGAGATAATCAACGAACAAGATGACGGTGATTCAGCGATCAGCGAATTGCTTCACCAAATGCTCATCGGCCAGGAGCGGCAAAACGAATTGCTGGAGGAAATGGTGGAATCGATGAACGCTGCTCAGCGTCAACGATCTGCCGAGCTAGGCCAATGGAAACAATCGAATCCAGTCCTTTCGGAAAAATGTCGAAAGGCTGCTGAGGTTCTTAGCGAAGTTCAGACAGAATTTCTCGAGAACCTGACTGAAGAGATTCAATACAATTCCGAGTCCTTGATTGACGGAGAATTTATGTTGAATGAATTTGTTGACCGTTTTGGACCGCGGATCGCCCATTTAAACGGATTGTTGCAGGTTCTTTCACAGTTAAGTGCGATCAGCCCCAACAGTTTGGTACAAGAAGATTAATCGCTGAGTTTTACGATTGAGCGGTGAAACAATACCCGAAAACTCTTTTTCACCGGATTGCAAAAAAAATTGCTCGAAAGATGAGTTGACCACTTCTTTCCGGAACTTTCCTCAATCGTGAAAGCCCTTCGCAGCCAATGCATCGACCCGCGATTTGATTCAGCAAAGCAATCATTTATCGCGAGTAGACAATGAACGGCGAACTTCTGTACACGCAAACATCCGATACGGTCAGATTGCATGGACTGCTGAAGCGTTCAACTCGCGATCCCCACCCGACTTGCGACGTTTTAATTTTTATTCATGGAGTCGGTAGTAATTTTTATCAGGCGGCAATCGCTCCCAAAGTTGCTCCTGTTTTCAATCGCCAAGGAATCTCCCTACTTTCGGTAAACACTCGCGGCCACGATTTCGTATTCTCGGTCGGTAGTGGCGAGGCTCAACGTTGGTACGGATCGGCGAACGAACTGGTGTCTGAATGTGTTCTGGACATCGACGCCTGGATCGCGAAGTGTGTTGATTTAGGGTTCAAAAGAATTGGTCTATTTGGACACAGTTTGGGTGCGATCAAATCGATTTACAGCCAAGCCTATCACCCGAATCCGAATGTCGAGCTGGTCATCGCGGCCTCTCCTTCGGGTCTCTCGCATACTGCATTTTCCGCAAGTCCTCGCGCCAAAGATTATTTGCGATGCCTCGATTGGGCAAAGGCACAAGTTGAGTCCGGCAATGGCGATACCATCGGCAACGTCACTTTTCCTTTTAAGCTTTTAATGTCTGCCCAAACTTTCTTCGACAAATATGGCGAGGAGGAAAATTACAATTTCTTGAGATTCATGGATCAGGTCGACGTGCCGCTTCTGCTGACTTTTGGCGAAGGCGAAGTCAATTCAACCAACCCGGCATTTGAAAATCTCGACAAACAAGCTCATCCGATTGTCGAAGCGAATGCGAAACTTGACATGAAAATATTTCCCGAAACCAATCATTACTATTCGGGAATGCAAACTGAACTTGCCCATGCGGCCATTCGATGGATGGATTCAAATGTCTGACACATTCGAAATTCAAATCGAAAATGTCTCGAAAAACTTCGATGACCAACCCATCCTGGGTGATGTCAATTTCGGAATTCGAAAGGGCGAATTCCTTTCGATTGTTGGGCCGTCAGGTTGTGGCAAATCGACTTTGCTACGGATGATCGCAGGTCTTGAGCAACCGACCACCGGAAAGATCGAAATCAATCGAAAGGTGACTTCCAGGCAGCAGATCGCATTCGTTTTTCAAGAGGCAAACTTGCTGCCATGGTTGAACGCGTTCGAGAACGTGGCCCTTCCGTTCCGAATTACGAAACAGGCCGTAGACACAAATCTCGTGGCGGAAACACTTGAACTGGTTGGAATTCAGGAACAGGATTTTAGGAAGCTACCAAAGCAACTCTCGGGCGGAATGAAAATGCGTGTCTCAATCGCAAGGGCATTGGTTCTCCGTCCGAAGATTCTGCTGCTCGATGAACCTTTCGCTGCACTTGATGATTTGCTTCGTACGCAACTCGACCAAGAGTTAGTTAAAATTTGGGGGCGCGATAAACTGACCGTACTTTTCGTCACGCATAACATTTCAGAAGCAATTTTCATCAGTCAGAAAGTTGCGGTCATGCAAACCGGACCGGGTCGGATTCGGCAAACAATCGATATTCCGTTTGCGATTCCACGCGAAAACCAAATCAAAACGACAACCGAATTTGCAAAGTGCTTCGCGACAGTAAGCGCTGCTCTGGAAGGCTCTGCGAGAGATCTTGGAAAGACAGACCAGGCTCAGGCTCAAAACGACGACACCGGTTTGCCATCAAACTCCGGTGGGGCATCCAACTCGATCGGAGAATTGCCGTGACCAAAAAACCGAGCTATTCCGTTGCGTTTTTTTGTGTCATTCTGCCTCCGATGATCGCGATCGTGGTTTTGATGATCATTTGGACGACGGTTAAAATCATCAGCCAGTACCCTGACTACATTCTGCCAAGCCCGTTGACGGTGACGAATGCCTTTTGGGAAAACCGGGCCGACATCCTGCGTTCGACATGGCTCACTTTTCTTTCCGCCATCGGTGGATTGAGTTTAAGCATCGTGGTTGGCACAAGCGTTTCGATCTTGTTTTGCCAAGCAAAGTGGATACGTCGTGGTTTGTTTCCTCTGGCCATCTTTTTGCAAACCGTCCCTATTGTTGCGGTCGCCCCGATTGTGGTCCTGTGGTTAGACGAAGGGATGATCGCGACAATGTTTATTTCGTTTCTGGTCAGCGTCTTTCCAATCATCACGAATTCGACAACCGGGTTACTAAACGTCGACAACGGGCTATTTGAGCTTTTTCGACTTTATAATGCCAGCCGATTCCAGCGTCTAATTCGATTGCAAATCCCGGGCGCGATTCCTAATTTTGTTACCGGGTTGAAAGTTGCTAGTGGCATGTCCGTATTGGGCGCCGTGGTGGGGGAATTCTTTTGCGCAACTCTTGCTAACAAAGGTCTGGGGCGACAAATTTTTGAATTAAAAGATCAAGCACCGATCATGTTTGCCTGTATTTTCTTCTCCACCATGCTCGGTGTTGCGATGTTTTCAGTTGTCAGTTGGATTAGCGAACGCTTCCTGTTGTTCTGGGACGAAAAAAAAATATCGCACCTTTAGTCAGCGACGAATCGATCTCAAAACGCTTGGTTCCAGAGCAGAAAAACATTCATTTGATTTTCAATGGCTTCGTCCCATTGCGACTATTGCTGTTCTTTAATTTTTTCTTCTTGGGTTGGCTAAAATCGAAATTTTCGCCTAACAATTCTTCAGCTTTTTCTCGTTGGCTTGCTTTTAATTTTGCTAACAACTTTTCGCGAGCTTCTTCTCGAAGTTGTGCGATTTCTTTTTCCAGCTCTGCCTCGATATTTTCTTCTGCCTCTAATAATTCAGCGGACTGTTGCTCACTAATTTCTAGTTTCGACTTTATCGGGTCGCTTGTCAGCAGCCTTGCAATACTCGTGCGTTGCAGTTGAGATCGATTTTGCAATTGGTTTAATCGTTTCAGTTGATGGGGAAGCAGTAGATCGTCGATATCCTGTTTCATGTTGCTTTGGATGCCGCGAATTCGTTTCGCTACATTCGTAACTTTTGAAAAGTCCATATTGCGAATTTCGGCTGCCGCTTTCTTCTGTATGTTCGACGTCAACCGCTGTAATTCTCTGAACTGATCATCAACCATATCCAACTCTTCACGGACTTTTGGATTATCCAGCAGACCCAGCGGACTCGCCGTACCTTTAAATTTCTTTCCGGTGGTTCCAATGGGATCGCCAAGCACGACGTCATTGATCAACGGAATCATCGCAGCCAGTTCCGGATCAGATTTCGCGGATCGTTTCAGGTTGCCCATGAATTCGAAATAATCATTCTTCGTTTGAAAAAGTCCTGCTTGCGACTCACCTTCACCAGAGAACCCGTTCTTCTGGGCGTGAGAAAATGACGGAATTGCTAACACAATAAGCAAGGATAAAACGGTAGTTTTCATTTTTATTGTTTTATTGGAACTTGATTCTAAATTGACAATTCATATCAACTATCCGACGTCGAGCAGAATACCTGCCACAGCTTTGATTGTTTTTTCGGAGAATCACCAGGTCGTATTGGGTAGTGAGATGCATCCCAACGCCGAACTTAGTAAAGTTGACCACTTCTTACTCTACCAGACAAGCTTCGAAAACAACAACTCTCAACCAGTGTCGATGACACTTGTATTGCATGCCCAAGTAGAACGGAAGCATCCAAAGAGCGTGAACCAATCTACGGAACTCTGGTCGAAATCGGCGTGGAGCTTAACACTTTTGAATTTTGAAAAACGAACCAAATGGAACAGCAATTTCCTTTTTGACACCAAAGTTTCCGGGCTAGAAAATGGGGCGGAACGGTATTAATTTTTCAGCAAAGCTGAAACCGCAACAATGGTTGCAGCGCATCGTGGAAAGCCCGTAAGCCTTACTATCGATGTAACCACAATGACGATCGACGACCATGAATCTTACTTATCAGGCAACTGCGTCCAGCTAACCGACCATCTCGGGTTAGCGTTTATCCTTTTCCCGAATAAATGACATTGAGTGCGGATAACTCCCGCAGTTTTGGAATGACTCATTGTTTTCCTGGAATCTCATTGCTTTCCCGGAATTTCGATCGGATCAAATCGATAGCCGATGCCATGCACTGTGCAGACAATTCTGGGCCGTTGAGGATCGGACTCAATTCGCTTTCTAAGCTGCGACACATGCTGATCCAACGTCCGACTAGCAGGAAAATATGTCTCTCCGTAAGCATCCATATAAATCGTTCTTCGGTCGAGGGCTTTACCCTTGTTTTCCCAAAGCAACTGTAGCAAATTTACGTCGCGAAGGCTTAGCTCGATCACCTCTCCGCCGCGTCGCGCGCGCAACTGACCACGATTGATCTCGAGATCATTCATTGCAAAAACATCGGTCGGCTTTCCCTGCTTCGCATAACAACGCCGGGTGACGGCTCGTATTCTTGCGACAACTTCGCGAAGACTAAACGGCTTTGTAATAAAGTCATCCGCACCCAATTCGAAGCCAACTAACTTGTCGATTTCTTCTGACTTTGCGCTGATAAAAATGACCGGCAACTCCGCATCCAAAGCACGAATCGACTTACATACTTCGTACCCACTCAATCCAGGCATCATGATGTCCAGACAAACAAAATCGGGGCGAACCTGACGAAATTGTTCAATTGCCGTCATTCCATCGGGTGCCGTTGTAACGTCATAGCCTTCGTCTCGTAACACTTCAGCAAGTCCATCACGTGTGAACTGATCATCTTCTGCGACCAAAACTTTCATTCTTGACTCGATTCTCAAATTTCAGTGGTTCTCAACGTAACGACAAAACAAGCACCAATTTCGGTTGGGTTTAAACGCAGATCCCCACCATGCAATCTTGCCAGCTCGCGGGAAATCGAAAGCCCAATGCCGGTCCCGGAGGCATGTTTCAAATCGTTGGATACTCGCCAAAACGGCTCGAATATTTTATTCCGGTCAGCCGGTTTCACGCCAAACCCATCATCCTGAACCACAATTTCAGAGACACCATTGTCATATCGAGTTGAAACACAAACATGTTCTCCGTCGGACGCATATTTTTCAACATTGCTGATCAGGTTTCCAACGATCTGCTCTAAAACATCGCTATCAAAGCGAACTTCCTTCGAGGCAGAAAAATCCGTTTTGATTTCGAGATTTATTTTCTCAAGGTTGGGCGCGAAGCTAGACAATACCGACTCGATACAATCGTCGACCACGCCAGTTGTTTCATGGAGCTTCAGTTTGTGTTTCTGGTTTCTGGCAAATGTCAAAACGTTTCCGATTAATCGGCTGAGCCGTTCACTCTCGGATTCAACGACCGACAATCGTTTTTGCGCTTTCTCTGAATCAATTCCATTAACTCTTTGCAGATCGAGCCCCAACAGTTCGGCGTACATGCGAATGTTCGTCAGCGGCGTGCGCAATTCATGGGAAACCTGATTCACAAAACTCACGCGGCGACCTGCTTCTGTCAATTCCTTGTTGTATTCACGAATAAATATCCAAGCGACCGCAATCAAAGCAATCGATGATGCGACGATTCCAAGGACAATATTCGCTCCAACTGTCGTTTGGCTTTTAAAGATTGAGGGATCGACCGCCATTTGCAACCGCCATGAATTAAGGGGCTGGCTCACAGTAATGTCAGCCGCAAGGACCAAATCATCGGTCGGGTTATCACCCCACTGATAAACTGTCGCTCCATTTGAGTTGACGATCCGAGTCGTTCGGACATCTTTTTTGTTACTTAATAATTCTCGGTCAGTTGGATTCGCAATCGATTCAGGAAGTTCATTCACCAGATCCGACATCCAGCGCGATCGTTCAAGTGCAACGCAGACAATTCGGCCGGATGCCAGACGTTGCCAATAAATCAGATTCAAACCACGACCCCAATACCAAACAAACCATCCGGAACAAGTCTCCAACACATCGGATCGGTTTGTCTGCTTCTCTCGGTCGGACAGAACGTTGAAAAATCGGCGATTCAGTTGCTGTGGCAGTTGGCCACCGCTCTCTTGATCTCGAGCCGTCTCTTGCTGAGTGTCCTGCTGAATCAGGTTTTCCTGGATGCTTCTCCTCAACGACTGCTGGCCGGACTGAAAGTCCTGGCCGGCCCCCGTCTTGGGCACCCAATTACTATTCAGATTGTTCGTCGCATCTGTCTGATCTTGTGGTATTGCGTTTAGGTTTTGTAACGCACCAACTCGATTGCGTTTAATTCCAAGTGTTTGAAGAACTTGGTTGCGAATATCACCGTCCTCAACGATCGTTTTGATCTTTTCGTGAAAGTCCCTTTCGCGTTGATTCAGGGGCGAAATCAAGTTTGGAAATGCTAGACTGTCATTTGGATTGATGATAAAGATATTGTCGATAATCCCTGTCGAATTGACCGTCTCGCGAATCGAATCGAGCGTCGGAAACGGTCGCGAAGTTGCCTTTTCCAGTAGGGCTTCCTGTATGGAGAAATACTTCTTGATGCGTGAGTCAATTTCCGTCAGTTGATCGGCAAGCAACTCCCTGACCTGAGTTTCAATTTGTTCGGACTGTTTCTGCGCAAGTTGATACCCCCCCCAGGACAATAGCGTTGTGGGAAGAATCACTACGAATAGAAGTAAGATGATCGTTTTTATTTTCACGAATTCATTTTACCAGAGGTCGAATAAAAAACGGACGCCGATTCACAACGCCCGTTTCAGGATTAATCAAAAGTCTACGACACTATCGTTTTCTACCTGACGACTTGTCGCGTTCCGTTTTTTGCTGATAGCGTTGTTGATTGTCATTCTGCAATTGCACGGCACGCATTCCTTTACGAGCCAAATTGGTTTTGTTATCCAGAATCTGATTCAATTGGTCATTGTTGAACGTGTAATACAATTTCAACTTCTTGCTTTTTAATTTGACTGAATTTTCTTGCAGCCATTTTCCATTTGAATTCAAGCACTCGATACAACCTTTCAAGTCACCATTATCCAAGTAAACAGTCGCCATCTTGCTCTGCTCATTAGCAACCATCGCGACGACATCTTCCAAAACGACTCGATTCATGCTCGCTTGATATTCTTTTTCCGTTTTGCAAAATTCGATCGCGGTCTTCCCGGTTAACACATCGTCGGCTTGCAACTTCATATTGCGATACGAAACAGTAACATTGCTGATATCCATTTTTTGCCCAACTTCACCAGCGGGAAGTTCCAATTCAAGCAAAATGAAACGGTCTTGTTCGCTATAGATTTGCGCCAATTTGGTCTCAACGTTTTGCCCGTTGATATCTGCATCGTTACCCAAAACACGCACAGGACGAATGCCTTCTGGAACCTGAATTTTAATTCGGACGTTCTGCGCGACCACTGACATCACATCATCGAATTCTTTGTTAAAAATATCGGCCAATTCAGAGGCGTTTTCAATAAAGACATGGTTTCCACCACTCTTCAATGCAAGTTTCATCATCAAGTCTTCGTTATAACCAAGGCCTAAACCCAACGTCGATACAGCGATTTGGTCTTTCATCAAGGAGACCCCAAGGGCTCCTAATTCACCGGGTGAACTGGGTCCAACATTGGCAAGACCATCAGAAAGCAGAATGATGCGATTCACTTTTTCTTCGTCGAGAAACTTTCTAACCTCCGCCGCTCCTTTGCTAACACCGGCAAACAAGGCTGTATTACCACCGATCGTGATGCTTGCGATTTTCTCTTTGATCGCAGCTTTGTCCGTCGCCTTCGTCGCCGGAACAAGCACTTGCACGTTCGAATCATACGTAATCACGCTAACAATGTCTTGCGATGCCAATCGATCGACTGCGCTGATTGCCGCTTCCTTGGCTTTTTTTATTTTATCGCCTTGCATTGAGCCGGATCGATCAAGCACGATCGCAACATTAACCGCGGCTCGTTTCTTTTCCGACTCCATCTTAAAACCGGTCAATCCAACTCGAACCCAAACCGTCTGTTTTTTGTCGCTTACCACTCGTTTCCCGTAGTCAGTGCCAACATCAAGCTTGACCTGCTCGGCAGCCACGATCGTGCTGCTCACAAGCAGCGTCAGTACCAGCGCAAAAATCTGAATCGTTCTTGGCATCTTCAATTCTCCGAAAATTCATTACGTGTCTCATTCTACGCATGAACGACATCGTCCATACATGAACTTTAACGGGTAAGAATGCCTTTTTACGTATCGCCGTTGTCAGAAGCTTGTAAAAATTTTGTAGCAGAAGTCGATTCGCACTAATCGTTCGTCGAAATCATCGAAATACGCCAGAGAAACCCGCGCCGCGATTTTTCAACGACGATTTCTTTGCAGGTTGAAAGCCAGAGGAACCCTTCTAAGTTCGCAATGTTGACATCCCGCCATCGACGTGAATAACCTGACCAGTAATCCAACCAGATTCTGGCGAAAGCAAGAACTTTGCGGCGGATGCTAGATCGCTTGGTTCACCGGTTCGCCCCAGTGGGTACTTCGATGCCATTGCCGTACGACTTTCTTCTGTTGCAAAAAATTTCGATGCCAATGGGGTGTCGGTCAATGCAGGCGCCAAGCAATTAACGCGAATTTTGGGTGCCCATTCAGCGGCAATCGACCGAGTCAATCCTTCAACAGCACCTTTGGCCGCTGCAATCGATGCGTGCATCGGTAATCCCTGAGTAACAGCAATCGTACTGAACAAAAGAGCAGATGCGGAGGCCGTCGCCGAGCCTTTCTTCAAACCGCCAAAACAAGCCTGCAGAAACTTCACCGCGCCGATGAAATTCACTTCATAGTCCACCCGAAAATCTGAAATCTTCAATCCACGAAATGAACGAAGATTGATCGAGCCAGGGCAATATGCGATACCATGGATCACATCGGGTAGTTCGTCGAGCACTAATTCTTCACTGGTAAAATCGCAAACATGGTGGATCACCTTGTCGGTTACGACCAACTCGTCGACTGACCGAGAATAGACGTCAATTCGGTCGGCTACAGGCTCCAGTTGCTTGACCAGCTCCAGACCGATGCCCTTACTGCCACCGGCGATCACAAAATTACCATTCATGTTGGTGTTCTTCTTTGCATTGAGATGAGTTGAAAGACGAGCACATTAGCTCTTATTTTTGCCCAGCGAATTTTTCGATGAGCGGCGACAGCGTTCACTGCAATACTTCACATGTTCCCAAACCAGTCGCCATTTTTTTCGCCAACTGAACGAACGACCGCAACCGGAACAATCCTTAACGGATAAATTTGCCTTATGATGTGTCATATGTGATTCCGTTAACCTTCGTGAAAAACGACGGATAGTTTATGTTCGATGAGGACGGCCCGGCAGATTCGCAAAAGTGGCTGATCCCTTCCCGACGCCGTTTGAGAACCGAAATTGATCGTTAGCGACAACGGTCAACTCGAGCTTGATTAACGAATTCTCACTTCAACGCAAAATAAGTACCATCAAATTTTTTCTGACCATCATTCATGATTGCAAGCCTACCGGAATATTTGGAAGAACGAGCGCGTTTTAAAAATACCGAACAACAATTAAACCAGGAGGTGAATGGTGAGTTCGTTTTGTATTGGATGCGGACGGCTGTCCGAACCGATGAAAATCCAGCTTTGGATACTGCCCGATTGATTGCCAGTGAAAGCAACTTACCGCTCCTGATTTACCATTCGATCTCTGAGCACTACGTTTTCGCCTCGGATCGTCATCACACTTTTATGCTCGAAGGAGCCCGCGATGTGCAGCAGCAAATGGTCGACCTTGGTCTTTGTTACGCGTTTCATCTTTCAAAAGAAGGGCACAGAGAAAAGCACTTGGTCTCCCTTGCCAATCGGGCAAGATGCGTCGTCACCGAAGAAATGCCAACCGATCCTGCAAAACGTTTTTTGGACATATTGGCGAGCAGAACTTCGACACCCATCATCTGTGCGGACACCGCATGCATTGCACCGATGAAACTGCTGAACAAGGCATACACGCGGGCATTCGAATTTCGCGACGCAACCAAGCATTTACACCAAGAGCGACTCCGCAAAGAGTGGCCTGCGGTCAAGGTCTCTAACCTCTCGTTTGATATTGAATCGCTGCCGTTTGTCCCGCTTGATCTACAGAACGAATGCATCCCTGACTTGGTTTCCCAGTGTCAAATTGACCATTCGATCGGACCAGTCGCCGATACCGTTGGCGGGTCAACAGCGGGATATCAGCGATGGGATAACTTCAAAGGACAACGCCTTCGGAAATATGCAAAGCAGCGGAACAACGCGCTACTCGATGGTGTCAGTCGCATGTCGGCCTACTTACATTACGGAATGGTTTCTCCGTTTCGAATTGCAAGAGAAGCCGCTGAAATAAAAAGTGGAAGCGCAGATAAGTATTTGGACGAACTACTTGTTTGGCGCGAGCTTGCATACACGTTTTGTTTCCATCGCACAGATCATGATCAATGGACGGCGATTCCGACATGGGCCCAACAAACACTGGAATCACATTCGGACGATGCGCGACCGCAACTCTATTCTTGGGAAGAATTGGCCCGTGGCGAAACCAATGATGCACTCTGGAATGCGGCACAGCAATCGTTGCTGCGGCAGGGTGAACTCCATAACAACGTACGAATGACATGGGGTAAAGCGATCTTAAGTTGGACGCGTTCACCGCAGGAAGCGCTCTCAATGATGCTCGATCTGAACCATCGATACGCGCTTGATGGGCGTGATCCCGCATCGTTTGGTGGGATCTTGTGGTGCCTAGGTCAATTTGACCGACCATTTGAACCGGAGCAGAGAATCACTGGTACTGTACGAGGTCGAACGACTCAGTCGCATGCCAAACGATTGGACACAGCCAAGTACTCTCAGAAAGTCACCACGCCGCGATTCGAGCCGATTCCAAGTGTTGCGGTCGTTGGCGCGGGAATTTCCGGACTCTTCGCGGCAAGAACGTTGGCCGACCATGGTATGAAGGTCACGATTTTCGACAAAAGCCGTGGCGTTGGCGGACGAATGGCTTCGCGGCGCGTGGACGGCCAATCCCGTTTTGATCATGGTGCACAGTACTTCACCGCGAGAGATGTCAGGTTCCAACGATACGTCGACTCTTGGCTGAAGCAAGGCATCGTTGCACCATGGCCCGACTCGAAGCAGCGAATTGTCGTTTTGAAAGACGGATCGATCCAATCAGAATCGAAGTCACAAGACCGTTTTGTCGCCGTCCCGGCAATGAACTCAATCTGCAAGCATCTATCGGCTGGTTTGAACATTCAAAAACAGACGCGTGTTGCTAACGTCCAAAAATCCGGTGACCGTATCGATCTATTTGCCGAAGACGATTCACGATTGGGGACATTCGATCGCCTTGTCGTTTCAGCACCAGCCGGACAAACAGCCGAGTTACTCTCAAATTTTCCATCATTGGCGGAACCGATCAGCCAAATTGAAATGGCGGAGTGCTTTGCTGCCATGATTTCTTTTGCACATCCGTTGACCGAGGATTGGGTCGGTGCATTTCTTCACGACAGCTTTTTGACTTGGGCCGCACGCAACAGCACCAAACCGAGCCGTAATCACCAGCTTGAGAATTTAGTTCTGCACGCTGATGCCCAATGGACTATGAAGCATTGGGAAGAGGATCCTGAAAAAGTCGCTTTGCTAATGCTGAATGAGTTTTGGCGAGTCTCAGGAATTGAATCTCAACCGACTTTGCATTTAAACGGACACCGCTGGAAGTTCGCGATCGCAAATGCGGAAGATACGCAAGGATGTTATTTCGATAACGACACCGGCATCGTTGCGTGCGGCGATTGGGCACACGGTTCGCGGGTTGAAGGTGCATTCCTAAGCGGCATGTCTGCGGCAGGTCGGGTTTTGGGAATGAATGTTTCCGCATCAGAAGACAAACTGTATCAACGCGATTTGTTTGGAAACTGACTGCATTCAGCAGCACTGGTTTCGATGCGTATCATCCCACAAGGCGCTCAGCATCAACGCGACTTTAAACGTTCACCAATCCAAATGACGGTAGCCCCAACTGTTCCGACGATGATACCAAGCTTAAGAAGAGGAAGCAGGGTCTCGAGGTATACTGAAAAACTGAGGTAAAAGTCGGGCTGAAGCCAAAATACCTCAGCAAGACTCCAAAGAAACGCAACCAACGGCCCCGCGACGAATGCAGCGATCGGCAGCCATCGCCGCGAACCACTCGTTGCAGAAGTTGGCCGCAAGAATCGGAGCACGACAACACCGAGCACCAGCAAGATGGCACAAACGACAAGATTGCCTCGCACATCAACATTGGCCAAGATCAGCGTGAACATTTATTAATCCAGAATCTTATACCGGCGAGAATAGGCCTCCCCGTGCATGAATGAAGCGAAATTAAACAATATGTAAACCAATTCTCCCGCCCCCTTTTACTCAAGAAGCGAAAACAAAAAAATAGATCGCAAACCGGCGGACATAACTCAGGCTTCACACACAAAGCTTCGCACACAAAGCTTCGCATGAAACAGAGTAATGTTCGTTAGCTTTCATCACCTGAGGAGCTTTCATCACTTGATGTAGCGTCAGAAGTTACCGATTCCGAGTCTGTGCTGGATTCCGAGTCTGTGCTGGATGCTTCTTTTTTCACCGCTGCCTTTTTCGAAGCGGTTTTCTTTTTCGCCGCTTTTTTGGCAGACTTTTTCTTTGCCGCCTTCTTTTTTGTTGCCTTTTTCGCAGCCGCCTTTTTCTTTTTCTTCTTTTTCGTCGGACCCTTCGCCGCCTTTTCAGCCAACAGATCCAAGGCGCGCTCGAAGGTAATTTCTTCAATGGTCATCGTCTTGGGAACCGTCACGTTCGTCGATCCATCGGTAATGTATTCACCGAAACGTCCCTCCAAAATTTTGACTTCCTTTTCCGTGACAGGCGAAACGTCAAACTTTTTGAGAGGCTCTTTGGGTGCTGCACGACCCCGTGTCTTCGGTTGTTTCAGAAGCTCAACAGCCTGCTCCATCGTTACGTCTATCGGAGATATCGTTTCGGGCAGACTTCGGGTTTCTTTTCCACATTTGATGTACGGACCATATCGACCGTTGAATGCTTCAACCGGTTCGTTCATCTCTGCGTGCATGCCGAGATTTCGGGGCAACGTGAGCAGCTTGACTGCCGTTTCCAACGTCACATCTGCTGGCTCCATGCCTTTCAACAAGGAAGCATTCTTCGGCTTAATTTTCTTGCCTTTTTCATCTTCTTCGATTTCGCCCAATTGGATGTATGGGCCGAACCGTCCGGATTTCACAAAAATTGGTTTTTGAGTTTCTGGATCGAGACCCAATGGCTCATCTCCTACTTCCGCATCGTCCAACATCTTTATCGCCAATTCCAGATTCAATTCATCTGGCGGTAACTCCGGCGGGATGCTTGCTTTACGTTCCCCCTGTTCGATATACGGTCCATAACGACCAACCCGAACGGCAATTTCTGTCTGATTTTCACCCGTTTCAGGACGGCCTAGCGGAAACGTGCAAATCGCACGGGCATCAACCTCACCAATTTTTTCATCCAAACGGCCTTTTAGTCCGGTTGCGTTTTGGCCGAAGTAAAAATTTTGCAAGTAATCAACGCAATCAGCTTCTTTGCGGCTGATCGAGTCCATTGAGTCTTCCATTTGCGCCGTAAATTCGTAGTCGACCAAGCTATCGAAATGCTCTTCCATCATTCGGACCATCGCAAACGCGGACCAGGCCGGGACGAGCGCGCTCCCTTTTTTGAAAACGTATTCCCTTGCCTGAATCGTTTCGTTAATAGACGCATAGGTACTCGGACGACCAATGCCACGGCCTTCCAATTCCTTGGTTAACGCAGCTTCCGAATATCGCGATGGTGGCTGAGTCGTATGTGACTTCGTTTCCAAATCATTGCACTTGATTTCGTCCCCTTCCGAGACGGACGGCAAAATCTTCTCTTGGTCCGCAAGCTGTGCATTAGGATCGTCCGAGCCTTCGACATAGGCCCTTAAGAAGCCAGGAAAATCAATTGTCTTTCCAGAGACCTGAAAAACGGCACCGCCACCTTCAAGGACGACGATGATATTTCGTCCTTCCGCGTTCGACATTTGGCAAGCGATGGTTCGCTTCCAAATCAACTCGAACATTTTGAATTCGTCCGAAGTTAACTTGCTCTTCAAATCCTGTGGAAGCGGAAACGTTTCGTTGGTAATAGACGGACGAATTGCTTCGTGAGCTTCCTGAGCGTTCTTTTCTTTTGACTTGTATATCCGCGGCTCTGTCGGCAAAAACTTGTCACCATATTCTGTTTTCACCAAATTCCGAGTGGCCGAAATCGCGTCCGCAGCAAGTGAGGTCGAATCGGTTCGCATGTAAGTAATGTAACCGTTTTGATACAGGCTTTGCGCTGCACTCATCGTGCGACGGGCCGTAAATCCCAGTTTGCGGTTGGCTTCCTGTTGCAGCGTGCTGGTTGTAAATGGGGCGTACGGTTTACGCGAATACGGCTTGACCTCGAGGCTGACAACTTTGAACGGGACGCTTTTCAATCGCTCTCGCAATGCGACAGTTTCCTCTTCGTTTAACAGAAGCAGGGCAGGATTCTTCAGCTGTCCGTTTCGGGAATCAAAGTCCTTACCGCTTGGAATTTTCTTCCCGTCCACCGAAACCAACATCGCATCGAAGGCTTCATTCTCCAGGCTTGCAAATTTCCCAAGCAAGTCCCAGTAGGTGGCCGTCACAAAAGCCATCCGCTCGCGTTCCCGTTGGACGATCAATCGCACCGCAACACTTTGAACTCGACCTGCACTTCGCCCCAGGCTTTTCTTCCACAGAAACGCCGACATCTCGAAACCATAGAGTCGATCAAGAATCCGGCGAGTTTCCTGTGCCTTCACCAAACCATCGTCGATATCACGAGTGTTTTCAAGCGCTTTTTGAATCGCGGTCTTCGTGATCTCATTGAAGACCATGCGTTTGACCGGCACTTTTGGATCCAGGACTTCATGCAAGTGCCAACTGATCGCTTCACCCTCGCGATCTTCATCGGTCGCGAGATAGAGTTCTTTGGATT
>CAJQQR010000053.1 GCA_905480545.1 uncultured Pirellulaceae bacterium
AAATCCGCCCCATGGTCGTGTTCTGTCGTTTTCAATGCTGAGGCATGGCAACCCGCTTCCAACTTATTGTGGCTCAGCTATTGAAAATCCTGAATGTTCCTTGTTGGGAGAGCCCGGCAACTCAACTGTCGTGGTGCGATCGGCCGAATCAACGTTGGTTCAGCTAGCACTTGATTCAACGGCACAATTGATTGGTTTTCCGACAAAATCATTTGGCACCATACAAAGGAATTTCATAGGCGTTGTGCCCGTATTTTGAAACTGATGAATGTCGTCGGGTGCGACATAGATCACATCCCCTTTTTGAATAGGGTGCTTTTGGTCTCCTTCAACGACTGCGCCATTTCCCTCCAAGACAAAAACTTCATGCTCGTATGGGTGACTATGTAATGGCGTGTGTCCACCCGGTTCGACTTCGAATTGACGCATTGCAAAATTCGGCGCTCCATCTTGATCTGTGACTAATTGCCGCATCGAGCATCCGCTAGCACCCTGCATCTCGACCGGTTTTTTCTCTGCCGCTTCATAGTTAATGACTTTCACTGTTTTGATCTCCGGTTTCTTGATTTGATATTCACTCTTAGATTTGATATTCAACGCCAATGCGAGACAACGTGGCCACAGCCAATAAAAACCAACGCATTGGCCTGCTTGTTGCCAAATGGCTAGCAACATCCTGCCAGCGTTACGATGGTAAGCTCTGCGAATTAGACCAATTATATGGGAATTTCTAATGGTTACGAATATCGGGCGTCGATGGAATCTATGACGTGTATTAGTCGCGCCGATCGGTGTGTCTATTACGGAGAAGGTTTGACAGTCGGGTGAGTGGAAATCGCCCTAGGAGACTTCGATGAAAAAGCTTTGGCATCTGTTGGCTATTGGGATCCTTTTACTGGGGACGGCGCAATCCGGTCGAGCTCAGGTATTAGATACGGTTGGTCAGGTCACAAACACGGACTCTGTTGCAGGCCCGTTTTCAACCGCGATCGAACCGGGAAACTGGTTGCCTGGTCGACTTTGGTTCGAAATGAATCTTGCGGACAATGGTCTTGGCTATTCCGGCTCGTTCGCGACCGTCGGTGGAAAGTCACGATTGTGGCAAGACGGTCTGGATGGACGATGGGTTGGTGAAGCCAATGTTAACGTCGGGCTCGATACTGGCGGGATCTTCTATAACCTTGGTTTGGAGCGTCATTACTCAATCGAGGCGGCGAACGCAGACGTCTTCATGGGATTCTGGTTCGATGGTGACCACGATGAACAGGGCGATTTCGGTCATACGTTCTATCAGGCTGCGGTCAACGGTGGAATCAAATCTCAAATGTTCGATCTGATTGGAAACGGATATTTTCCAGTTGGTACCACGGACTATTCTCTTGGTGATCCGACCGGTGTTAATTGCTTCGTAGGAAACAACATCGCTTTGCGACCTGGAATTGATTCCGCTTTGCAAGGCTTCGATGCAACACTAACCTACCGCCCGGAATTATTTGCGATGTACGGCGGTGACTTCCGCTTGGGTGGTTATCAGTATTCATCTGAATTGGTAGAAAACTTTTCGGGTGTTCGATTGGGAACATCGTTCAGAGCGATCAATTCAATGGTGTTGAGTGGAGAAGTTACTTACGATGACCGCTTTGATGTAACTGGCGTAGTCCAGCTGGGTTGGTCGTTCGGCGGTAGCCGTGGTGATCTCGAGAGCAGCGCGACCGGGAACGACTTGAACAAGGCTCAACGACAGGCTCATGTTTCACGATTCCAGCAAGACTTACTTTTGGCGATCAATCCAAACACTGGCTTGGCCTACAATGTTGTCCATGTTGACAACTCAGTGTTAGCCGGCGGAACTGGAACGTTCGAATCAAGATTGGATCGCTTAAAAGATGCTGAGCTTGTTTCGTCTGCTGATGACATCATCTTCGTACATAACGGCGACAACACATCGGCCAATCAAGATCAGGGGATCGTGCTACAGGATCGACAGTTATTACTTGGCGACGGTGTTCAGCACGTGATTCAAACCCAGTTCGGCGGATTTGTTCTTTGTAACGACATTGATGGTCAACGTGCGACCATTACGAATAACGGTGGCCCTGCGGTAACGCTTGCCAACGGAAACGTTGTTCGTGGTTTGATCATTGACGGTAATGGTGTGAACATGACGGCTGGTATTTTAGGCCAAGGCGGGATTAACCCACTTCAAGGTGGTTTGATCGAAAACAACATCATTCGGGGCGCAACAGGGGCCGGTATCGATTTGGATCGAATCGCCGGCGACTGGTCATTTGTCGACAATATCGTCAACACCTCAACTGCGGACGGTGTGTTTATAACTCGGGCAGTCGATCCGACCAGCCAGTTCGTCTTCTTACGAAACAACGTATCGACGAACGGTCGCGACGGTATTTTCTTCGACGATTACGATGGTCTTAACTTTATCTTTGAGTCCAACACATTCAATGGTAACACTCGTAACGGTTTGAATATGGTTGACTTTACAGGAGCGACTGCCAACTGGGATGTGTTTGGTGCAACGGTTGCGGGTAACGGTAGATCTGGTATTCGATTTGAAAACGCTGACGGTAACTTCCTGTTGCGTGACTTGAATATCGTAAACAACACATCCAACGGTATCGAACTGGACGATGTTCGCACGACGGCAGTGAGCGATCAAATTCTAATCACCACGACAAATGCTGTATCCAATCAAATTTCCGGAAACGGAATCGGAGCCGGTGCCGGTATAGAGTCGATCCTCACAGCTGGTGTTCAGGATCTGTTAGTTGAAAATTCGGTCTTGAACCTCAACGGCATTGGTGTCTCTACCAGCGTGACTGGTGTGGGAACGCGTCAAAATATCGATTTGATCAACAACTTTGCAATCAGTGGAAACGGAATCGACGGTGTTCGAGTTGTTGCAGGTGAAGGAGCAACAGCGGACTTGGAGATGAGCCAGGATATTGTTCCGTTGAACATGGACGGCAATGGTACGGGAGGCGGAAACGGAATCTCGTTACTTGCAGAAAATGGTGGCGGATCAATCACATCGGTCATTGCAAGGCTTAGCGACCTGAATATTATCAACACAGGAACTGGTGCCGCTGATGCGGGAATCTTCGGTACAGTTGACCGCAATGCATTGCTAAATGTTGGGATTGAAGATGTTACCATTGCCGGCACATCGGGAGACGGCATCTTCTTCGACATGAACGCAAACCAGAATGTTAGATCCGAGATCGTTATCGACAGGACACAAGTTTCTGGTACCGGATCCAACGGTATGAACTTCCAATTGAGCAACGCACAAGTCGCGGATGTAAGGGTTCACGAATCACTTGTGACAACTGCTGGCGGCAACGGTATCCTTTACGAGGCCAGAGGTGGAAATACTGCTGCTTTAGCCCCTGTGCTACCAAGTCGCTCGTTGTTTGAAGTGTTGAATACGGACGTTTCTCTCTCCGGACTTAACGGAATCGATGTCGCAGCTCTTGGTGAAGCAGAGATGTTGCTCTTTGTGGAGGGAAGTACTTCAAACGCTAACGTCGGCAACGGTTTAAATGTTCAGGCAGGTGGTCGAGCTGCCGGTGAGACCGCGAGACTTGACGCCTTGATTACGAACAATCAATTCGAAGCGAACGCGGGGTTGGGAGCATTCCTTCAAACCACAGATGTCCCTGCCGGATTTGCCGGTGGCGAATTAATCGCTCTGCTTGAAGGCAACTCGATTTCAAATAACGGCACTGGTGGCGGAACCACAGACTTCGAAGCTAGGAACTCACCTAACGGTGAAATGTGTATTTCTATGACGACAAACGCATTCGCTCTCGACGCGAACCTCAGAAATCTTGGTGGAACTGCAACAGCTGAAATCGACGGCTTCACTAACAGTCCAATCACGAATATTGGATTTACTACAGCACCATTTGGAACCGTTTGTCTACCTAGCTTTACTTTGCAGGAAGCAGCGTTCGCTCCTCTTGGTTTGATTCGCTAACGCATCAAACACAACTTGAATGACATTAACCTGGCTGAGCAATCAGTCAGGTTTTTTTCATTAAATTGGCATGTAATTGAGTCTCTCTACCTGCGTTCACTCTTGTCAAATGTGGTTTGCGTGACCCATTCCGGCGGTTATCCATGTCGCTACTTTTTTGTAGAATGGACACCCGCGGTTCACGAAAAGCCACTCAGGGTTGTCACGGCCAACAAATTAGTAGCAACCGGATCGTTCTGACATCAAACTTATGACGCACTCAAACTTATGACGCTTTCAAACTTATGACGCTTTCAAACGCCAACTTGCCAGATATTGCCTCCGAATCAACACCTGAAATTGGCGGTGCGATCGATCGCGTCGGAATGTCAAGAATCGAATCAATGGTTCGGTTTCGATCGACAGACGAAGTGGTCATGCATTTACCGGCATACATCGATGCAACGGTCAACTTGTCGGCCACCAATGCAAAGGGAATTCATATGTCCCGTTTGTATCTGCAGGTGCAAAAGTCATTGGAAGAATCGGAACTGAGCATCAATCGTCTAAAATCGCTGTTGACATCCATGATTGAGACGCATGATGAATTAAGTGATGCGGCATTTGTGGCAATCGAATTCAAACTCCCTCTCAAGCAACTTGCCTTGAAAAGTGAGTTAAGTGGCTGGCGGCATTATCCGATTCGGATCGAAGGAAAGCTGCAGAACGGAAAATTTGATTTGCGGGTTGCGGTACGTGTGACGTACTCAAGTACATGCCCATGTTCGGCGTCCTTGTCGCGATCGTTGCTTGCTGGAAAATTTGAAGAAGACTTTGACAGTCATCGTTGGCTCAGCATCTCAAGCGTTCGATCTTGGCTGGATGAGAATGGCTCGATTGCGACGCCGCACAGTCAACGCAGTTACGTCGATACCACTATTCGTTTGAATGACGATCAAAAATCCATTCCGGTCGAACTGTTGATTTCAGAAATCGAAACGACGCTGAACACTCCCGTACAGGCTGCTGTAAAACGGCCCGATGAACAGGAGTTTGCCCGACTGAATGGTGCAAATCTGATGTTTTGTGAGGATGCAGCCCGCCGCATCAAAAGGGCTCTCGATGAATTGGCGATCCTCAATGCCTATCATTTTAGGATTAATCATTTGGAGAGTTTGCATCCACACGATGCCGTCGCCGAAATTTCAAACCATTTGGAATGCGGCGTAAGATTTAACAATTGAACTCGCCGTTTGTGTATAAATCGGACACCGTAAAACCAATTTTTCGAATACGATGCAACGTGACCAACGAACTTACAATTAGCGATGCACAACGAACCGTCGACCAATGGATCAAATCGATTGGTGTTCGCTACTTTTCTGAGCTGACAAATCTTGCACAACTTGTTGAGGAAGTAGGCGAATTGTCGCGAATCATGTCTCGACAATTCGGTGAGCAGAGTTTCAAACCGAATGAATCGCCGTCTGATCTTTCCGATGAGCTGGCTGATGTGATGTTTGTGTTGATTTGTATCGCGAATCAAACGGGTGTCGATTTGACGTCCGCACTACAAAAAAATTTGGAAAAGAAAACCGAACGGGATGGCAATCGACACCAAAATAACCCAAAGCTTAAGGATAATTAGTTCCAGTTATGTCTGAATTCATATTCGCAGCCAATCAATCTGAAGTTCCAGAAAACGGCATGAAACTCGTCGAAGTTGATGAGCAACTGGTCCTTATCCTGAACGTAAACAACGAATTCTTTTGCATCAACGATGTATGCACGCACGACGGCGGAACGCTTTGTGACGGTAAACTCAATGGCCATTCGATCGCATGTCCGCGACATGGCGCGACGTTCGACGTGCGTACCGGTGCAGCGACGAAGATGCCAGCCACGCAACCAACGGGTGTCCACGACGTCAAAATAGAAGGCGACCAAATTTTAGTTCGCCTGAAAGAAGACTAAACGTACAATTCAAAATCAAATCCGAAAACGATTTTCAACCAGCCAAGTGATTTAATAATGACTACTGAAAACGACACAAACAGTGACGACAATGAGAATGAAGAAGCTGCCGCGGTAAAACCAGAAGACAACGCATCCGCCGTGAGCACACCGGAATCGACTTCTGCGGCGATGGGGACCGGCTTAAGTGAGGATCATGTACGCGAAGCCTTAAAAGCTGTGATTGATCCAGAGTTGTTTGTAAATATCGTCGACCTCGGTTTGATCTACACCGTTAACGTCAAAGACCGAGAAGACGGAAAGTACGATGTTGATGTCGAAATGACGATGACCAGCCCAATGTGTCCCGCCGGGCCGCAATTGGTTGGCGACAGTCGCAACGCCGTTTCGGGGATGGAGCAAGTCGAAGAAGTCGACATCAAAGTCGTGATGGATCCGCCTTGGACTCAAGATATGATGACTGATGATGCGAAAGATCAATTGAACATCTTTTAGGGGACGCCGGCCAAGAGTCACGAGTTGGGTTTTTGTATTTGTTGTTTCGGCCCATAGAACCATTCGATTGCATAAGCCCAGATCGATAAGCCCAAGTCGGTGGTCCAGTCGTTTTTTCGGCCCCCGGGGCCATTTGTTTACCATGAGCCCAGATCGATGGTCCGTTTGTTCTTTCGGCCCAAAGGGCCATTCATTCTTTCGGGCCGAAGAACCAAACATTCTTGCGGTCTAACGGTCCAATCGTTCTGGCGGCCCTATGCTCTGTTCTTTTTTTACGGCCCAACGACCCGATCATTTTTTGGTTTGTATCAATCCATTCATTCTTTCGGTGTACCAATCCATTTATTCTTTCGG
>CAJQQR010000054.1 GCA_905480545.1 uncultured Pirellulaceae bacterium
CAGACGTCCAACTGGAATAGTGCGGTGTTGAAGCATTACCAAGTTTCCGATCTGTCCGCCTTGCAAGGCAATTGGTTGGAATGGATTAAGAGCGGCTGTCCAGAGCCCAATGAAAAAAACACGCAACTGGTATCGACGCCAGTCAGTTCAGCTGCGGTAAATGGGAAACGCATGGTAGCAAACGGAGAGATGCCAACCCCGGCGAAATTGGGTTCTAAAATGGTCAAGGTGCGACCACTGCCGTCGCAGTCCAATTCGCGTCAGGGGTATCAGGAGCAGAATGGAATTCCTGAATCGAAACGCGATGATGCTTCGTTAAGTGAATCGTTGGCCGATAGGAAGGTCTTAGCGGAGGGGGAAAGCGTCTTGCCGATTCAAGTTCGCGAAAATCAAGCAACGCAATCTGGCTTGCCGTCCAAGAGCGTCGCCGACGTGACAAATGGTGGCCCTTCCAATTTCTACTTGCGAGAAATTGAACGGGCCAAATCGAAGACGCTGTATCGTTGATGGAGTGCCCTGAACCGATTGGAACTGAACCGATTGGAACTGAACCGAACATAGTCCGATCGTCATCGAATTAGATTGCCAATTGGCCTTCGGCGTCCGGAACACGGAATTTCGCCAAGGCTCCAACGTGGCCAGTACTTATTTTTTTGTGATAATTTCGCCGTCGGTTACATCTGTTCAATGAAGCGAAGCTGGACTTGTGCAGGATCGTTGTTTTGGTACCAATTGCTCGACTTCGGTAATCCGAATTTCCCAGCCGTGGAACGTGTCAGTCGGCAAAAAAAATACACCGCATGGAAATCCATGCGGTGCCTATGCTGTCGCCTGCCCGACGACAGCAACGAATAAATTATCGGTCTTTTGATGCGGATTATCGGCGTTTTTGGCGGGATCAACCGAATATCACATCTAAAATCATGTTGCGTCGGCGATCCGACAACCACAGCGAAATCGGCTTTTCGTTATTGCGAAATTTTTTTAAAATGACCTGGCGGGGCGTGTTGTTATGCAGCCGCTCCGAACAAGAGTAGCGTTTTTATTAGGATAGCTTTTTGGCACTTCAAATTAAAAATGGAAGCGATTTAAAGGTAACCACTCAGCTTGTGGTTGATGAATTGAAGAGGTTTTTTGACGCCGGGACAGCGGTGCCGTTAAATTTCGATCATCTCAGCGATTCGGTTTTCATTAAAAACGTCGATCGAATTATTACCTTCTCTAATCGTGCTTTTCGGGATAATTTCTCGTCTGGGAAATCAACTATCGGAATGCGGTCCGATGCGTTTCTGCAGGAGTCGATCGAAGCGGTTTCCGAAAAGACTGACGATTTGGTTTTGTCCGGTGTGGACAAATTAGAATTCGAGCACATCGGGTTTTGCCATGATCGTCGCAAGTATCTTTTCCGAACGTATAAACAATCGTTGATTGAGAATCATCATGAACCGTTTGCGATCCTTGGAATCGCTCGTCCAATTCAGGAACTCAGTGTAGAGGATGACGAAGAGTACCGGGACGTCTTCCAATTGTTTAAAATCTACTCCGGGTTGCCGGATCAAGACAAAACGATTTGCCTCAATCTCGCTGTTGGAAAGACACCGTCGGAGACTGCGGAAATAATGGGAATGACGACGAGAGCGATTGAAATGCGTCGAAAAAAAATTCTGCATCGAATGGGATTCAGTCGCCCGGTCGAAATTGTGATTGCCATGACTCGGTTTGGCGAGCGAAAGCTTGTGAACAATTTAACGATGAGTTGATGCGGTGCGAAATAAGTGTGTTCGACCAGGACCGTATCGTTCTTGGTTGGGAATCGCCGGCGACATTCGATCGATCTGCAGGATCAAATAAATCCCAGCAAAACTAATCCGATGACGTAAACCACCGCGATTGCAATTTGAATCGCAGCAAACATTGCAGATACCTTCACAAAACCGACAAACGACATCTTTAAGCCGTGTTTGTGCATGATCGTAATTGCCACGAGGGTCGATGCCGATCCAATAGGCGTCAGGTTTCCACCGAGATTGGCGCCGAAAATGACGGACCACCACAGGGCAGAACCTTCGGGAGCGCCCAGTTGTTGAAGGATTTTTGCCAACATGGCCGCAAGCGGAATGTTGTCGGTCACGCTGCTGAATCCGGCTGAGCCAATCATCAGCGTTGCGGTGTCGATTAAGTCACCAGAAGAGCTGGTGACATCTCGCAAAACGAATTCTAATCCGCTCCCGATCGCGGCAAGTACTTGCGCATGTTCCATGACGTAAATGGTTGCAAACAACGCCATGAAAAAACCAAGTAAATCCCAGTCGATCGCGCTGTAAAAACGGTTGACCTCCGATTTGAAACGAACCAACATAATGGCCGCGAAACTCATCGCAACAAAGCCCATTCCCAAGTCTTTCAAAAACGGGATGACCGAAGTGAACGCAATGGTCAGAATGAATAGGACCAGGATCACTGAAGAAAACCAGAAGAACGATGGTGAGTCAACACTATCGTTTTCGTCGAATCCCATCACCAGTTTTCGGGCGTGTTCTTTTTCTTCTTCACCGTCGAGAGCATGGATTTTGAAGACTCTCGCTCCGAGCACAAGCGTGATAATGGTGGCGATCACCACGTAGGGAGCTGATTTTACAAAGAAGTCAACAAAGCCAATGTTGGCTGTGGTGCCAACAATAATATTCGGAACACTACTAATCAGCGTGAGCAGGCCGCCGATGTTGGTGAGTAATCCTTCGATCAGTAAAAAGCCAAGCAGAAGCTTGCGGCGATCGAGTTTTTCGAGTGAGACAACCGTCAATGACCCGACGATGATCATCGCCGTTACGTTATTTAAGACGGCAGAGAAGACGACTGTCATAACGCCATAAAAGTACAATAGCCGAAGCGGTTCTCCGCCCGACGCTTTGGTGACCTTGATTGCAATCCAGCTGAACAAGCCCGATTTGCTAGCCACATCCACAAAGAGGCTGGAGCCAAAAATGATTGCAATCACGCCCCAGTCGATACCCGGGATATAAACCGGCATCGCGATTTCTTCACCGTCGATATGAAGTGGGTGCTCAGCCTCATTCCGTTTTATGGCCTCGGTTTTACCGTTGCCATTTCCGCTTTTTTCCGAGGCAGTTTCTGATCCCATGTTTTCAGATGGGTTTGTATCGGCCGAGGGTGACGGGATGCCGACCGTGATTGGTTTGGCATCGCCATGCGAATTGCCGTCCGAGTGTTCTTTCTCCATAGGGATGACTTGGATTTCTTTTTCGAAAGGAACGACTTGGGTGCTGCCGACCACAACTTTATCAAACGTCAAGACGCCCGTCACAGCGCCAAACAACAGGCTGATAATGGCAAAAACACCTGCAATTAAAGATTTTTTCGCATGTAGTTTTTCTTCGAAAGCTAGGCATGCGATCAAACCCACCAGGATTAACGCGAAGAATGCCGTTGTTTGCCAAGCGACATGACCGTGCGAAAACAAAATTCCTTCGCAGGCAAAACGAATTGGGGCAGGGGTTGCGTTTGCGAAAAATGAAATCATTTGGCTATAAACGAAATGGGTTGAATGTGGCGGGTTTTGTCTGCATCAATTAGCTATATTAAGAGGAGCGGCGTATCTCTTAATTCGATCGTCAATGGATAGGCTAAGCCATGCATTGCCAATTGATCATTGTCTTTGGTATGCATGACGACCAGATCAACGTCTCTTTCGGTGACGATTTTCTTGTACTCTGCCAGACCATGTCCAAGCTGGACGATTGGTTCCACACTAAATGGTAGGTTTTGAGCGGCGACTTCACTACGACATGACTCGATGAAATTCATTGGTTCAAGCAAAAGTCGCTCCAGGACTCGCTCATGCGCAACGTCCGAATTAATTTCTGGAACCTTGTCAATGATTTTCATATAGCGATGATACGCTCGTTCGTCTTCGATGTGGGTCAAGTAAAGGGTGCCCGAGTTGGCCGTCATTTTGATCGCAGCTTTTACAATCGAAAGGTCATCATCCAGATGGTCGGTGATGGCCATGACTCGTTTCGTATCCGAATGCCAATTCTTTGTTTCGACATCCGGGGTCTCGGAATCGGCATGTTTGATTTGTGGGTGAGGCAATAACAAGACCGGAGCATCCGCAGCTTGCGTGAGTACGTCAATGTAAACCCCCAGGCTAAATGGGTATTCCGTAGAGGGGATATGTAGATTTCGATGACTGCATATCAGACAGGGAGATTCTTTCTCGATTAACTTGATGAGGCTATCTACCGTCGTGAATTCCGATCCAGCAATCACCGTCCATTGAATTGATTTGAGATCAAACGCGTGTGAAACGAATTGTTTGATGTCCTCACAAAATGCGTTGGCCGCGTTTTTGTCCCCATCGCAAACGACGGTAATCTTTCTTAAATCCCAATCTTCATACTCAAACACGGACTTGCTGGCCGCGCGAAAGATGCTTTCAAACTGATCGATTTGGGTCATGTTTCTCCGTCCGCCAAAACAATGTGAAATCTATTGTGGTGATTATCAATAGATTTTGGTCGCACGAACAGGGTGTGGCATCAATAGGAATTCAATTCGTTATT
>CAJQQR010000055.1 GCA_905480545.1 uncultured Pirellulaceae bacterium
AAAAAAGCTGCGGAACAAGCCGTTCATCTCGGCCGTTGGGTCATTGGCGAGGACAGTGGGCTATGCGTGGCTGCATTAAAGGGAGCACCCGGAATCTATTCTGCTCGGTTTGCCGGCGAATCGGCGAACGACGATGACAACAACGAAAAACTGATTCGGGAACTTGACGGTCAAAAAGACCGCAGCGCAAACTACATCAGTCATATTGCATTGTCTGACCCCAAGGGCGAAATCTTGCTGAACGTGGAAGCCAAATGTTTTGGTCGAATTGTTGATGAGCGTCGCGGTACATCAGGTTTCGGATATGATCCATTTTTTGAGGTACCGGAGTACGGATTGACGATGGCTCAACTGGGTAGCTCGGTCAAATCAATTATTAGCCATCGTGCTAAAGCCATGCGAAAATTCCTGAGGAAGTTCCTGCACTGAAAAGCAGCGACGCAATGCTGTTAATAACTTTGCCTTAAAACAGAACGCCAAGTGAATATTATTCTTTTTGAGGATCGCGAAATGGGGCTCCCATTTCGACGCGGTGATCAGCGTGTGATTCATATGCTCGATGTGCTGAGGCGGAAATTGGGCGAATCAACAGATGTTGGAATCGTGGATGGCCCACGTGGTAAAGCGGTTTTGAAATCAGTCAATGACCAATTCGTTGAGCTTGAGTTTGAATGGAATAACGAACCCGCAATGCTGATGCCCATCGATTTGGTTGTTGGGATTTCTCGACCGCAGACGAGCAGGAAAGTCTTGCAAGAGGCGACCAGTCTTGGCGTTCGGCGTATTTTGTTTGTTCATACCGAACGAGGTGAGCCATCTTACGCGACGTCAAAGCTCTGGACGACAAACGAATGGCAGCGACTGGTTCGTGGTGGCGTCGAGCAGGCGTTTACCACTCGATTTCCGGATATTGAAATCGGTGTTGAATTGGCTGACGGCATTGCTGCCACAAATTCCGTGGATACACGGATCTGCCTGGATAATTATGAATCGCCATTGGGTTTATTGGACGCGGCAAATTCTGCGGAAGCGATTGTATTGGCCATTGGTTCGGAGCGTGGTTGGTCCGAAAATGAACGGAATCTTTTTAGGGACAACGGATTCACTCTGGCGCATTTGGGTGAACGCCCACTCCGAACGGAGACAGCGGCGATTGCAGCGATCAGCATTGTGGCGGCCAGAATGCATCGGCTTTGATTCAGGGGAGCCGCTGGAGTTTCACGATCAGAAATAATTCGGCCGGTTATGTGTTACATCGGGCTGTTGTTTCGAGTTAAAAGGCAAGCCCTCTGCCTCTCTATGAATGCGTTTGGCGCGGTATGGGGTCGCGGCTGCCTGTTGGTTACGCCGTAGGTAAGTGTTCGACTGGCGTCAGCGTTTTTTGGGGCCTCCTTCGGAGCCAGAGCGTAATGCAAATGTTTGTTCGCGACTTCCGTGCTTGGCGGTATGGATCGTGTTTATCTCGCGGACGAGCGCTGAGGCCGTTGATCCTGATTTCTAGCGGTTATTGATGTCCAATCAGGCGTCATATCCGTATGAGAATCCATCAGGTTTAGCCGGATTATGGAAAAGCGTCGTTCGTCGGACAGGAGGAGGTTCATGAACAAAATTCGACGACCGTGATGTTCTGTGACGCTGGAATGCCGATAAGTGCTGAGGGCATATTGAATAAAATATCGTGTATATTGGTGTCATGGCGAATCCATCGAAAATTCCCGAATCGATTTCCCGACGACAGCTCATCCACGCTGGTGGCATTGCTGCGTTGGGATTGTCTTTGCCTGAGTTACTTTTTGCTGACGAGAGCCGGGACCTTTTGGCTGAGCAAAAGAAATCTTCTCGCAAAGGTGCACCGCGTGCCACGAGCTGCATTTTTATTCATCAATATGGCGGGCTAAGCCAGCTTGATTCGTGGGACCCAAAACCCAATTCCCCCAGTGAAATCCGCGGGCCATACCGCCCAATTCAAACAGCAACTCCTGGTTTTCAGGTTTGCGAGTTAATGCCGCGTTTGGCGACGCTTTCTGAAAAATATGCGGTAATTCGTTCGATGTCACACCGCAATGCCCAGCATGATCAAGCAAATGCGATGATGCTTGCCGGGAAAATAGAGCCCAAAAAGGATGATCCTTCATTTGGGGCGATGGTGACCAAGCTGAGTCCATCGACGGCAAAAATCCCGCCACATTTGTGGTTGCAAAAATATGGCGGCGGAGCCGCTCCGCCTGAACCAACCTATATGACAGGCGGATTTCTCGGTGCAAAGTATGCACCAATGCTGATTGGAAAAACCCATGAAGACAATCCGGCATCAAAGGACTTTCGCGTTCGCGCCTTCGATACGAATGCTCAGGTTACCCTTTCGCAATTGAAGTCTCGGTGGAATTTGAGCCAACAGCTCGATCAACTTGCTCCCGTAGGTGAAGCAAGCGAATTTGAAAGCCATGAACTTTATCAGCAAAAGTCGGTCGAGTTGCTTCAAGGGTCCGAGGCAAGGCGAGCTTTCGACATCGAGAAGGAATCCGATGCTGTTCGCGATCGGTACGGACGCAATCCACTGGGGCAAAATTTGGTGATGGCGAGGCGGTTGATCGAATCTGGCGCACGGCTAGTCAATGTATTGGCTTGGACTGGGCTTGCGCCTAAAGAAAAATTTGTCAGCGTCGAAACATGGGACATGCACGGAAATGCGGATGTTGGGATTTTTGAAAACGGCTGGAACGGCTTGCCCTTTGCATTGCCGCGTGCAGATCAGGCGGTGGCCGCTTTATTAAATGATCTTGAAGATCGCGGACTATTGGAAACCACCTTGGTCGTGTTGTGTGGTGAGTTCGGAAGGACGCCTAAAATCCGAAAGGGTGCCAAGCGTATCGGGAGGGACCATTGGCCAAATTGTTATTCGGCAATGATTGCTGGCGGGGGTGTTCGAGGGGGAGTCGTTTACGGGGAATCGGACAAGCATTCGGCGTATGTGCAATCGAATCCGGTCAACCTTGAGGATTTTACTGCAACGCTATTTGCGGCCATGAACATTTCCCCAACGTCGCGACTGAGCCCCGATGGTTTTACGATTCCGGCAAGTAACGGTCGAGTGATCCCGGAATTGCTAAAGTGAGTGGGTGATTCTGGTGTCAAAATCCCAGACCAACGCCGTCTAGACGTTGTGATGCAATTCGACCATCTTTTGGATACAGAACGTCTCGGTAGCGACCCTCCCAATCCTTGTTTCCTTCAGGGCAATATTGCCGACCATTGCCTTCAATGGCGGCAACGGTAGGAATGTGTGCAGCGAGGCTTGCGGAATGAAGAAAGTTATGGCCAATACAGGTTAAGTCCTGAACGCAAAGAAACATGTCGAACTTCTGCGCCGCCGCCGCCATCAACAGAGAACCGGTCTGACCTTTACAGGCTTTTAAAGCAACGCCGGAATAGCCTTGTTCTTTTGCAAGCAATAACGTTTCGTAGTCAATCAGGGACTCGTCAATCACAACAGGCTTGATTTTTGCCGCTTCATGAACGGTATTTTGTGGATGTTGTTTTAGATCGCGATGAGTTGGTTGTTCGATGTATTGAATCCGATTAAATCCATCGGGGTTCCTGCGTCTGATGACCTCCAGGAATTCCACAACGTAGTCAATCGAAGCGCATTTCTCATTGAAGTCCAATGAGTAGCACCAATCAACGCAGCCTCGGTCGAGTTGAACTGTTTTTGCAGCAGAATCAATATCGAGAACACGTTCGACGTCCCAGTCAAAATCGTCCCCTGCCAATTTGATTTTTAAGTGCGTTAGTCCATCACGGACGATCCAGTCTCCCAGAAGTTCCGGGAAATCATGACCCGATAGAGTCTTTCCCCATTCGCCAAAAATTGGGTCAAGTGCACCAACAAGATGATAGAGCGGCAAATCGGCCCGAGGTTTTTCGTTTACAAATTCGGATAGGTATCGACCGGAAAACTCGTTATCGAGGAAAGTTGATAGATCTTGTTTCAAGAATTCCTTGCCAAGCGTCTGGAATGAACTTCGATTGTGGAGTTTTCCAAATGCGTCGTGAATCGCTGCATCAAGCGGACTGGCTGCGACCATTTTGGCCAGTTGTGGCATCGGTTCAATTGCCGGATCCGTTTCTTTCAAGTCGTCAAATGCATTACATGAAAGTTGTTTCAGTTTATGTTCAAACTCGAACAGCAGCGGAATGGGATGCTCGAAATTCGGAAATTCTCTTGCCAATTCACAAGTCTTGTCGGCCATCGAGATCATCGCTTGAAGAGTGTCTTCACTCGAAACAACTTGCGATGGCCATGCCCAAATGTTTCCCATCGTCATCGAGCCATGCCCAGTGGCGGACTTTCCCTGTTCATCTTCGATCGTAAGGTCGACGTGATAAACCCAAACGTGCTCAACGATACGCCCACCGAATTTCATTGGTGTCCGATAGTCAAACGATTCTTTGTAATGAGATACGTCTTTGATCGAGTACTTTTGCATCATTGCAGCCTCGGAATAAAGACAGATATGTTATCACGCTGCAGAAGCGGCCGTTAGTGGCAGACAGGGCTTGTGACACTTCCTGGCTTAGGATTCGGGCGAAGTGGCAAGCCGAAATAAGACACGATTGATCAAGATGAATTCGTAAGCCGAAAAAAAGCTACACAATCCCTTTTCGAACAGCCCAAACAGCGGCTTGCGTTCGATCTGAAACACCAACTTTCCTCAGGATATGTTGGACATGCTCTTTGACCGTCTCGTATGATATTTCAAGCGTTGAAGCGATTTCTTTGTTGGTTTGGCCGAATGTCAATTGCTTGAGAATCTCACTTTCCCTCTGTGTGAGTGGGACTTCAATATCTGAGTTCAGACGCGGAGTTGCCAACGCCCCACTAACACGACGAAGTTCGTCACGAGTCCATACCGTTTCGCCCTCCGCAACCCGAGTGATCGAATCGATGAGTGATTCCTTTGAAACGCCCTTCAATATGTAACCTGCTGCTCCCAATGCTACCGCACGGGCGATATACGTTGGATTGCTGTAGGTCGAAAAAAGAAGGATGGCCAAGTTCGGCATTTCCAGTTTAAGGCGGCTCAAACAATTGAGTCCGTCTCCGCCCGCCATACGCACATCAAGTAAGACGACCTGTGCGGATATCAATGAAACAAGGCTAACGGCCTGCTCACCCGTTGCAGCTTCACCAACGATTTCAACATTCGAACCCTCAAACATTCGCTCAAGGCCTCGACGGACAACCATGTGATCATCCACAACTATAATTCGAATTGACATTTCTAAATTGCGTTGCCGATATTAAATACACTTAACTAACTCGCAGTTAGCGACTCCTCCCCGACGATTCGAGCGTGATCACAACAATCCGTGTGTTGCCAAAAACTTCACCAAAGTCGACGGAAATTTCCGTTGCAATGAAAAATCCCCTAATAAAGGTTTAACAGATTTTAAAATCTTTACCCAGTCCTAACCCCAGATAATACTGACTCGTTGCGGCAGGGCTGGACTGCAAAGCGAATGTCTAACATTTGATTTGTCGATGGATTTATTGCTGAGTTTCAAGAATGAACTCTCTTTGATGGTTCCCCAAAGCGTGGATTTTCAGCGTCCAAAACAATTCGGGCAAGCAACTTGTGAATTTCTCACCCCATTCTACGAGATGAATCCCGGGTTTTTCTACGATCTCTTCAAACCCGACTTCGAAAATTTGGTCTTCGTCGTCGAATCGATAGAAATCAAAGTGGTTAATCGATAAATTGTTTCTGCCGATGTAGTGTTGATGAAGCGAGAACGTTGGACTGGAGACTTCGTCTGCATTCACACCCAGCGATTGGCAGAGAAAGCGGGAAAACGTGGTTTTGCCTGCTCCCAAGGTTCCGGTAAGGCAGATCGTCAGGCTCATCGTTTGCTCAAGTTCGTGAAGGATCATTTGGCTGAAGTGGTTAGCAAATTCTTGAGTCTCCTCGATGTCATTCACCAAGCGGGTGAACGTTTCTTCATTCGAGTTTTTCATCAGATGCCCTCCGTCTGTTGTGAACGACGTTTTCGGATTGCTGTTGAGGAAGAATCATTTCGGTATTCAGCCTCTGAAACTTCTTGGCAGAGACTCATCAGTTTTGCAGGTAGGTTCATGTCCGTTAAGGATTGAAATACCCCGGATCGAAGTCGCCCAAATACAAGAAATCGGCATTGGTTGTCTGAAATGACGTCGAGTGCGTGGGCCAATCCGGTTTGACCTCCATAATATTGGGGATCAGCGATTCGAAGGACGGTATCGATTCCGACTATAAATACGGCTCCTGGAAACAAATTGGCTTTTTCGGTAAAGGTTGCGGCCCCAGTGAGCCATAATTTTTTGTTTTGAAATTGCATTTTTCGATCTCGGATGCTGAGAAAGTCCAGCGGGGGTTTATCGGCATTGAGAATCGTCATCTCGAATTCAGTTTCTGTTCCCAGGATTTGTGCGGCGACATGGGACATCTGAACATGCCCATCATGCAGCGGATTGAAGGAACCTGAAAGCAACCCGGTTCCGTGCCAGAACTTTTTGTCAGGTTCCTCCGGAGATTTAAAGTACTTCACTTCGGTTTCTGCAAGGCACTTCGCGCTGCAACCCGCAAAAACGTCGACCCAGTTTTTTGGGGCGTCCACTTCATCAAACCGGAATTGAAGATCGAGAATCTCATTTTGAATTGGAGGATCGATGCCAGCCTGTTTAGCGATTTCGTTCAGAATGAGATCGCAAACGAGGGATTCCTTTTCCTCTCTGGATAAAAAGCCCTTTTTAAGCTTTGCAGAAAACAGACTTGTCTTGTTTGGTCGTTGCGATGCGATAAAGCAGCGGTGTTCACCCTGTTGGGGATCAGCAGTTTGGAGATCAGCAGTGCAGGCAATGGACGCCAGAGAGCCACGTGTTTTCTGTTTGCGAAACGACGGCCGCATAAATCCGCTTGCTGCCATGATTTTCGCGGTTGATGCCGAACAGATTGATTCGGGCTGGGCTCCGATAAAATCGGTTAGTGACTCGTGGGAATGCGGAACAATCGCCTCGGAAACGGTTTTTGAGGCGTTAGGTAAGGACAACAAATCCTCAATCACCTTTGCTCCGCCACCGGTGATAACGAGATTAAGCTTGAGTCCGGAGTCATGAATCTCCGATATTAGACGTTTCCGGCGAATTGAGTCAAACATCTGCGGCAAATGCCAGTTTCCTTGGCTAGTTTGAAAAGAATGTGATGTTATTGACCTTTTTTTCGATGGACGATATCCTATTGGATTGGATTTTTCGGCCTACGGGTCGTGTTTTATTACTTTATTCATCTCAACGGCTAAGGTTTCTGTGTCAAGGAACCTCGAATACGACGTCCGATTGAGAAGGGAGATTTTGCATTGGCAAACATTGTACAAGATTTAATCGAGGCAGGCGTTCATTTCGGACACCGTGTCAGCCGCTGGAACCCAAAGATGTCTCCGTACATCTACGGTCGTAAAAACGCGGTCCACATTATCGATATCCGCGAAACTGTTCGTGGACTCTTGAGAGCTAAAAAGTATTTGGCTCAGGTCGCTTCAGGTGGAAGTTTGATTTTGTTCGTGGGAACAAAACGCCAGGCTGGCAGCATCATCGAGCGAGAAGCTTCTCGCTGTAACATGCCGTTCGTATCTGAACGATGGTTGGGTGGAGCACTCACCAACTTTCGAACCATTCGCAGTCGAATGAGTCGATTGGAAGAACTGGAAAGAATCCGCGAAAGTGATGAGCTTTCTCAGTATTCAAAGAAGATGCAGTCATCGCTCAATCGTGAATACCGCAAGATGTATCGAAACTTGAACGGTCTTCGTCACATGAATCGCATGCCAGAGTGCCTCGTGATCGTCGATCCAAACAAAGAAAAGAATGCTTTGCGAGAAGCAAAGGGTCTTGGCATTTCTACCGTGGCATTGATTGATACCGATTGCGACCCGGATTTGGTTGACTTGCCGATTCCTGGCAATGATGACGGAATTCGCTCAATCGACTTGATCATGCAAAACTTGGCAGATGCCGTCATCGCCGGATCAAAATCAATTGAAGCGGTCAAAGGAAAAGATGCGCCAGCGGCTCCGGCAGCTGAACCTTCTAAGGAGTAGGCTTGTCTTTCATGGGGTGATTCGGTTGGGCGTCAGTGTTTAGCCGAGTTCGCTGTTTTGCACAAATCGTGTTTTGCATAATTCGTGTTTTGCACAATTCGTGTTTTGCACAATTCGCGGTTTTGCAAAGGTGAATTGCCCCTGATTTTCGGATTTTCGCTTCGCCAAATTGCACTACAAGTGTTTGATTGGCAGGAGTGATTTTTTGGCAAGTCAACGTTAACTGCGTCTTGGACCTTAACAAGGACATTAATGTTCCTTCTAGCGGTGTTCAAAAGCGGGCGTCGGAACGTTGTTTACTTCCAGAAGCATAAAAGTGGCGAATGGAATCGAACCCAATGGTCGGTATTCGCAATTCTTTAATTATTGTCTTAAATATTCAAACAAACATAAAACCAATTTCTGAGGAGAGAACCTAGATGGCAATTACCGCTGCTGATGTAAAGGCTTTACGTGAGCGAACTGGCTTGCCGATGATGGAGTGCAAGAAAGCTTTGTCGGAGACCAATGGCGATTCAGAGGCCGCAGTTGATTGGCTTCGTCAACGCGGACAGGCCGTCGCGGAAAAGCGTGCAGATCGCGAAACGGCATTTGGTCGCTTTGGCATTTTCTGTGGTGTCGACGAAACGGCCGGTGCGATGGTGGAACTCAAGTGCGAAAGTGCTCCTGTGACCCAGCATGACGAATTCATTCAATTGGCAAACGACTTGGCCGAAGCACTGGCGAAAAATGCTGATGTAGTTGGTGATGTTGACAAGCTGTTGGCATTGGACTGCCCAAGTCAGGCTGGCAAAACGCTTGGTGACGTCAAAGATGATATGTTCAACCGGATTCGTGAGGTGTTTAACGTCGGGCGAATGGATCGTTTTGACGGCCCGACGTGCGGCTACAGTCACAACTCAAGCACGGTTGCTGGCGTGTTGCTATCCGTTGATGGCGGCAACAATGAAGTGGGTCGGGATATCTCGATGCACGTTGCGGCGATGAATCCAAGTTCACTTTCAGTTGAAGAACTTGATTCGGAAGTTGTCGATGCGGAGCGAAAGGTGTTGACCGATCAGGCCTTGGCCGAAGGCAAGCCTGCGAATATCGTTGACAAAATGGTCGAAGGACGGATGAAGAATTTTTATGCAGAAAAGGTTCTTCTTGAGCAAACTTTCGTCAAAGCCGAAAACAAAGAAACGGTTGGCAAATTTGCGGCTGACAATGGAATGACCGTGAAGGGATTTGCCCATCATGTCCTGGGTGAAGTTTAATCAAGCAAAATTGAACAGCGAAGCCCCGGTTCTTACCGGGGCTTTTTTTGTAGGTAAACTTGGCTGCACGGAACGTCGACGATAGTTGATAAATAGTAAAGTATGTTTTCTGCACAACGATCGCTTCATAGACTTTCGGGTAGAATGCATTGGTAACAAGATCACGTTGAACCAATTTGAGAATAAAATGGCCGAAAATCGGGTATTGAAACGGGTAGTTTTAAAACTTTCGGGAGAAAGTTTCGCGCCTTCAGGTGAACGTGGAATCAGCATGGATGAAGTCCATCTGATATCCCGGCAAATTATTAAAGCGACCGAGTCAGGGTGTCAAATCGCGATTGTGATTGGCGGCGGAAACATCTTACGGGGAGCGCAATTTAAATCGAAAAATACAAGCATCTCCGAGGCGACTGCGCACTACATGGGCATGTTGGCGACGGTAATCAACGGATTGGCAATTCAAGACGCATTGGAAACCTTGGGATGTGAGACACGTTTGATGTCGGCGATCCACATGGACACTGTTTGTGAACCCTACATTCGTCGTCGAGCCAGGCACCACCTTTCAAAAAATCGGGTGATCATTTTGGCTGCGGGAACAGGTGGTCCCTTTGTTACGACCGATACGGCCGCGGCACTTCGATCGTTGGAACTAGGAGCGGATGCATTATTAAAAGCCACGCGAGTTGATGGCGTTTACAGTGAAGACCCAGAGATAAATCCGCATGCTGTTTTTTATCGTGAGTTGAATTACGAGACGGTATTGGAAAAGAACCTTCGTTTTATGGATACAACCGCTGTCGCCCAGTGCATGGAGCACAAAATGCCTATTATGATTTTTAATTATCAGAAAGAAGGCAATATTCAAAAAGCGATTTCCGGCGAAAAAATTGGGACGATCGTCACCAGCAAAACTGAAACGACGTCGTAAACGCCGAATAAAAATGATATGCTGTGATACACCCACTGATCTCAAACATTGAAAAGGATTCAACATGAGTCGCGATCAAATTCTTGCCGACGCAGAAGAACGAATGGTTAAGGCAATCGATGTTCTAAAAAATTCGCTTTCCGGAATTCGAACTGGCCGAGCCAATCCTGGCTTGGTCGATTCCCTCAGGGTTGATGTATACGGAAGCCCAACGCCGATCAAGCAGATTGCTACCGTTGGGGCACCGGAGCCGACTCAAATCATGATTCGCCCCTACGATGCCAGCATTATTAAAGAAATCGAAAAAGCGATTGTTGCGAGCGATCTCGGCTACAATCCACAAAGCGATGGTCGTGTGGTTCGAATCAATATTCCTGCATTATCAACTGACGTTCGTAAGAAGATGGTGACGCGAATCAAGGATCTTTCCGAGGACGGTCGGATTTCGTTACGAAATATTCGTCGCGATGCGATCAAGGCCGCCGATACAGCGGAAAAAGACAAAACGATCAGTGAAGATGAGCGAGACGATATCAAAGACGAAGCTCAAAAGTTGATCAAAAAATATGAGGACGACATCAACGGATTAGCGAAGGCAAAAGAAACAGAAGTTATGGATGACTAGGTTGTCCTGACTAAAATGGAAACTGACTTACTTTTAATCGTCCGTACGTGATTAACTTGCTGCGGACGACTCTCTTCCCTTTTCAGATTCTCAATTCGATCTGCATGGCGTCCGACTCAAACACGTCTAACGATTCGTCTGCTCAGATTTCGGAGACTATTCAACGCCTCTCGAAAATCAAATCTTCGTTGGAAACCGAGCTTTCAAAAGTTATCGTCGGGCAAAACGAAGTCATTGAGCAGATTTTGATTTGCCTGTTTGCACAGGGACATTGCTTGCTGGAAGGCGTGCCTGGACTGGCAAAGACGCTCTTGATCAGCACCTTGGCAAAGACGCTGGATCTTGATTTTTCCAGGATTCAGTTCACTCCCGATTTAATGCCTGCCGACATCACCGGTTCGGACATTATTGAAGAGAATCGAACGACTGGCCAACGCGAGCGGCGATTTCTCCAAGGCCCACTTTTCTCAAACGTGGTTCTTGCCGATGAAATCAATCGGACTCCACCTAAGACCCAAGCCGCGTTGCTTGAGGCAATGCAAGAGTGTCAAGTGACCGTTGGCATGGTGCGTCATCAATTGCAGCCTCCGTTTTTCGTATTGGCGACGCAAAACCCAATTGAGCAGGAAGGGACATATCCCCTTCCGGAGGCCCAGCAAGATCGATTTATGATGAAAGTATTCGTCGACTATCCAACGTTTGACGATGAATTCGAAATTGCGAAACGCACAACAGTCCGAAGTAATACTGTAATCAAATCGGTAATTGATGCGAAGGAAATCAACGATTTGCAACTGTTGGTACGTGACGTGCCGATTGCCGACCATTTGATTCGTTATTCATTGGCGATCATTCGACAGACACGTGTTGGAGAGCCAGATCTTCCAGAGTTTGTCAACAACTCGATCGCATGGGGGGCCGGCCCACGGGCCGTTCAATTTTTGATCTTGGCATCAAAAGCTCGAGCATTGTTCAACGGCCGAACGCATGTATGCACGGAAGATATCAAAATGCTTGCTAAACCGATTTTGCGTCATCGAATTTCGGTTAATTTCGCTGCCGAGAGTGAGGGCGTTTCGCCAGATGATATCATTGATCAATTGATTGAAACGACGCCCGAAAAAGAAGACGAATTGCTTCGCGATGAAAGATTCAAAAAGATACTTTGATCCAGAAACAATCAAGCGAATATCTCGACTTGAATTGCGATCGAAATATATCGTTGAAGGGTTGTTGTCCGGCATGCATCGAAGTCCACGGTTTGGTCAATCTGTCGAGTTCCGCCAACATCGCGAATACAGTGTTGGGGATGAGCTTCGTCATGTCGATTGGAAAGTTTGGGCGAGGCAAGATCGACTTTACGTAAAACAATTCGAAGATGAAACGAATTTAAATTGTCAGCTACTGGTCGATTCATCAGCAAGTATGAATTACGCGTCTGGTTTATTTTCCAAGTTTGAATACGCGGCGACACTCGCCTGCTGTTTGGCCTACTTGGTTTTGCGTCAAAAGGACAAGGTTGGATGTGTTTCGTTTAATCCCGAAAGTTCGAGACGCGTCTTGCTTGGCAATCGAAAAACGCAGTTGAACGAAATTGCAAATGTTCTTGACGAAGTTGCCTTTTGCACTCAAACCGCGATTGCTGAATTTCTGATGGAGCAAGCAAGAGAGCTGGATCGCAACGGATTGCTCGTCGTGATTTGCGACGTCTGGACGTTGCAAGACGGTTTGGAACGAGCTTTTAAAATGCTTCGGCAACGTGGACACGATGTGATCTTGATGCCGATGGTTGATCCTGATGAAGTTGATTTTCCGTTCAAGGGGCCGACACGGTTTGAAGGCTTGGAATTAGACGGCGAACTTCAAATAAACCCGGAGGAGATTCGAAACGAATACCTAGCGTTATTCCAACAGCGAGTGAATTCTATGCGAAGGGTTTGTCTTTCCAACGGTTGCGACTTCGAGTTGATTCAAACGAGCCAGCCGTTTAACGTCGTTCTGTCGAAACTACTGAACCGAAGATTGGGAACGCAGCGACGCTAAATGTTTACCAGCTTATTTACGTTTCCGGTTTGGTTTTGGAGTTGCCTGTTTTTTGCGGCAATTGCGATTCCGATATTGATCCACCTGATTCGTTTGGTCCGTTTCAAGGTGGTGCATTGGCCGGCGATGGAATTCCTGATTCTTAGCCAAAAACGCCGCCGCCGAAAGGTCTGGTTGTCTAAGTTTCTGTTGATCATGACGCGGATACTTTTGCTTCTGATTGCGGTTGTTGTGTTTGCAAATATTCAATTCGATAGGGATGATTCCGATGACAATACATCGGGAACGCTTCACCTTGTTATTCTGGATGATTCGTTTTCGATGGGCGAACGATCGATTGATTTTGACGATGATAGTGGTGTTACGTCCACCTGTTTTGATTTTGCAAAAACGGCCGTGTTGGATTTGGCAAAAAACCTTGTTCAACAACCGAACCAACGGGTCGCGATCGTTAGGACATGCGACTTAACCGAACAATCGGTAGCGAATCATATTTCGAGTTGCGACTCACAATGGCTTGCTAATTTGAAAACAGAATTCGGTGAAATGTCACCAACCGACTTGGCTATTTCGCCGTTGAGAAAATTGCTTGAGGTCGAATCTGTTTCATTTGATGCGGATCATGTTCGACTTTATGTGGTAAGTGACTTTCGAAACAAAGATTGGCGAGGCAATGAAACAAAGAAAGTGGTCTCGCGACTTACGGACCGTTTTGATTTGACGCGATTGATCCACTGCGCCGAATTTGATCGTCGGTCAAAAAATCTTTGTATTCAAATGTTGAAACCCGAGAACAAAGTCCTGGCCGCAAATGTTCCGTTTTTTCTCAAATTGGTGATCCGAAATGGAAGTGATGTGGATCGTACCGATGTACCAGTCGAAATTCGAAAAACGTTTGGAATAAACGAGTCATGGCAGAATTCGCGAGTTAACTCCAACCCCGCAGCGAACATGAGTGGAGTTGATGATTCAGTAAGTGATTTGGAAATTCGAAACGAACCGACAGTTTTGATCAAGAAAATAAAGGCCAATTCCGTCGTTACGACGAAGTTTCCAATTCTTCTTAGTGAAGCGGGAACGCACGTTATCGAGGCTCGTTTACCTGACGATGATTTGTTGATTGATAACTTCTTTCAACGCGTTGTGGACATCCCAATCACCAATCAAGTGTTGTTGATCGCTGAAAACCAAAGCCGTGACGTGAACTACCTCAGCTGGCTCTTCCAGCCGAAGGGCAATGGTACAACGCTCAATACTGGATTCAATGTTGATGTTCAGTCAATGCAAACCGTGGCTTCGCAATCCGCCAACAATTTGGAGAGATACCGTGCGATATTTTTGCTTTCCGACGATCTGGTCAATGTGAAATCAATCGCCTTGCTAGAGCAATATGTTAAGGAAGGCGGACTGTTGTTTGTCATTCCGGGAAACTCCGCAGACCCAAAGCTGCTGACCAAGCATTTATATCGAGGTGGAGATGGGGTGCTTCCTTTTGCGATCGCATCGGCGATCGAAATTTCGGAAAGAAATGAAGGTACCAAAACAGACATCACCTTCGTAAATCCAAATTTTAAAAATCTGTTTCGCGGCGAATCTGAAAAGCTGATCAGTTTGATTCAATTTCAACGGAAATTTATACCTCCTCGAAATTGGTCGCCAGGTGCCGGTGAGGACGTGATTGCAAACCTTCGTGGAAGGGCGACGACACCTCTGATTGTATCCCGGCAGCTCGGTTTTGGACGCTCGATAGTGATTTTGTCACCCTTCGACAATCGCTGGAACAACTGGGCCAAAAATCCGACGTTTGTTGTTTTAGTTTTTCAGCTGATCAATTTTTATTCTGAATTTTCAACAAAAACCGATTTGGCTGTGCCGGCTCAAATCGAGGAAGAGTCGCCGATCGGCACAATTGTCGAAAGCCGTCTTGGATTTCGTCGTCAATTGGACGGTTTTTCAGAATCATCGAGTAAAGCGTTGGTGCCAGGGGAAAAGCGAATCATCAAGTTGAGTCGAAAGGGTCTTTCAGTTCTCAGTGGGAACGGTGCGACTCGGTTTATTGCAACACATATTGATGACAACGAGTCCGATCTGAATCTGCTTGAAAAAGGCGAGTTGGAAGAATTGGGTGATTCGGATCGAATCAAATTGGTTTCTTGGAACGAAGTCTCGATCGATGACCCGTTTAGAACGAAAGCGTCCAGTTATCCGATGCTTTTGGTTCTTTTAGCCTTGTTCTTCGTCGAGCAAATACTGGCGTATCGTCTTGGTTTCCATTCCCGGAAAGGCTCGGCCGATGCCTAAATGTTTTGCTGCGATTCCGCCGTTCTTCGGCGATCAACGGGTCGATACATTCATCGAGACTTCGCCGCTTTTTGAATTGAGTCAGTGGTGGCATCTGTTCATTCTGGTTGCGGCGATCGTCGTATGTATTTTGTTTACGATTGCAATTGCGATTCGTGATTGGTCCGATCAAAAACTGGGGGTAATCGCAGCAGGTTTCTTCTTGCGGATTTCGATTTTGGCCGTGATTCTGTTTTTCTTTTTGAATTTTGAAAAACGTCGAGCTCAAGTTTCGGTCAACGATTCAAGGCTTTCGGTTATTCTGGATAACAGTTTAAGTATGAACCTCCCGAGTGATGACTCCACGGATTCGGCGACCAGATTCGAAACAGCAGTCGCCGATATTCTTGATTCCGAGCTCTGGAGTGATCTAACGCTGACTCATGAGATCCGTTTCTTTCAATTAACCGATCCAGGCGTTGAATCGACCATTGAAGAGGTTGCGACGTTGCCTCGTCGGCCTAATAACGCTAATGAAGATGGATCAAACGTGTTGGATCTCGGGGAATCCAGCAACGCCTCTGTTTTGGACTTGATGGGATATCAAATTGGCTGGTTGGCAGGTGCATTTGGAGTGGTGTGTTTTGTTGGCGGCGTTTTCGTGCAACGCGGAACCCTGGTTGGGAGCTGGTTGACGTTTTTCAGTGCGGTAGTGATTGTCGTTGCGAGTTGTATTTTGTTAATTTCGGATGTGACAAATGAACGTCGACTTGCGTGGCGGACATGGGAATCCACTTGGAACGAAGAAACCTTGGAGGCTTCCGTTGGAAACGAGGGGCGAGGTGTTGATGAAGAATTTCGTGCAGGTTTCGCTCGTTTGAAAACGGATTTGAACGAACTTTTACCAAACGTTGAGGCGACAAAACTATCCGATGCGATCGTCCGCACGCTTCTCGAACAAAATGGTCAGGCATTGTCGTCGGTGATTCTTTTGACCGATGGTGGATCAAATGCTGGGAGTAATATTGCGGTTGCATCGAATCTTGCCAAAGCCAATGGCGTTTCGGTATATCCGATTGGAATTGGTACCAACCGAATGCTGGAGAACATTTCGGTTATTGATTTGAGAGCACCAAGCCGAGTTTATCTCGGGGATCCGTTTTCTGTCTCGGGTAACATCCGATTGGAATCGGTGACGTCGGTTTCGCAATTGGAATTGATTCTCAGTTCATCCCAAGCATCGCGGCCGGAACTGGTAACGGAAGTTGCGAGGAATAGGATGGACATCGACCCCAAACAACCATTGCAATTTTTTTCTTTTCCATTTGAGAATCAGCCACAGGGTGAATGGACGTTTTCGGTTTCTGTTGTACCTTTAGACTCGGAAGTGAGCGTGGCTGACAATCTCGCATCAACTGATGTTGAGGTAATCGACAAGGTGTCAAGCGTTCTGTTGTTTGCTGGCGGGCCGAATCGGGAGTTTCGATTCCTTCGCAATCAACTCTTTCGTGATCCAAAGATCAAAGTGGACGTCTTGTTGCAAACAGCTGATGATGGCGCCGACCAGGAAGGCGACAACTTGCTTACGCGATTTCCCAAAATGGAATCTGAGCTATTTGGTTACGATTGCATCATCGCTTTTGATCCAGATTGGAGTCAGTTGTCGAGTGAACAGACTGAATTAGTGCGACGTTGGGTCGCGGATGAGGCGGGTGGTTTGGTTGTTGTTGCGGGGCCGGTTAACACACCAATTTGGACCAGTCGGCCGAATGATGACAATGTGATTGACCCTATCAGAAAGCTTTATCCAGTGCAGTTTTACAGCCAAGCGACCGGCTCGATTAAGCTAGGTCGATTTGGGGGCACCGAATCGTTTCCTTTGGAGTTTACGAACATAGCTTCCAGTTTGGAGTTTTTGCGATTCGCAGAAGCCAACGAGCAGAATGATGAAATTTGGAAAAAAGTCAAAGTCTTCGGTTTCTATGCGGTGAATGACGAAAAACCGGGAGCCGAAGTCATTGCCCACTTCTCTGATCCTGCAACTCGCTATTCGGGTAAGTCGCCGATTTATTTGGCGAGCCAACTTTACGGCAGCGGCCGGATTTTCTTTCAGGCGAGTGGAGAGATGTGGCGGACCAGAGGCGTCGGGCCAGAGTTTTTCGAATCGTATTACACTCGATTGATTCGGTGGAGCTCACAAGGGCGCTTGCTGCGAGATTCCGGATCGGTTGTATTGTCCGTTGATAAGGAAAATTGTCGTCCGGGTGAATTGGTTGAGATTCGAGCCATACTCAAGAAGGCGGACGGAGAGATTTCGGAAATGGAAACGTTACCTGTGACAATCAATCGCGATGGTAGCTCGGAGTTAATTGAGCTGACACGACTGGAAGATGGGACTAAAAATACGATTTTTGCGGGAAGCTTTACGGTTCGATCGGTTGGGAAGCATCGGGTAGAATTCACCATGTTGAAGAGTGAAAACGAACGAGGTGAGAATAAGAATTCTGTTGCGATTGATTTCGTGTCTCGTATCCCAAACTTGGAACTCATTGATCCGCGACGAAATGATCGCTTGCTCAGCACGTTGGCGGAATCAAGCGGAGGAGAGTATTTTCTAGCGAGCGAATGGAGTTCCCATCGCGATCGTTTTGCTGCAGCGCTAAGATCCGTTCCAGACAATCGGATTGAAACCGTCTCGTCGTTGGGTTTTGATGAGCTTTTCAGGAAACGATTGATGGTTGGATATTTTTTGTTACTCACACTGTTCTACAGCCTCAGTTGGGTTATTCGAAGATCACATCGATTGGCCTAGCCAGACACAGATGTTTTTACAGTTGACTAAACTAGGAAGGAAACTGCGGGTAAAACATTTCTGATACGACGGTTGAACGTTGATGATACCCCATCGACATGAGTGGCTATGGGAGACGTCATTTTCAACTATTTTCGATGTCTTTTCTTGCACAGTACCCAAGCCGATAATTCATGACAGTCATTCAGCAAAAATTGAGACAGCTCCGAACACGCGTCAAGACGATCGTGGTCGCTGATACGTTGCTGTCGATTGTCATCTGCGCTGCAATCGGATTTGCCGTAGCTTTTTGCTTCGATTATTCACCGGTCTGGTTGGGCATGACCGAGTTGCCTGTGATTCCGCGAACAATCATGCTGGTTGGGATTATCGGGGCAGCCATTTATTTGTTGGCGACTCGTGGTATTGGTCGACTTCGAACCAAAATATCGGATGAAAGCCTAAAGCTGCTCGTAGAACGTCGCTATCCAGAATTTTCGGACTCATTATTGACACTAAACACACCTGATGAGGAGTGCGAAGAAACGCCACGACATCGATTTATGCTGGACGTCGCCGAACGCGATGCTATCGCGAAAATGGAAGGTGTTAACGTTAACCAAGTTGTGTCATATGATGCGATCAAAGGAAAGCTGGTAGCGGCACTTCTACTTTTACTGAGTTTTTCCGCGGCGTTTTGGGTTGCGCCCGATCTTATGTCCAAAGGCTTTAGCAGAGCGTTTTTGCTTTCACAAGTATCGTTACCCAGGCAATCGTCGCTGCTAAATGCGCGGATACGCGTTTTCAACGACGACGAGTTTATTGTCAGAGTTCTACCGCTGGAGTTTCATTCGTTGCAATCCAACACCGTCACGCGACTGGCGGTTGGTTCACGCATCGAAATTTCGGTTGATGCAGTCGCGAAAGATGGAAAACGGGAATTCAAAATTCCTCGAAGCTGTAGGCTTCGTTACCAGTTGAATGATGGGCATCGGGGTTCGGTGGTCATGGATCAGGCAAAACGGGGTGGAGATGGATCGGTATCGTTCGCTACAAAAAAGGGCACCCTTGATGGAATGGTTTCGGACGGAAAGGTTTGGATCCAAGGTTTCGACTGCACGATTGGGCCATTTGCGGTCGAGTGGGTTGATGAACCAACGGTTGTGTCGTTAACCAAATCGTGCACCTTTCCGGAATATCTAGTTGAACATTCGGTTCTTTGGCAGAACGGGATCACGCCCTTGCTGAACAACGAGAGTCTGCCCGTCGGAACTGCAATGGAACTGATTGCAAAAACGAATCGATCGAATCTTTCGACGGTGATTGTTTGGGATCACCAGGCCGATCGAAGGATCGAACCTTCAATGTTTGTCAGTCTGGAAACAGAAGTCCGAATTCCAGTTATGATCGATACCGAGTTGGTTGACCTTTCTATTGCGATGGTCGACTCGGATGGAATCGCTTCACCGAAGGCGACTCGAATTCGCGTGAGCGGGATTGTTGATCGTCCACCTTCTCTGGCGGTGACACCGATAGGCATCGGTGCGTCGATTACAGAGAACGTAAAAATACCTATTGAAATTACGGCGTCCGACGAGTTCGGCATCGCGTCAGGCCACATTGATCTTGTAAACGACGGAGAGATTATTGCTTCGAAGCGTTTCTCTTGGGGATCGGAGAACCGACGAATGGTAGTGGTTGATTTGCGTGATTTGCGTCGAACCGATGCTATGGCAATTGCGCCTGATTCGAAGGGTTCCTCAAGGCTTCTGCTGCAGACGTTTTTGTCGGATTGGAACTCGAAAAACCCAGAGGCAAATGGACAAGAGTACGACTTCGAAATCGTTTCGGAAATCAAGTTCTTGCAATTAGTAGAGCGTGAAGAAGCGGGATTGCGAAAACGACTGGAGGGGGTGAGAGCGGAGCTGGAAGGATCTCGAGGGCTGCTCCTGATGCACCGAACAGCATCATCGACGGGTGAAGAAAAATTTAAACTGGCCTCGTCGCCCATTTGGTTGCAGCGTGTCCGATTGCAGGCCCAAAAATCGTCACTCGAAATAAACGACATATCCAATGCGTTTGGGCGATTGATTGATCAGTTAGAAAACAATCGGGTTGAAGTAACAAAGAAACAGGGAAGATTAGTCAACGACGTAAAGTTACCGCTATTGGCTTTGGTTGAGACAGAATTTTCCAAGTTTTCGTCCATGCTTCAAAGCGAAGCGACGCGTATTCGAGCAACGCTGCCAAATCCGAAGGAGAAATCGAATTCAAATGAATCGCCAGAAAGTAACACAGCAGGCAGTAAGGAAACAAAAGAACCTTTTTCCGAGGCTGCGGAACAGTTATTGTCGGAACATACGGCAATTATAAATCGGCTCGATGCTATCATTCAACGGTTGGCAAAATTTGAATCATACGGTGAATTGCTTGATGTCGTCCGAGGCCTGATCGATGAGCAAAAGGGTCTGATCGATCAGACACAAAAAGAACGAGATCGGAAAGCGTTTGACAGCTTGTTGGATTAGGCCGACCGCTCGGATAGAGCGGAGGACTCATGAGACCGTTTGTATCGTTTGCGAACTTGGTTGAATCAAATCCGTCACGGTTTTCTTCAGACTTATCCAGCGCAATGAAACGAAGCAGTCACCGAGGGCTTTTGGAGATGAAACGCCCAAAATCATCTAAGACAAAAAAACAACGTATTTCGGGACATTTGTTGTTTCGTGCTTACTCTTAAAGATTCAACGCGTTCCGGATCGTGGTTGCGACCTAAAGCAACCGATATTAGTGGAATGTGGGGGGATAGGTTAGAATAGCGGTCAGACCGAAACTGAGACGGAAGAGTTCGTGACATCTATAACAACGACATCAAATTTCCAAGGGCGATCGCAGAATTTGCATCGTCTACAGTTCGTTGCGTTTCGATTTCTGATTTGCATCTTCGTGTGTTGGATGCAGTCATCATCCCAAGCATTTTGTCAGCAACTTGAATTGGAGTTAAAAGCCCGTCAGCAAGTGTTTCTGAACAACTTGACATTGTTGGAAAAAAAATTGCTGGTTCTTAGCGATTTTGAAAGTGAGCGTAACCAGTCGCGATCGGACTTGCTAAAAAAGGGGTTGCAGCTGTCGCAAACCAAAGAGTTGCTGGTTCGGGTTCGCGAAGCAACTCGGTTGATCGAAAGCGGAAAATCAAGTGAGCTTCGCAAAGCGATCGAAATTCAAAAATCGGTTCTTTCGGATCTAGTCTCTCTCTATTCACTTTTGGAAAGTGAAAACCCTCAGAAATCGGCAAGGGAAAAACAGGCTAAAGTTCGAAAACGAATTGACCTTATCGAGCAAATTATTCGACAGCAGCGGTCGGTTAGGGATATTGCCCAAGCGGAATCCAAGACGGATATCCAACAGCTTAAGACGATGCAGGAAAACGTTAAACGGCAAACGTCGAACGTCGTGGAAGAATTAAACAGCGAACTTGTTGAAAATCAGAAGTCGACAATTGAGGAGTCTTCGGTTGAAAAAATGAATTCCGGCGACAAAGACAAGCAGTCGGATTCTCGAAATACAGATTTAGAAAAAGACAATCAAGTTGGTACAAGTGAACAGCAGGGAAAGTCGAAATCGCCCGATGAACGAATCGTAAAAAATCTTGGTGACGCGACCCAAAAAATGTCGGACGTTGATCGGGAACTGAATGCCAAAAAACTGGCTGAATCGCGTGTCAAAATGGAAGAGGCGGAAGAGGAACTTGGCAAAGCTAAAGAGGAATTGGAAAATATTCTTCGCCAAGAACGCGAGGAGGAAGTCGAATCGACTCTGCGTTCGCTAGAAGAGCGTTTTAAGCTCATGCTACAAATGCAGTTGGAATTGAATTCTAAAACAGTTGCACTTTTCGAAGCGACAAAACCGGAAAGTGAAAGGGCAATCGAATCATTTGGAATTGCCTCGCTTCAAAAAAAGGGAATGCTTGAAGCGGATAAAGCGCTCTTGATGTTGGATGAAGAAGGCAGTTCCTACGCGGTCGCAGGTACGTTACGGCAAATCCGTTCCGATATGCAACGCATTAAATCGCAGCTAGAAATTGCGAAAGTCGATTCGATCACACTGTCGTTACAAAAGGAAGTCGTCGGTGGACTCAACGATTTGGTTGCGGCGTTACAAGCAGAGCAAGAAGAAAACCAAAAAGAGAATCAGGGGGCTACTCCTGATGCTGGTGGTGCGAGTCAGCAGGTAGAACAACGACCGTTGTTACAGAAAATAGCAGAACTCAAAATCATTCGGCAGGTGCAGGTACGACTTAATGCCAGGCATAAGCTTTACGCAAAAAAACTGGCGGACGATGCCAATCCGGATGTAGTCAACACCATTTCTGCGTTAACAAAAGAGTTGAGCGAACGTCAAAAATTGCTTCAGGAGATGACCATTAAGCTGAATTCGGAGACTCAAGAGACTCGGTCACCCTAAATCTGATTTTTTACCATGTCAAAAATTTCGAACCACAGTACGAATTGATGCAACGTCCGCCGGAAATTTTATTTGAAGTGTTTTCAAAAGCGAAAAGTGGATGCGCTCGTTTGAAGGTGCCCGCGTTGGTCATTGATTTCTCGTGGACTGCGTCGCGAATCTGCGTTCTATTTGTCGTCAGCTGGTTCATGGTTCTTTCTTCGATTTCCGTTGACGCGCAGGATAGCGAGCAAGATGCACGCCCTGCCGTGGAAAGAAATAAGGAGAATGACGAGCAGGTAGCAAAGGACAAAGTTGTCTACAAATGGCCACTTGTTGATCATCGCAGTTTTCTGTCATCGATGTCCAAGTGGTTGGAAGAAAAGTATCCGGCCTCGGATAAGGATAAATTGATAAAAAAGTTGGAGAATGTTTTTGAGGATCGAACGGATCGGACACGAAGTTTCGCGAAATGGTTGGATCATATCGACCCAGAAGTTGCCGCCATCCATCAGCAGCTTCGAATGTCACCAGCAACAGTGGAACCTGAGTCGTTTGCGGTTGCTGGTGACGAGTGGATTCGCGCATCAATGGAGCTTTATCATGCCGTTCAACTTGCAAAATCGTCGTTGCATGACGAATCGGTTTTGGTTTTAAAGGAAATAAACCAAGAGTTTTTAATTGATCCGGGGACTTATTTTTTTTACCGTGGCATTTGTGATCGTCAGTTAATCAAGATGGAGTCTGCAAAAGCGTCGTTTCGGGTGGTGCTTCGACATCAAAATCAGTTGCCGATTCGATATCTTTCTTTGGCTGGGATGATGCTCGTTGATTTGGAAAAACATCAACCAGATTCTCTTTCGGAAGTATCACGTTTGATGGCTGATGCCCAGCGAAGGCAGTCGTTAGAACGTCACACCGAGAAGGTGCTGGAACAAGAGGATGAAATTGTAAAGACGCTTGACAAAGTGATTGAACGGCTAGAGCAACAGAAGCGGAAAATGCAGGCCGCATCGGACCCAAGTTCACGGCCAAGTGGTGGTCAGAATGCAAAGCCAACTCAGTCCGAACAAGTTCCTGGTGGCCAAAATGCGAAAGGCATTGTTGAGTCAAAAAATCAGTCAAAAGAAGGTGACTGGGGGGCGATGCAGCGTAATGCCAAAACGATTGCGGTTTCGAATCTTGTACGAGATCTGCCGCCGCATTATCGGACATTAATTGAAGCCTACTTTCAAAAGCTCGCCGAGGAAAAGAATGATTAGTCTTGCATTCATTTCGTTGCTTTGCGTTTCACCCCAAAACGTGAATGCTGTTACGCTGATAAACGGCGAAGTTCTCAAATTTGATTCCATCGCTGTTGCCGATAATCAACTAAAACTGACCAGAAACGAATTGACGCAATCCATCAACGCGGAACAGGTTGATGGTATTGGCTTTGCAAAAACAAAGGTATTAGACGCTGCCTTTAAGGTGCGAACGCAACTTGCAAACGGCTCCAGTTTGTCCAGCCGCTCGTTTAGATTAGAGGGGGATCTCGTCAGGTTGATTGTTGATCCAGCTCCAAAGCAAAACGGGGAGGCGATCGCCGTCGGAGTTTCTCGATCATTAATTGGATCCATTAAATTGGATGAATCAATTTCAGATTCTGATTGGAAGAAAATCCTTGCGATTGAGATCGACTCCGACGGTTTGATTCTTGAACGCGACGGTGAATTGGATATTTTGGAAGGGATTATTAAATCGATCAACAAAGATTCGGTTCAATTCGATTTTCAAGGGCGGGTGAATGACGTCAAGCTGTCTCGGTTGGTTGGCGTCAGTTTCTTTCAACCAAAACGTAAATTCAATACGCTACTTTCCATCCAAGACGTTTTTGGAAACACATTTTTTGGTTCCAAGCTAGAAATGGATGAATCAAACGTAAAGCTAAACGTAGACGAAAACTTGTTCGTGACGATGCCCAATGCGATCGTTGCAAATATTGATTTTTCGGCGGGGCGTTACGTTTACTTGAGCCAACTAAGTCCCATCGCAGTGGAATGGAAGCCGTTTTTTCGCTCTACCTTAGAAGACGAAGATGTTGAAGAATTGTTGAAATCGACTTTGTCCACTCGGAAATGTTGGACAGTTGATGCCTCTTTCGGCAAGCCGCTCAGCTTGAAGTCAAGAGAAATCGTCACGCGTTCCAATCCAACAGGGCGAATTGATTTCAAAAATGGTGTTTCCGTAATTGGCGGCAGCAACATGGTATTTCCGGTTCCTGAAGAGGCGAGACAATTCACCGCAATGACTGGGATTCAGCGTGATGCGAATCCTGCAGGGGCCGTGTTTTTGCAAATAAAGGTCGATGGAAAAATTTTGTTTGAAAAGGCAATTGCGGCTAGTGATAAAATACCTACGGCCATCGCGATTGATTTGCCAATTGCAGCTGATGGTGTCGAGCGACGCATCACCATTGATGTCGGATATGGGGCAGGGCGGCAGGTTGGCGATGTCTTGAGCATCTGCAACGCGAGGTTCTCGAAATGACCAACCAACGTCAATGGATCGTGATCGCTCGCGGTTTGTCTATATTGTTTGAGAAAAAGCGAAACAAACCGGAACGTACATCGGTTACTTATCGATTGCGTTTAGAGCAGAAATACTTAACGCCCGCGTTGGCCGTTGTTCTCGCAGTGATCTCTATTCCGGATTTGCTGTTAGCCCAGGTTCCCCGCCAATTAGCAGAAAGCGAAGAGTCACGTGTTAATGTAATTTCTGATGCGAGGAAATCGACGGTTTGCATTTTTTCAACGGACGGGGCAGGCGGTGGTTCGGGGGTTATTATTGACTCCAGCGGATATGCGTTAACAAACTATCATGTTGCTGACCCATGTGGCGAACATTTGCATTGTGGATTGGATGACGGTCAGCTCTATGACGCAGTGATCGTTGGCATCGATCCCGTGGGCGATTTGGCGATGATCAAATTGTTGGGCGGAAATGATTTTCACGCTGCATCAATTGGCGATAGCGATTTGATAAACGTGGGCGATACATGTTATGCAATTGGTAATCCGTTTCTGTTGGCGACTGACTTCCAACCAACGGTAACCATGGGAATCATCTCGGGCGTGAATCGATATCAATTCCCTTCGGGAACGTTGTTGGAGTATCCTGACTGCATTCAAACCGACGCGGCCATTAATCCTGGCAACTCCGGCGGTCCGTTATTTAATGCATCAGGTGAGCTGATAGGGATCAACGGACGTGGTTCATTTGAAAAACGTGGTCGTGTTAACGTTGGGGTTGGATACGCAATTTCAATTAATCAGGCAATGAATTTCGCTGGTACCTTACGGAGCGGTGGAATCCTTGATCATGCGTCGCTCGGAGCGGTTGTTGCGACAGCGTCTGACAGGAAGGTTCGTGTGATTGAAATTGACTCAGCGAGCGATGCGTATCGAAAAGGCCTGCGATACGACGACGAAATCATTTCAGCCGCTGGAAGAAAAATCGAGTCGACGAATGATCTGAAAAATATCCTCGGGACATTCCCGCCTCATTGGAAAATCCCTTTGACTTTTCGTAACGAAAAATCAGAGCAGGAGATCGTCGTTCAGCTAACAAGTGCTCATTCGAAGCAAGAGTTATTGAAAAAGCTTTCTCCCAAACCCAAAGCAGTCGATTTGGCTTTGGAACCTAGGTCCATTCCAAAGGTTGTTTTAGAAAAATATTTGTCTCGGCGTGGGTTCGCCAATTTCTTTTTTCATAACCTGGAGCGGGATCGTGTGCTCCAGGGAATTAGGAAGTCCGTCACTATCGCACGGTCTGATGTTTCAATTGCAATACAAGGTAAGACCCAGCTGGATTCATTCGTAGCAGTACTTCAGCGCGAAAAGACTGGATTAAAGATAGGCGATGATGCATTCACGCTCTCAGCCGAGTCCGCACTTGAATATCAAACACGACCCAAAAAATCGGGAGGACTACTGAATTTGTTGACTGTTTGGCGATCTTTGCTGTTTGATAATGGAAAAATAGAAAATCTTTCTCAGCGGAACTTGGTTTCCCGATACGTTGGTACGGGACCGTTTGTGTTCGCTGGAGAAACGAATGTCGGTACAAAGTGGAAAGAGCGAAAGCAATATGACGTGTTGCGGGTTGCCGTCGATGGAACCGTAACCGATTTTTTTGTCGACGAAAACTATGAAATCGTGGCCGCCGAGTATTTCTCGTTTCCAGAGGCCGATAGCTGTGTTGTTCAATTCTCTAACTACGAATTTTTTGATGGAATTGGGAGACTTCCCAAAACATTCAAAGTTATTTTTCGCGAGAAAACATTCGCCGAGATTGATGTGAAATCGTATCTGGCAAAGCAAGTTAATGACGGGGCGTTTTCGCGAGAAAAAGAGGGAGATAAATGATCCGTTTTCGTTGTTATTTCTCGATGGTGGTTGGGTTTGCGATAATGAGTGGATCACTTGTCGCTGATGCTCAAATCAAGGTCATCAATCAGATGACTCAGCCCAAGTTGGTGAAGGTCTATGGATCCGGCGGAATCAGCGGACTCCATGCGTATCAGAGTGGTTTCTTTGTGAGTCCGGATGGATTGATTGCTACAACCTGGAGCCATGTTTTGGACGGTGAAACCTCGGTTGTCACTGCTGACGGGCGAAAGTTCAAGACGGAATTCGTTGGAATGGATCCTGGTTTGGAGGTCGCGTTGTTGAAAATCAAATCGGCGAAAGAAGCTTGTTTTTCACGCAAATCGATTTTAAAAACGCCGTTTACCGGACAGCAATGTTTCTCACTGAGCAACCTCTTTGGAATTGCTGTTGGCGATGAGCAACAATCCTTGATGAGAGGCACTGTTTCTGCCATCACGAAACTGGATGCGCAATTGGGGAAATATGATTCTGCATATTCTGGGAAAGTAATTGTGGTGGACTTGATCGCGAATAATCCGGGTGCAGCTGGCGGCGTATTGGTCGATGCTGGCGGTAAGTTTATCGGAATGCTTGGAAAAGAACTGCGTGAAAAGAATACGCAAACCTGGCTCAACTATTGTATTCCTGCAGAGTCCATATTTGAGTCAATCGATGCGATAAGGTCAGGAGAGAGGGTCGAAAACCCCAAAACTAAGCCGGCAACGCCGTTTCAACTAAAGCTGGTAGGCATAGAACTAGTACCCGATGTCTTGCAAAATACGCGGCCATTCGTCGACGATGTGATCGATGAATCTCCGGCGTCGAAGCAAGATATTCGGTTGGATGATCTGATTCTCTTTGTTGACCGAAAACCTGTGCGTTCCATACGCGAGGTCAATGCAGCGCTTTCGAATATTGATAGGGATAGAACTATATCAATTGTTTTACGTCGTGGAGAACAGGTTCTTACAAAGCGTTTATCCCGATTGGATGATAAATGATTAAGCGTTTTGTGTTGGAAATCGATTCAAAAACGAGGCGACGTATTTGCCAGTTTTTGATGCTAATTATCAATTGCTTTTTCTTAGCGTCACTATCATTGGCTGTCGCGCAAGAGACGCCGGCAATTCAAGAAAAATCATTGAATGATCAAAATCCGGATGTAGCACAGCAACGGCAAATTGCGATCGTAAAAGCGGTTAAAAGGGTGGAGAGTTCGGTGGTTCGCTTGGAGGCGTTTTCTTCGGACTCTAAGTCTCCAAGCGTTGGTTCAGGATTCGTTATTGAAGACGGTGGTTACATTGTCACGAGTTCCTTTTTTGTACGCTCCACCGGTGCAAAACTGTTTGTAAAGGATCAGGCAAACGCGATACCGGTATCGATCGTTGGTACAGATTACAGTCGTAATTTGACGTATTTGAGAATGAAGGGAAGTTCCACCTTTTCAGTGCCAAAACTGGTGCAGCGAAAAATAAGAGTTGGTGAAACGGTAATTGCGATTGGGCGAACGCTGTCCCCGGAATCGGTTAACGTCTCCGTGGGAATCATCAGTGCAAAAAATCGCATCTTGGGTAAAGCAATTCAGACCGACGCGAAGGTTTCACCAACCAATTACGGGGGACCACTTGTCGATCTGAATGGAGATGTCGTGGGTGCGTTGGTCGCACTCTCTCCTGACTCAAGTGATCTTGATGCAGGTGCACAGTGGTACGACAGCGGAATTGGGTTTGCCATTCCAATCAATGACGTTCGCAACTCACTCGCATTGGTTAAGGAATTGGCTGGGAAAAAGATTGATTCGTCAGAAACTGCTGACCTGTTTGCAGGAAAACTGGGATGTCGTTTTTCCGCAAAGAACATTTATTCGGATGCTTTGTTGATTACATCGGTTTTGCCACGCTCTCCTGCTTCTGTAGCAGGAGTTCGTTCCGGTGCGATTGTGACGATGGTTAATAACAAGCCGGTTTCGAGACTAGCACAGTTTCAATCGGAAGTGGGGCGAATGTATTCTGGGGAGACGGTTACGTTACATCTACTTCAAGATGAGAAAACAAGAATTGTTAACTGCTCTTTGGTCAGTTCGATATCGCCGTTTCGATTTGCTTACCTGGGGATTTTGCCTGATTCGAACTACACCGGTGGAGGGCTCAAAGTTCTCCTTGTTGACAAGTCATCATTGGCAGATCAGTTTTTAATTGGCGGCGATGTTATTCTTTCGCTTAACGGAATGGTCGTTGATTCGCCTTTGAGTGTTGAACAGTTTTTTGCACAAGTTGAGTCTGGCGAGTCGGTTTCGGTAACGTTCCAACGTGACGGGGTGCAGCAAACGACAACGATCCCGCTTGGGGAATTGTCAAAACCGATATCCGATGACACTTTTGGAGAGTTTGATCGCAGTAAAGCGAATGGATCGCTTGTTCAGAAGGATATTCGTGTGCCTGGTTTGTCGAATCGCTGCGTCGCATTGGTCCCAAATGGGCCAATCCTTTTAAAGAAAAAAACGGCCAACCCAAAGGGGACGATAGCAAACCTGAAACCGCGGCAAAAGCAGAGGTTGTTGGTTTGGTTACCTGAATCGAATGATATCGATTTTGGAAAAGTGAGAGAAAAATGGCAGGCCGTCCTCAAACGACAAAATACAACGCTTTTGGTTCCACTACCTGGCAATCTCAATGGATGGACGGATGACGAACGCGAATTTGTCTGGAAAGCAACTCGAGAATTTGTGCGTCAACATCCGCAAATCGTCGACCGAATGGTTTTTTGCGGAGGAAGAAAAGCTGCGGACGTTTGTTTGAAATTGGCGATGGAACGTCGTGAATCCACGATTGGTATTATCTTGTCCGATCCAGATTTCTCGCGTGAAATGGCTTTGCCGTTTTCTGATCCTCAGAATCGGTTCCTGGTGAAGTGCCTTCTCTCTGGCGAACGAAGGATATCTGGGGATGCGTTGAAACGAGCATTTGAGAAAAACTGTATTCCGGTTGACGTTTCGCCCGTGGAGGATTCAATCGAATTCTCAATGTCGGATATTAAAAGAGTTGAGACGTGGCTGATGTTGTTGAATCGGCTTTAATAACTAGTCCATGATGACAAAACGGAAACCCGGATAATGAACAAGAACCCCATAGAGCGCGCCGATCAGGTAAAGCGAATTGCGCTTTTGGTGCTTGGCCTTTTGGGAATGAGCTACTATTTCATCGAGTTGTTCACGCTGGAAAAGCCGACGCCCAGTTCTCAAATCGCTGTGCGTGTGGGATTTGTATTGTTTCTTTTTTGGTTGGCGTTTCCACAGGTGCAAGTGTTGGTTCGTCGTATTTCGCCGATCACTTTTGTTGGTTCCGCCGTGGTTATGCTCATCTTTGTCAAAGCCGGGCCGCTGGTTCTGATTCCTTGCCTAATCATTTGCGCCTTATTAGGAATCATGCAGTACGCGGTGAAGGTGTTCACAGAACGGTAATTTGGCTTCAACAGCCCACCCTCACATCAAAATGCGATCCAACGGTGATGTTGCCAAGGCGTGCGAATGAGTGCGATTGGTGTGCAGATTCGCACAGGAAATAGGATTTTCCAAGCAAAAATCGCTTCTTTGCAACGAATCTCTCGTTCTGGACACAAGTTGTCCAATTCGGTATTCGATTTGCACCGGTCAATCCGGAAATCGATTTCGTCGAGCCAAAGTGTTTTCCCAAGACAGCCGCCGGGGACGGGCAATTCGTTAAGCGGACGGGCAATTCGTTAAGCGGACGGTAAATCGAATTGCACTACGATCAATAATTGGAAGAATACCGCATATGTTTGGGCGTCCCGTATCTGAAATCATGACCTCTTCGGTTTGTAGCATTCATATGAATGAACGAATCGATAAGGCGATCCATTTGTTTCTGGAAAATTGCATTTCTATTCTGCCGGTTGTAAACACAACCGGATGCTGTGTCGGCGTTGTAACGTTAAAAGACGTCGTAGCAAAAGAAAAATCGCACATAGAAGGCAAAGAAACGCCGACTCGGGAAATTGCCGATATTTTGGTGTCCGATGCCATGTCGTCCGAATTCAAGTGGATCGAACAACAGGAATCCATTGCAGCTGCGGCGAAGAAAACGGTGGACAACTCAATTCATCACCTTGTGGTGCTGGATGAAAACAAATGTTTGGTTGGCGTTGTCTCGTCAGGTGATATTTTGAAGAAAATTAGCGAATCTAACAAAGATACCTTATTTCCAATATCCGAAACGGAGCGAATGCATGTGCAAAAATAAAACGGAATCGAAAACTTTGTATGTACGAGATGCGTTGAATTCAAACGTCAAAAAAATGTGCGAGTTTGACTCAATGCGAAAGACCGGGCGTTTGTTTGCCAAGGGGGTAGCTGCGATTCCGATTGTCGACTATTCGGGTAAGTTGGTGGGTTCGCTAGTTGAAAGAGATTCAATTCAATTTCTCAATTCGTACTTTGAAAACTTAATCGCAGAAGACCGTGGCAATGAATTTTTGCTAGAGCAAGAGGCCGAGACAGATATTCACTTTGTTCCAATTGATCAGATATCGCGATACATGCGAGCGGTGGAAGGCAATGAGCAACAAGTCATCTCGGTCGGTCAAACGCTTGAAAAAGCGGAAACCGTCTTGTGCGAGCAAAACCGAACCGCAGCTCTTGTTTATGATGGAGATGAGATTGTTGGAAGCATTTCTCTCAATGGAATTGCGTTGTCTCGTCAACGTGCGAAGGCAGCATGTTGTCAAAATTGCCAACCACAGAAGGCATCCGTGGAATCCTATTCGTTGTAGTTGGATAAGGCCAGATTATTACCAACAGTCGATCAATTTTTAAAAGATCACGCGGAACAGGCGTATTTCAGTGGAAATAGATAGCCTTCATGCGATGGTATTCGCTTATGATCTCTTTTCGCAGCTCATGAATTCAATTTTAATAGACGATCATATCTTTCCGAAACGGTCGGTTTGATTCACTAACGTTCAGTTCAATCGGTTTCTCAATTTTTTCTAACGGTCCTCAATGCTTCCCGACAGTTTTAACCTACTACTCGTCGACGACGAAGATGATTTTCGCGAGACGGCGTTCAGCTATTTTAAAAAGCAGGGGTTTCGCGTTGACACGGCCGAAGATGGCGAAGAAGCGATTAATCTTTCGGTGAATCGCCATTTTGATATCGCGATTGTCGATATTCATATGCCGGGAATGTCAGGGATTCAGCTGCTTGAACATTTGCTAAAAGAAAACCCTAACCTCAAAGCGATTATGTTGACCGGAGGCGGAACGATTGAAAACGCAGTCGACAGCATGAAAACCGGTGCCTTTGATTTTCTAACAAAGCCGGTGAAGCTCTCAGAGCTCAAAGATTTAATTTTGCGGGCGGCCGCTCAGCGTGAGCTGGAGTTGGAAAACAAGCAGCTGCGAGTTGCTTTGGAACAATCCGATGCATCACATGAGATGATTGGCGATTCGCCGCAAATGGAGCAGGTTTACAAGCTGATTGATAGGACATCGAAATCCGATAAGCCCATCTTGATTCAAGGCGAAAGTGGAACCGGTAAAGAATTGGTCGCCAGGGCGATTCATCGTAAGAGTCCGTTAGCGGACAAGCCGCTGGTTGTGGTGAATTGTGCTGCGTTGCCGGAAACGTTGCTGGAAAGCGAGTTGTTTGGTCACGAAAAAGGTTCCTTCACCGGTGCCACACAGGCAAAGGAGGGCTTGTTCGAAATTGCCGACGGCGGCACCCTGTTTATTGACGAATTCGGTGAAATGACAGGAGCTTTGCAGGCAAAATTACTGAGGGTTCTGGAAGATGGTTCCATGCGCCGGGTTGGAAGTGTCAAAGAGCGGCACGTCAAAGTTCGCGTGATCGCGGCGACAAATCGAGATCTTCAAAAAGAAGTTTCGGACGGTCGTTTTCGCGAAGATTTGTTTTATCGGATTAACGTCCTTACGATTCAACTTCCGCCCCTTCGAGATCGACCGGGTGACAAGGTTCAATTAGCGCAGCATTTCTCCGGTGACGACTGGAGCATTACAGAGCCGACGCTGGACGTGATTCAAAAATATGGATGGCCCGGCAACGTCCGTCAATTAGCCAATGCAATTGAACGTGCAAAAATCCTTTCGGATGACGGTTGCACCATTGAAAGCAGAGATTTTCCGCCCGATATCATGAATGGTGTTGTGCAGCCAAGTCATGGTGAATCGGTTCATTCGAATGAACTGGATGCCATCAACAAAGTTCATGTTGAAGCAACCTACTTGAAGTTCAAAAAAAACAAATCAGTTACCGCCCAGGCTTTGGGCGTTTCGAGGCGAAGCCTGTATCGGCTGCTAGAAAAATACGAAATTGAATAATCTAGTGACGAAGGTGCAGTGACGAAGGTGCAGTGACGAAGGTGCAGTGACGAACCGTAGAATCAAATCGGCTTGATACCGAGTAGATGCCTTCGGTTCGCCTTCGTCAAAAACGCCACCTCCAAGTTTGATCCGCCAAGCCGTTGCAGTTGGTTCGTCAGTACCCAAAGTTCACCCCTCAAGGCACTGCGAAATAAACGATCGCCATAGGTGGCGTGCTTACCCTTACGGATCCACAATTTCGAATTCGCCTTCAGGCTGTACTTGTTTTAAAAGGCTACCATTTCGCCGATCGTTTCGGATTACATGCGTTAGGGATGTTTCAAAGTCCGAAGTTTTACTGAACGAATGCCCCGCTGACTTGCGGGGCCTGCCTGGCCTAGCTGGCTTCGGGTTCGAACATAGCATCGGTTTTGGCACTGATTTCGGCCAGCTGCTGATTTCGGTCCTTGACGATTTCATCCGGTTTGAAAACCAGCACTGGGCAGGGAGCGTGCCGTACAACTCTCTCAGCAACAGAACCAAGGAAGAACCGCGATAGCCCGCGACGACCATGAGACCCGACGATGATCAGGCCAGCCGGATTGTGTTTTGCCTCCAGGGAAATCTCTTCGGCCGGGTCGCCAATTTCTACGGAGAAATTTAAATCTTCCGGGAGTCCATGCTTTTTGCAGAATTCTTCAAACGCGGTCATTGACCCATTGATAATCGTATCGTCCGTTATCGTATCCCAGACCATTCCTGGTGAAGTAACGGTAGGACGCTGCGAAACATGCATCAAACGGAGTTTATCTTTTGGAAATAGTGTTAATGCATAAGAAATGGTGTTGGCAGAAAACTCCGAAAAATCGATCGGTACTAAGACTTTTTTGTCCACTTGTATTTTCATGTTGGGTTCCTCGGTTAAAAACGGATTGCCTTTGACTGCTGCGATGGGCTGCAAATACAGTGCCATGTTGTGGGCCGTACCGATCCACAGACATTCTTTTCGTAATTTGCCATTCGCAAATCCATTACCATAACATATGTGCGAATTCGCACGTTTTGAATCGGTTAACGCACGTTACTTTAGTTCCTGCTTGATTTCGATGCTGGCAGTCTGATCGGCAGCACGAATTATTTCTCATGGAAAAAGGGGAAAACCATTTCGTTGCAGGTTAACGGCCGCAATATCTCAATAAAGATTTTTCTGGCACAAGCTTTGCGATCTGTTTTGCAAGTTGTGGTCGCTCTTCGCCATTGAATTTTTTAACTTGAAATCAAGCATATGACAGATAATCTTTTTCACAAAATAGGCGGGGCAGAAGCAGTCGCCAGTATTGTTGATAACTTCTATGATCGAGTGATTGCTGATCCCAATTTGAAGAAGTTCTTCGAACATGCATCAATGGATCGGATCAAGTCGATGCAACGTCAGCTTTTTGGCATCGCGATTGGAGCCCCGTTGGAATATTCGGGGCGATCTCTTTCTGAAATTCACAAGGGCAGGGGGATAAAACGGGAGGACATCAGCGTTTTTACCGATCATCTCATGGCGACGCTCGGCGAGATCGGAATTTCTGAATCCGATGCAAATCGTTTTGTCTCACGAATAGCGATGTATGTCGATGAAGTACTGGGCGAAACGACCGTTGACGGCTAGACGTTGCTGGCAACGAAAAACTTAGATGAAGGAAATAAATAGCAAGTGTTGCACGTTTAATTAGGTATTGACCAGTACGATGAATGAAGACGAAACCGCAGTCTACATTAAAGGGCACAACGATCAGAAAGTCATACGATTCGAGTGCTCGGGCAAAACGGATATTGGCCAGAAAAGACGCCTCAATCAAGATCAGTTTTTAATTGCACAATTGCATAAGAGCTTGCAAATCTTGAGGTCCTCCGTTGAATTTGACTCAAACGAAGTCTTTGGTCAATCAATGGGAACAGTGATGTTTGTCGCCGATGGAATGGGCGGGGCAAACGCGGGTGAAGTCGCTAGCCAAATCGCGATCAAAAATACGACCGACTTCCTTTTGAACTCAATGCATTGGTTGTTTCATCCAACGGAATCGGACACTCAGCGTTTTGTCGAAGACTTAAGATCCGCCGCGATTTTTTCACACAATGCCGTTCGAGCGGATAGTGAAATGGATCCGAATCATCGGGGCATGGGTACGACCCTGACTTTGGCATATTTGGTATGGCCGATGTTGTACGTGTTGCACGTAGGTGATAGCAAATGCTATATCCGAAACCAACATGGACTCACGCAACTGACAAAAGACCAGACCTTGGCTCAGGTCCTCTATGATAACGGCGGTTTGGATACGGCTTCGGTTGAAGAATCGCCCTACAGTCATGTGCTCGTAAGCGCTATCGGAATTGATGGCAAACCTAATGCGGTTGTTTATCGCACACGGCTTGAGCCAAACGATCGGATTCTGCTTTGTTCAGACGGTGTGAATGCGCATTTAAGCGATTCGGAAATCAGTGAAATCATTAATAGCGAAATTTCATGTGACGAAATCTGTAATCGGCTCATCGCCACAGCGAACGAGCGAGGCGGTCGAGACAACATTACGGCGGTGACGGGAATCTGTCACCCCATTTAAGTTGCTCAAAAAATAAAATTTGAGCGGAACATTATTTAGCTGTGATGTTTGCATCAGCATTCGTCGCGATATCAGGGAAAATCAAAACACTTGAATCGAAGGAGTTGAATCGGATGAATAGATTTCCAAAGAAAGCTTATGCTACCGCAGCGTTCTTTTTGTTGGCAACAGTGGTTTTTGCAACCGGGTTGAATTGGCAACAAGAGAAAACCAAACAAGACGCGGGTAATACCCCCGTCTACATGCGAGCAAAATTGGCGAGTTCCAAGCTGGTATTGGAAGGGCTGGTCACTGAGGATTTTTCCAAAATCAAGGCGGGTGCTGACGAAATGAATCGATTCAGCCGAGTCGAGCACTGGCCCAGCTCTGATGATGCAGTTTATCAATTTTTCAGCAAGACGTTTCGAGATCAGTGTAAAAAACTTTCGCGACTTGCGGAGGCAAAAAATCTCGAAGGGTCTCATTACACTTATGTGCATATGACAACAACTTGTGTTGAATGTCACAACTACGTTCGCGGAAATTTCAAAATCGCACCCAACAAAAAGAGTCCGAAAGGTCCTGTGCGTTTGATTCCAACGTATTGGGACAAAGAAAAATAGCGAACGTTCATTCTGTAAAAACGCACGGCGGGTTGTTTCCGCCCCAATCTAAAATTTTTTTCTGGAGCTAGAAAATGTGGAAGCTAATTATATTTTTGCTGGGATTCGCCGTTGCGTCGGGCGTTATTTTTGTAAGCCTGTTCGGAGTCGAGAACCCGAATCAGGAACTCACCGACCAACAGCCGTCCTCTCAAGTTACAGTCCAGATCAGCGACCAGGAGCAATCGGCGAAGCAAGATAAGGAAGACTCAAAGTCATTTATGAATCGAAAATTATCGACATCAAAGGGGATTGTTGAAGGGCTTTCCAGGGAAAACTACGATTTGCTCGAAAAGTGTGCCCAAGATTTAATGCTGCTTAGCCAAGAGGCAAATTGGAAAGTTCTGAACACAAAGCCTTATCTCAAGATGAGTGCGGATTTTCGATCGAGCGCCGAGCGTTTGCGAAACGCGGCAGCCGAAAAAAACCTGGATGGAGCCACGCTGGCGTATTTTGAAGTCACGTTAAATTGCGTACGATGCCACAAGTACATCCGCACGATCAAGTGATTTTATTTTCAAATGAGTCGAGCATGAAAAGTATCGGCCCTACCAGTGGTTTAGAGAGTTCTAAACTTGAGCGATAACGAAACGTTGTTCTGATTCGTTCAACGGTTCGTGCTCGGCAATTTGTTTTTTTAGCACTTTCAATGTTGCTTCGGACGGATCGTTTTGACGTGTTTGAATACGACCAGCAAGTTCTTCGAATTCGGCCTGGCATTTTAGTATTCTAAATTCGACTTGCATATCATTTGCTAAATCCTGGAAATCATCCCGGTGTCGTTTTTGTAAAAATGTCGCATCAACCACAACTGAATAACCTGCCGTCAAAATACTTTTTGCCATATCGAGCAGTTTGGAATAGACGCCATTAATGGATTGCTCGTTGTACCGGATGTCGGCTGGCATGGCCTTGCGAACCACGTCGGATCGGATACGGATGCCGCCGTCGGAGTCAATCAGTTTGAGGGCTTCAGTTGATTTGCCGCTACCGGAAAACCCAAACGTGATTGTCAATTTTGACGAAACTTGAAAAGCACACCGGTTGGCGGTGTCCAGGTATTGGTGAAGTGTTTGTAGGCTTTGATCGCAGCCGCTTTCCATTTGCATGACGGTGATTTTTGCACGCACTAGTGCACGGTAAACTAGGTAGAATTTAAGAAGTTCGATGTTTTGGATATGCCCGGTCGCATCGAAATAGGCATTTAGGAATCGCCAGCCGAGATTTTCAAGGCCGTGTGCAAAAAGGTCCATCACCACAAACGCAACTTCGCTAAATACATCGATCCAGTGAAATTGTGGATTGAATTCGATGCCATCAAATGGAATCAGCTTGTTGTCGGCGATAATGATGTTTGCCAAATGCAAATCACCGTGGCATCTACGAACGAAACCATAATTAAGCCTCTGCTTCATGAGCAATTCTGATTCTGTACGTTGCTGTTCCGTCCAACAGTGCAATGCATCGATTTGGCCAGTGGCGACATTTCCGAATGCATAACCTTGCAACGCGTCAAAATTTTGGCGGCAAGCATGGATGAGGTTCTCTGGCTTGACAACACTCCATGACGGATCAGCACGGTCTGCCGTTGCATGGAAATCAGCAAGGAAACGGCCAAAATTTTCGACCAATTGATTGCTGTTTTTTGACGTTGATAATGCCGCAGCCGCAATGCAGTTTTGGGGGAATTCACGCATTTTCACGGCATATTCAACTGGCTGGATGTTTTGTGTTTTGTCTTTGACCTCGCCAAAGATAAGCCGGCCGTCAATTTTATAGATGGGACAGACATCCAAATAGATTTCCGGTGCATATCGACGATTCAAATCAATTTCGCGATGGCAATAGGTTTGCCTTTTCGACACGTCTGAGTAGTCAACAAAATCAAACCGCACCGGCTTTTTCAGCTTGTAAGCAAATTGCCCGGTTAAAATGATCCATGAAATATGTGTCTCAATTATTTTCAGCGATGCAACTGGGTGCGCGAATTGAAAGACGTGTTTTTCGCCTTGATTCTGTTGTGCTTGATGGATCATCGACTCAACTGCCGAATGGTACGTCGTTTCATCTATAGAATTTTTCATGATTGAAAATAAAGGACTATTCACATCGGGGAATATCAGATTGAATGAAAACAGTGCAATTTAGGTACCAATACATCTTCGTGTCACTGACTCTCACGAAAGTTTTGTGGGTCTTGAGCGAGAGCAAACGGGGAGAACGGTAACGGTACGTCTTTTGCTGCTTAAAAGGTATTTGAATCATCGAGGCTTGTTCAAAGGAAGGTAATTCTGAATGAATCGATTTAAGAGTATATTGGTCGCAACGGATACGCGAGTTGAGAATCAGAACTTTATTAGTGAAGCAGTTGATCGAGCCGAAAAAAACGGAGCGGCGATAACGCTGGTGGACGTCGTCCCCTCAATTTCATGGGCGGCAAAATTGCTCGTCAGTGATCATGAGCACATGTTGGAATTGGTCGTCCAGGAGAAAAAAGAGCAGCTTGAGGCGGTTGCCGCACCCATCCGCGCGGCGGGGGTTGAGGTTTCAACCAAAGTACTGGTC
>CAJQQR010000056.1 GCA_905480545.1 uncultured Pirellulaceae bacterium
CGTGCCAAACCTGAATGCGGGAAGATTACACCTTGCGAAAACGTTTTATTCCAAATTCAATAGAGTATTCGCAAGTTCGCGACATCCTCGATTTTCCCTAGTTTCAAAACATGCCGACGAAATCTACGACTTTCCGTTCGAACACATTTTCACTTTTGGCTTTGGCCCTGATCTCAGTCACGCTCCATCCCGGCTGCAACGAAGACAAAATTCGCAGCTTGGATACACAATTGAGCGAGGCCAACAAGCGAGTTGAGGCATTTAAAAAAGATGCGATTGATGCTCGAAACGGAATTGATGACGCGAAAGAAAAAGCCCGAGTGGCTCAACAAGCAGCGGAAGATCTTCGCAAACAGTTGGCAAGCAAGCAGGAAGACATCGATAACCTGTTTGGCCTGAAGGAATTGGGTGCTGACGTCAAACGCGATGCCGAGGGAAACGTTGTTTCTGTCAGCTTACTTTCAAAGCCGTTTACCAAAGAACAGTTCGCACTGCTGAAAAACTTCCCAACAGTCAAAGAAGTTTATATCGACGGACCGAGCATCAGCGTTGACACCTTCAAGGTCCTGAAGGAACTGCCACAGCTCACCAAATTGGAAGCGTCGGTTTCAGGGACGAACACTGAGTGTCTTCAACAACTGGTTGGCCTAAAAAACTTGACTTACCTACAATTGAAACGAACAAGTGTTAACGACGAATCGATGGCAGTTCTTGCTCAATACCCAAGTATCCAGCAAATCCGTGTAGGACAAACCAAAGTCGGTGACGAAGGACTCAAGTACTTGGAAGGAAAAGAGTCCATCACCGCACTTGATCTAACGGATTGCAACAAGGTCTCGGACACCGGATTGGCTTATCTGGCGACACTCCCCAAGTTGAAAATGCTGAAGGTATGGGGCAAAGCCATTACCAATAAGGGACTGAACTCGATTGGAAAAATCTCATCGCTTGAGGTCCTTGGAATGAATGACACAGGTATCGACGATGAAGGGATGCAAGCGTTAAATGAATTGGTCAACCTGAAAGAGGTTTCATTTGGGCGAACGGGAATCAGTGACTTTGGAGTCATGCAACTAGCGGGTGCAACGAAAATGCAAAAAATGGTTTTGCGTGACACGAACATCACCGATGAATCTCTTAAGTTTATTGGAAAAATGAAATACCTTCGTGACTTGGATCTAAGCGAATGCTCTTCGCCGGGCCCAACGGACATCGGCATTGAGGAATTGATTGGCCTAGAAAATCTAACAAGCATTAACTTGTGGTCCACCAGCGTGTCTGATGGAGCGGTTGCAGCGATTTCAAAGATGCCACAAGTCACAAGACTGAACCTCGACGCGACGAAAATCACGGATGAAGCCATGCAGCATTTGCCCAAACTGGAAAACCTGACATGGCTGCACATTGGCTCAACGAAAACATCCGACAAACAAATCCAGTTTTTATATGAATTGAAAAAGTTAAAGTACTTAAACTTGTCATTCACCGAAATTTCGTTCAGTGATTCGATTGATGATATCTATGACAAGTTGAAGGAATCGACGGCGAAGGGCTGCGAAATCGTAGGGCTGTAGAAAGAATTGGAATGCGGCTGGAAATCGACTCGAATGTTCCAAGCCGCGTTTCTAAAGTTGTGGACCTTTGTGGTGACGCCATTTCATCTCCGGACATCGAAGAATCACTGATGGAAAAGAGATGTGGAAAATGCGATGGACCACTGATCAAGAAGGATGACGGAAAATACGCTTGCTCCGTCTGTGATCCTCCGGTCTTTTCCACCAGAGACGAAAACGAAATTCCAAGCACGTCCACCAAGATCGTTGCGCCCACTTCGAGTGGTAACATGTCGTCGCCTGCGGAACCTCCGAAATTTAACTCGAATCAAGCACTTGATTCGAAAAGCCCCAAAGAGCTTTCCGACAACAACGGTGGTCTCCTGCCACCCACCACTTCGCGTCCGGATGACGATCCACCCGTGTTGAGTCCACCCGTTTCGCCTCCACCCCACTCGCAGCCGCCAATCCCGATTCTCGCGGCTTCATTGCCGCCGACTTCCAGTCCACCGCTCGCACCTCCAGTTGAAGATCAGCCTGGTGTAGATACCGTCGGCCAAGCCACAGCCAACGAATCGGTTTTGGAATCGACCATCGCCGAAAACGAACTGGTTCTGTTGCCCGATGGCGATGGTGGATTCATTGAAACAAGCGAACGACAAACGCAGATCAATTATCGCGGCGCAAAGATTGCGTTGTCGAGCATGAAACGGGAAGAAAAGGAAGCAACACGTGGTTTAAAGAACTTTCTGGTCGTCACATTTTGCGTGGCCTGTCTCTTGATCTTGATCTTTGTTCTCAGTTGGTTGCAAGGATCGTCGAAGTAACCCGGTCCTGTTTTTGCGAGCAGTTACCCGCTAGCAGTTCTGAAAAAATCCAGAACAACGCGATAATCGTAGAAACTCACGTTTCGAAATTGAGTCGTTTCTCATATTCTGATTCGAGTTCACCGTTTGGTTCGGAGTCGATCACGCCCTGATATGCATTACGAGTTCAGGCAACATCACAGCCTAATTTAAAATTGAAATGACTATTCGCCCAATTCAGAAAATCCGCAAACTCGCACAGCGTAGCATTTTTTACCGCTGGTATGCAGAAAAGATGCTATCGCAACAGCGTTTTCGATTGGACGACGCCGAATATCCTTATACGATTCACCCACACAATTACACTTGGACGAACGAACGGTCAGTCGAGCTTTCGATAGCTGGTCGAGCGTTAGAAGACAACAAGTCTTGCCGAATTCTTGAGGTCGGCAACGTCACGAAACACTATTTTGAAACAACTCACGACGTCGTTGATAAGTATGAAAAAGCGGATGGCGTGTTCAACGTCGATGTTGTTGATTTCTCACCCGAACAAAAATACGAATTCGTATTTGCAATCTCGACGTTAGAACATGTTGGGTGGGACCGCGATCACAAAGAGCCTGAAAAAATCTTGGCCGCCGTGGAAAAACTAAAACAGCTGCTCGTGCCAGGCGGCAGGTTATTGATCACCGTCCCGATCGGGTTTAACTATTTCCTTGACGGCTTTATCAACGACGACAAACTGAAGTTCGACACGGTCTCGTTTTTGAAACGAACAGCAGCCTGCGAGTGGAAACAAACGGATTGGTCGGCGGTCAAAGACACCAAATATAATTCGCCTTATTCCAACGCGAATGCAATCGCAGTTGGAAGATACGCAAAAGCCGCATAGGCTGTCGGAAATTCAGAATGAGAGTCTCAGGCCCCGTTCTCTTGCGGAGACTCTTCGCCCAAAGCATCAGACTTTTTCGCCAGAACAGACAGAACCGAAATGGTGCTCCGCTTCTGCGATTGATGGTCCAAATCGAAGTCGTACTCATTCTTCAAACAGGCAATGGAATCTCGACGGATCTTTGACCTCAGTCATGAAGTGACGGCTACACGATCCTGACGCCCTATTTTGCTGGAGGATTCTTATGGTAATCGATAATAAGATCCAAGGTTTCCTGAGGTGAATCGGTAAAGAAAATCAGATCTAAATGCTCATCACTGATTACGCCCTCATCGGCGAGGAATTCAAAGTTGATGATGTTTTTCCAATAATCAGTAGCGTACAAGATGATGGGAATTTTTTGCATTCGGCCGGTTTGTCGTAACGTCAATGCCGTGAACAATTCATCCAGCGTTCCAAACCCCCCGGGGAAGCAAACCAGAGCTTTTGCTGGAAATAGAAAGTGCATTTTTCGCAAAGCGAAATAATGAAAATTAAAACAGAGTCCCGGTGTGATGTAGGAATTGGGAACTTGTTCAAATGGTAGTGTGATGTTTAAGCCAACGGACTTCCGTCCGACATCATAAGCGCCGCGATTGGCGGCCTCCATGATTCCCGGTCCACCACCGGTAACAATATGGAGTTCACAGTCCTCTTCCGCGTTTGCTTTTTCGCTAACCAGTCTCCCGAATTCACGACCTTCGTCGTAGTACTTTGATTTGGCGACACGTTTTTCAGCAACATGGACGGCTCGCTGCAATTTTTTATCACCGGGATTGGCTTGCAAAGCTTCTGCAGCGATCGCCAATTCATCCGCCGCCTGATTCGATTCTATAATTTGGGTTCCGCCGAATACAACAATCGTTTCGTGGATTCCCTCTTCTTCCAAGATGATTTGCGGCTTAAGCAATTCCAATTCCAGTCGAAGTGGACGCAGTTCGCGTCGCCCAATAAACTCCAAATCACGATAAGCTTTTTCGTAGCTTGGGTTATTGATGATGGCGTCTAATCGGGCTTGTTCATTGGGATCGTTGTACGTCATGTTGTTACCTACGCACTCGTTTACAAGTACTTTGAAATAGGATGGTTCGATGCGGCGATAGCATCAATCTTTTTGGTGACAGCCGAGTCTTCGATTAATGGAGGGGCGTGATGGAGTTTTATTCGAGCGTCGATCACGAGCGGCCCGCGACACCCCCAATGCTTGTTCTGTTGAAAACTATCAACTCCATCGATATCGACCGCCGGGTTGCTTCGAGTAAAGACAACCCACAAAAAGTTATTAAGAGTCTTCGCCGTAAAATCGCTGTCATCGACGATAACGATTAATCGGAATTTGCGTATGCCAGCATTATCGATACAACTCTTACAAAATTCGGAAACGCCTCGATTACCGTCAGCACACTTCGGCCCCGAAACCGCGAGAACACCCGGCATCGGAATTGTCGGATTGTAACATCCGCCTGGCAAACTCAAACCATCCGGGATGCGCGTCGTTAAGTCGCATCTTGCTCCGCCACGAGCTGCGATCACCAACTTTGAGCCCTCATTAAATCCGCTACCTGAATAATCGAGAGTATCGATTGTCGTACAGGTTTGAAAATGGAGATCGCGTTCCCAGTTGACTCGCTGCAGGACGTGGGCAAAGAAATCCTCGATTTTGTTGACGCTTAGTTTCTCATTGCCGTCATTTTCCGTGATGATCAAATACTTGGCCAATGACATTTGCCCCTGCCCCAAAATCGCGTTGGCCTGCGTCAGCAATTCCTGTGGACGATCTTTGTTTGCATACGGCACGTAGCGTTCACTTCCCATCGCAAGTAAAAGCGGATGAACACCACTTGCATCGACGGCATTGACTTCTGAAACCCCCGGAATCACCGTAGGAATAATAGGACCAGTGATGTCATGAATTAACTCGCCAAATGTGGTGTCCTCTTGTGGCGGTCGTCCGACCACGGTGAAAGGCCAAATCGCCCCGTTACGATGGTAGACTTTTTCGACTTTCAAACAGGGGAACAAATGTTGAAGGCTGTAATACCCCAAATGATCACCAAACGGACCCTCGATTTTCTCATTGGGCAAAATCGTGCCCGTAATGCAAAAATCGGCATCGCCATAAATCGATGCTCCGTTCGAATTTCGAATCATCGGAATTCGATGGCCAGCAAGAGCACCCGCAAAAGTCAATTCGCTTAGTCCCTCCGGAAGCGGCATCACCGCAGACAAAGTCATCGATGGTGAACCGCCAACAAAAACGTTCACGCGAAACGGATCACCACGATCTAACGCCGCTTTATGATGAACACCAATCCCGCGATGGATTTGGTAATGCAATCCGATCTCACTATCGTGTTCGAAATCATTTCCGGCCAGCTGAACGCGGTACATTCCCAAGTTCGATTGCGCCGGATGAGGCTGCGCAGGATTTTCGGAATAGACTTGCGGAAGCGTTACGAACGCTCCCCCATCGTCTGGCCAAGATTTTAATTGTGGCAATTCCGAAAGCTTAATTTCGTTTTGAAGCACCCTACCGGATCGAACTCGCTTGGGCCGCATCGCCAATGCAGTGAAAGGAGCTTTCCAATATCGAAATGGCTTTTGGAAGAATTGATTGGGATCGATCTTAAGCTCAATGGCTCGGCGGACGCCTTCAATCGTTTTCCGAAAAATGAAACGAGCTTGCTCCAACGACCCGAACAGGTTGCCCGCCATCGGAAATCTGCAGCCTATCACGTTGCTAAACAAAATCGCCGGGCCACCTGACAAGTAAACGCGCCGTTGAATTTCCGCGATCTCCAATTTCGGATCGATGGGCCGATCGTATTCGACCAAACGACCATTTTGGCGGAGATCGTTGACAAGTGAAGCAGTTGAGCGATGAGTCATGAATAAATTTGAAAAAGGCGTGGATTTGGTTGGATGATCAGCATGACCATGCGACCCCGTCTATTGGAACTTTTTTAACCGAATTCACAACAGGCGATTCACGGTAGGGTTTGCCTGTAATTCGACCGACAGCTCATCACGCTAACGAGGTACTGGTATCGAAAAGCCGTTCAACTCTGTTCTAATGGAAAAAACAGATGGCCGAAATTTTTTCAATAGATTGATTAGCAAACGATATGACTGAGTTCCTGACGACAACGATTTCCGTATTAGACATTGACGCGGACGTAATTATTGCCGGTTATTTCTCCGATCAACAAACTCCATATGCCGCAGCAATTTCGGAAGGAACCGACGATTTCGTCGGTAATCTCATGAATAACGGGGACTTCGATGCAAACGCAAACGAAGTCTTAACCCTTCCCTACCCGACTGGCTTGAAGGCAAATCGTTTGGTCTTGGTCGGATTGGGCGAATCGAAAGACTACTCACCACTGATTGCCATGCGTGCAGCTGGATCGGCAGCAAAGACTTTGGCATCCAAGAAGCTTGATCACGTCGCTTTCTTTTTTCCAGAAGAAAATTTGACGGACGCAATTTCTGGAATCGTTGTGGCATGTCAAGGACAAGACATTCTTCGGTCCGAAGTCAAAATCAATGCGTTCGAGAAAGTTTCTGTTGCGTCTGAAAACGATGCCGACGTACGTGAAGGCCATATCGTTGGCCGAGCGATCAACGCATGTCGCAATTTGGTAAATCAACCACCAAATATTCTTTATCCCGAAACGCTCGCTGAAAGTGCGGTTGAAATCGGTGAGTCCGCTGGTTTTGATGTCGAGGTGTGGGACGAAGTGCGGCTGGCTTCGGAGGAATGCCGTACACTACTGGCCGTCGCCCAAGGGTCGGATCGACCACCGCGGATGTTGACCATGAAGTACAACGGTGCAGACGAAACGTCACCAACGTTGGGACTGGTTGGCAAAGGGGTCACCTTCGATTCGGGCGGTTATTCACTCAAACCGAGTGACGGAATGTTTGATATGAAATGCGATATGGGCGGAGCGGCGACGGTGATTGGCGCAATGCAAGCGATCGCGGAGCTAAAACTTCCGGTAAACGTTATCGGGTATTGCGGTCTGGTCGAAAACCTTGTGAGTGGCAATGCCTTTAAATTGGGCGACGTAATTCATTCGAGAAACGGAAAGACGGTCGAGATTCACAACACCGATGCAGAGGGTCGCCTGGTGCTGGCCGATGTTTTGGATGTTGCAGTTAAAAATGGGGTCGATCATGTTGTCGATTTCGCGACATTGACCGGGGCATGCTTGGTCGCGCTCGGATTGGACTGCGCCGGACTATTTACCAACGACCAGGATTTATGTGACCAATTCAAATCGGCGGCCGATGAAGTCGGTGAAGATTCATGGCAGATGCCCATGACGCCGAATTTCGGAGAGCAAATCAAAAGCAACGTGGCCGATATTAAGAATATGGGGAGTGGCCGCTGGGGAGGAGCGATCACCGCCGCGAAATTCCTGGAAGAATTTGTCGCCGACACACCGTGGCTCCATGTGGATATTGCCGGGCCTGCATGGTCAGACAATGCAAAAAAATGGATCGACGGCGGCGGACAAGGTTGCTTTGTGAGAACCCTAGTGAAACTGGCGAAGCAATACGGAAAATAGCTTCTCAAAAATAAGATGAATGCAATCGCCTTCTGCTAGCGGAATAAATTTCCGACTATCCGCTTTTAACGCAAACGATCTGGACGCGTCTTGCCGATTAAAGTAATTGTGCTTGTTGGGTAAGCTGTTGCGTTTGAAGGGCGTTGTCAACTGATTGCATGCGATCATTTCTAAAAGCCATCCGAGTTTCACTGCGATATAAGTGGTCCATTGTTGGAGCGATCATTAGTTCGCTTGCGATCGCCTTGCTGTGGGGTGCTAGCATTACCACGATCTATCCGTTCGTACGAATCGTGTTTCGCGGCGAAACAGTAAACATCTGGGTCGATCGAGAAATAGACAAAGCCAGCGCCAATCTCGAAATCGTCCGGGCTGAAATCGAAGAGCTTGAAAAAACGCCCGATGCAGATTTGACGGTCAAAAAATCTCGGCTTGCAGCTGAAGAAAAGGCGCTCGAATGGTTTCGATCGATTCAACCGGTCGTTCAAAAACACTCACCGAGTACGCCATTCGGAACGTTGGCATTGGCGATGGGCATGTTGCTTTTAGCAACGGTTCTCAAAGGAGCGTTTTTGGTAGCAGGCGTGGTTCTCGTGGCTCGAGTTTCACACCGAACCGTCATGGACATGCGTCGGCGATTCTATCGAGATTCGTTGCTGATGGACCAAAAGCGAATCGACCGAATTGGCACATCAAATTTGATGACAATGTTGACGCATAACATGAACATGGTGAGCGGTGGGCTGACTGCGTTTTACGGCAAGAGCATTCGTGAGCCGCTGAAAATGGTGGCGTGTCTCGTGGGTGCGGCATTCATTTCTTGGCGACTCTTGCTGGTTTCAATGCTGGTGGTTCCGTTTGGTGCTATTGCTATCCATCTGATTTCCAAGCGAATGCGACGCGCCACGACCAACGAAATGGGCGGTATTTCTGCAGTCTTTCAGACACTCATTGAAACTTTTAATGCGATCAAGACAGTACGAATTTTCACACAGGAATCTCGAGAACGAAAACGGTTCAAGGAAGAGTCTAGATCGCTTTATCAAATGGGGATGAGAATTTCTTTTTTTGATGCTCTACTTCGGCCGATCACGGAAATCGTCGGCATCCTCGTGGTTGTGATTGCCATCATGACCGGTGCCTATTTGGTTCTTAACCAGCAAACTCATCTGCTCGGAATTCAAATCAGCAGCCGTCCAATGGATCCCGAATTGTTGATGGTGTTCTTTGCGATGTTAGCAGGTGCCGCAGACCCTGCCAGAAAAATGGGCGAAATCTATTACGTTCTGGTTCGCGGTGGAACCGCTTGCGAGCGGCTTTTCGAAACATTCGACCAAGAAAACAAGATCCGAATGCCGGACAAACCCATCGTGGTGCCCGAGCATAACCAAAACATTGAATTCCGTGATGTCGTTTTTCGTTATCAACAAAAAACAAAGGTCCTTGGCAAATTGAACTTGAAAATCAACTTCAAGCAATCGGTTGCGATTTGCGGCAGTAATGGATCGGGAAAGTCTTCATTGGTGAACCTTCTTTGTCGATTTTATGATCCGAATCAGGGGCAAGTTTTACTCGATGGAAAAGATCTATCGCAAATGAATCCCAAAAAACTGCGGCGGCAGATTGCATGGGTGACCCAAGATGCGGTGCTTTTCAAGGGAACGATTTGGGACAATCTCACTTACGCCAATCCAAAAGCGACAAAAAGCGAAGTCGTCGCTGCGACAGAAATGGTCATGGTAGATGAGTTTATTTCAAAATTACCGTTAGGCTTTGACACTGACATTGGCGATGCTGGCAAAAAATTATCCGGCGGACAACGCCAAAAACTGGCATTGGCTCGTGCAATTCTGAGCGATCCGCGAATTCTGATTCTGGATGAAGCCACCAGCCAGATGGACGTCCGCAGCCGCCAGATGGTCCATGAAAACCTAGTCGATTTCATCAGAGACCGAACCACAATCACCATCACGCATGACGCCCAATCATTGGTTCTGGCCGATCGTTTCGTATTTCTACGCGAAGGAAGAATCTATCGTGACTGGAGTGCGAGCGAACCAAACACCGACTCGCGAGTGATTCAGAGGTTGCTAGCACGCGCAGCCTGACGAATTATCTCAGCGCAAATCAGAATTCTTGACTGCCAAAGCGAATGATTGCAAAAACGCCTTTTCCGCATTTCTAAATCCTGCTAAAAACCTAGTTCTCACCCGAGCGTAGATGAACCAAAATCATTGTTAGGCGTAACAACAGGATTTTCCTTGGCATTATTTGGCCTGAAAAAACGAAAGCAAGAAAGCCGCCCGCCCGTCCATTTAATCATGGTCTCTCACGAGGCATCACTGACCGGTGCGCCTAAGATCGCACTAAACTTGATGCGACAATTTCGTGACAAAACGTCGGCGGAACTGACCACGATCTTACATGACGGTGGTCCTTTGCAATCTGAATTCGATGCGGTTTCACCAACGATCTGCCTTGATGTCCCCCGTGAACACCACCCCACGATTCACTCTCGCGTTCGCCAACTTCTGCGTCCGCTTGAAAAATCAGGACAAAAAGTCATATGCATCTGCAACTCGGCAGAATCGCGGTTCGTTGCGAACTCCATGTTTACTCGTAACATTCCGATCCTTTATCTGTTGCACGAGTTCCCGACGTCGTATCCCGTCAGTGAATTCGAAAAAATCACTCAGTATTCAGACCATATTGTGTTTCCTTGCCGGTCCGTATTGAATGCAACAAGGCAAATCGTATCCGTACCACAAGAGCAATCCTCGATTCATCCACAGGGATTACTCGACAAAGATTTCGGAACACGATATGAAACGAAAAAGGCACGCATTCAATTGAGAAAACGGTTAAATTTGCCCGACGATGCTTTCATTGTGCTGGGCTGTGGAACCATCGATCTTCGCAAGGGCATTGATCACTTCGTCAGTGTCGCGAGAACCCACAAGACATTGGGGCTTTCAGATCGTCCCGTCCATTTTGTTTGGCTGGGCGACGGTCCACGACATCCACATTCTGCACATCATTATGTTAGCCTTGACATCCATAAATCAGGCCAATCGAATGTGACTTTGGCAGGTGAAGTGACAAACGTCGAACCATTTTTCTCTGGCGCCGATTCGTTCCTTTTGACTTCCCGCGTGGACCCATTTCCATGCGTGATTCACGAAGCGATGGCTGCTCGTTTGCCGATTATGTTATTTAATGAATCGGGCGGAGCAAGCGAGGCAGTTGGGGAAACGGCTGCAATCAAAATCCCGTTTGGTGACTATGTTGAAACGTCGCGAATCATTGATCGATTGGAAACGGACTCTGCCTTTGGTGAATCCTTTGCAAGCAATGGTTTCGAACGAGTTCACAAAGAGTATCGCTTTGATGACTATGCCGACAAGATCATTGATCTTTGCGAACAGCAATTGAGCAGGCAAATTCGCAATGACTCAATTTCATTTCAGAATTTGCCCAAAGCAAAAGAATCACACCCGATAAACATGAATCAACACGCAAGAGTGGCGTAGTCCTTTTACTTTATAGTCCACAATATTTCTATCGCATTCTTTTAAGCGATAAAAACGAGTCGTCTGTTGATGAAGGATTCACGTTGCGACCAGCGGTTCCGTACTCATCCGAATCGCTAACAAGGCGTCGTTCATTTGAATTACCTACGCTGAGCAATAAGGCAATAAGCGACTAGGCATCGACCGTCGAACCCAGACACCCGGATCCTGCGCCCGCCGTGCACCCAAAACAATGTTGATTGGTTTGAATCCGACGTTGGGCAAGGCTTTGCAAATCAAACTCTGCGATTGTTTGCGGGTATTCCGGCCCAACTTGCAACTCCAGCATTTGGTTGAAATCGCAATCATAGATCTTTCCGTCCCAACTTACGGAAATCAGATTGCGGCACATTAGCCCCTGAATCGCTGCCGGATTGAATGCATCAATTAATCGTTGCATGTATTCTTCGTACTTCCCTTGCTCCAGTAAATACTCCAGAAATCGGCTGATTGGCATATTGGTGATCGTGAACAACTGATTGAATTCGATCGAGTATTCGTCCCGTAACACTTTACGATATTGATCTTCCAAGGCAGATTGGTTGGGTGGCAGCGAAGTGCCAACTGGGTTGTAAACCAACGTCAACTTCCGGCCCGAAGCCGGATCCCCATAACCAAGCCCATTTAGAATCTTGAGGGCTTCAATCGATTTCTGAAATGCGCCATCACCACGTTGTGAATCGGTGTTCTCCTCGAGGTAGCATGGAAGCGATGCAACGACTTCGACTTTGTGATCGGCGAGAAACTGCGGGACATCCTTGAAGCCATTCGCCAGCAAGATCGTTAGATTACAGCGGTCGATCACGTGGCAATCAAGCTTCCGAGCTTGTTCTACAAAGTAACGAAAATGCGGATTCATTTCCGGTGCTCCGCCAGTCAAATCGATGGTTTGAATTCGGCTGCTCTTGATTGCGGACAGGCAATGATCAATCGTCTCCTTGGTCATGACCTCTCGGCGATCAGGTCCAGCATCAACATGACAATGCTGGCAAGTCATGTTGCAGAGCTTGCCAACGTTGACTTGTAGGATATCGATGCCAACTGCGGTCAAGACTTCTTGCGGCATCTTCAAATCGTGCAAAAACGGCGAAATTTCGTCTTGAAAAATCGGCAATCCATTCTGTCGATTCAATATTTCCAGCTGGTTTGCACTGGTAGCAAGATCCGAACCGCGACGAATGAGCGTGAGCGTTGGCGTTTTGTTCATATCGTTATTCGTTGTGATTACCAGGACCGATCGGAAAGGAGAACCTGAATTTCAAATTCGTGGCGTTCGAATCTTCACCAACCGAGCTTTCCAAACGTTCGGAGCCTTCATTCTAGATTCCGTTTAATTTCGTTCAGGCTTCTCATTTCAGTCAGCCGCTAAAAAACCGAGGCCTCGTAATCCCACCGACCCAAAGCCTCCAGTTCGCGGGGATTCCTCAACGACTACTTTACATAAATCGATGGGTTCCGAGCAAACTCAGCCATGATTTCTTTTGTGGGAAATTGATATCGCATATTTTGATGGATGACCGTGAACTCAGGCTTTCCCATTTCATCTTTTCCACCCTTTTTGCAAACCGCACATTTCCCTCCCAGAGCCAAATCACCGTTCTCATATTTTGCTGGATTTTCCTTGAACATCTTTTTAGTATCGTCCTGCGGAAAAAGAAAAAGGCGTCCTTTGTGACGGATACTGTGGAACACAGATCCAGCAATTCGCTTGTTAACATTCACGATACAGACACTGCAATCCCCGCCGAACGCTGGAACATACTTGGCAGGCTGAGCAAGGAACGTCGTTTTTGCATCCTCGTTCACGAAGTAATAAATCCGGTTGTCATAAGTTGTCGCCACCGACGCTTCCCCCTTTTTCCACTCTTTCGAATCGAGAATCGTCACGGGGCAAAATCCGCTCATCGCTTTGGTTTGAGCTGATCCAATTTTCGCGTCGGCAAACGCGCAACAGGATATAACAGCGAGGAGCAACGTTGATATTTTGGTTTGGGTCTTCATATTTGTTTCTAGGGGAAGATGGTCGAATTTGACAAAAGGCGGGACGCTCTTCTTACGCAATTTACGAAAACTTTAAAGAAAATGACATTGGTGGTCTTTTTTTAGGGCACTTTATTTCCGACATCGGAGTGAAATATCGCCGTCAGACGACTGGACTGGACAAAATTCAAAATCGATGATATTCGTCCCATCTGGATTCGATTTGGATTTGTATTGCTTTTAAAAAAACCCGTGTAAGCATTTCGACTCACACGCGTCAGCTTGGATCGACACGGCAATTTGAAGTTGCGTCCGACAACCTATTGATGGGGATTTGAAAATGAAGAAATTGCGATTGCTCTCGTGCGTTATCGTGGCCAGCGTTGGGCTTATGCTTGCTGGCTGCCAATCAGGTCCCTTTAAGACAGCTGCATTTGCATCGAACCTGAATGCCGCAAATAACAATTCGAAGGGTAAAAACTTCCGACCAAGCAAAACCGAAGCCAGTCACGACAAATCGGATGCTTCGCTTTATGCGGAACAATTGCCTACCAAGAGAGAAATTGATGCTTATCGAAAGCAATATCCAGCTCATCTTGCTGGTTATCAAACGTCGGGCGCCTACGGCCGAAACAGCGGCAGCCACGCAAATTGCAAAACGTGACGTTAGAAATGGCTTGTTACCAGTTTGGTAACGCAAAGTAAATTTCTTTCCACTTCTCCGATTGGTGCTTGGACCAAGTCGATTCGAGGCAATTAAACTTTATCACGGCAATCTCTACACTTCTTTTTTACGGAATGAAAAACCGTATATTATGAGAAGTGGAGCAATGCGAATTTCGAACTGCTCGACTAATGAGCCAAATCGGAAAAAGGTATTGTTGTGAAATTTATAAAGGGGGACAGTTGCCCCGAATGTGGCGAACCCTTGGAATGGAACGAGGGGGACCACGTTCACTGTGATTCATGTGGATCTGAATACGATGTCGACTGGAGTCGCATGCTTGAGGTCGATGACTCGTAGTTGAATTTAATAGCCGGCATTAGTTGAATTGGCTAACTGTCGTGAATTGGTAGCCTTGATGCCTACGAATCTGGTTGATCCATCTGATCGCTGTCCGTTGCCGCTGCCCCCTCATACTTCGTGACAATGGATCGCCATACGGGCATCCATTTCGCATGGCACATCTCCTCATGGCACATCTCCTCATGGACTCGAAACGCGCATACGATTAAGAACGCAGCAAGCATCATCGGAATACTGCCGTGATAAGCGCCGAAACCGGCAAGCAATATGCCGCCGACGATGTATCCCCACATAATAGGTGTTTGTCTGGCCCTGAGCGGCAGACGACTTTACGCTATTGATTAGGTACTGTTCATCATCGGAAAACTTCGGAAGCGGCATAGATACCAATCGCTGGTTTAGAATCGGGAGTTCGGGAATCGATTAAAAGAAACTATCTAATACATCTAAACCAACCACAAACAGCATCAAGGATAACAACAGGACGAGGCCTATGATCTGAATCAAGTTCATCACGTTGTCGCTCGGTGGTCGACCGGTCACACCCTCCCAAATC
>CAJQQR010000057.1 GCA_905480545.1 uncultured Pirellulaceae bacterium
GAGAGCCGCTTTCGTAATTGGTTTCCCTCGAAGGCAAATAGCTCATTTGCATGGTTATCCCTCTTGTTGGCGCGATCCGGACCAACGATTGGCGTTGGGCTACAGATCAGCTTGTATTTGGCTCTGGATTCCTTCAATGTCTTGAATAGCCATGCCTTTTGCTCTTTGCCCAGAATCGTTTTGTCGGGACCATCCGGCATGGTGTTAGGACTGCGATAGTCGCGTCCCTCGAGAATCCAAATTTCCAGATCACGTCCCCACCGAATGTTTGCGTAGCGTGGATCACGAGATGGGAATTGTTCTTCATTGAACAATTTGACTCCCTCTTCAAAACTCACCGAACCGTAGGTTTGACCCGGCCACGAATCATTGGCCAGTGTATCGTGGTCGTCTTTGATAAAATATGAAGTTGTGTGGTTGTAGAAGGCGCGATTGCTTGGCAAGGAAAATATTCGCCCCCATTTGAAACGCATCAATTGTTTGGTCAACGCCCAAGGATTGGGTTTGTCATAATATTCAATATCACCAGCGTGGACGACGAAATCGGGCTTAATATTCCCCATTGCCGGGTATATTTTGTGCCCATTCATTCCGTCGTCACGTCGGATGAAATCGTGACAGGTCGTGATGCAAAATTTCAATGGCTGAGGACTGTCAGTTTTCGGCGCGGTACGAAATGAACCACGGATCACAGCCGAGGGCCTGCCTTCGGTAGTCTGAGCTTCGACAACGGTCGTGTACTGCGTGCCGGGGTTCAATCCTTCCAGTTTCCATTGTGCGGTGAAGTCACGATCAGCAGAGGTTTTTACCCATTGGGTACTTTTGATTTTGTTTCGCTGCTTGCCAGGAAAGTAGGAAAGTCGTACGCGGCCAGCATTTCCCGGGCAGGCTCCAAACATTTGGTCCAAGGAAGCGTCTTTGGGCAATTGAACTTCCAACAATTTTTTAGCATCTGTCAACTTCCGCAGCTGGCTGGCTGTCTTTTTTGCGATGTTGACAAACTTTTTACCATCAAGGTTCATCTCTGGATTCCGGGTGGTCCGCGTCCAAATCACGATACTGTCTTGATCCGCCCAACTGTTCCGCGTCGTGTTGGCCAAAAATGGACCGGTGCGCGGTATTGTATCGAGCGGCGGTGCTTGGTGAGCAACGAACTGAAAATCTCGATAACTCACTTTTCCTCCGTGGTCGGTCAACATGAAACGGTCTCCATCCTTGGGACATCCAAAATCAGAGCTGCCGGAGAATTTGCTCAAGGCGATCTTTGTTTCCCAATCCGGCCCCGAGGTAATTGCTGACGCCACCAACTTACCATTCAAGTAGTGCTCGATCTTGTCACCAATGGCAACCACCTTGGCAGCGTTCCATTGCCCGGGAGGATGCAACGTTTTGTTCTTGGCGGGAGGGGACAAAGCATAGATCGCCCCAGTAGAACCCAGGCTGTCGCTGTCCGGTTTACTGTCGATTATTTGATACTCGATACCCAGATAGCTATTGCCGAAAAGGGTTTTACCGAACCTGCGGACACGGTACTTCAAACCGCTATTTACGCCTTTCTCGATTTTCCACTGAAACGAGAGCTCGAAGTTGGGAGGCATTGACCGACTAACAATATTGCCTCCTTTGCGTGGTTTGACCAATGATATTTCTCCATCGGAAAATTGCCATCCATCAGAAACGGGACCGCCACCGGTGGTTTGCCAGAATTCGCGTTTCGACCAGTCTGTTACTTCACCCAGTTCATCATCGGCAGCCCTTTGCCCTAACGCGTTTGCGCACAAACAAATCAGTGTTAACCAGCTACAGAAAATCAGTCTACGCCGAAGGTTCATCAAAAATCGCCTGTTATGATGGTCAAAGTGATTCGAATCAAAACGCAAATTCTATTATAAGATTAAATACACAAGCAAATTTTTCATGTCCCCAATTCGAAATTGAGAATCCGCCTACGGCCATCGGGAGTGATTCCAACGGCAAATATGCTTGTTTGCTCTTTGCTCTTTGCTCAAGTAAATCCCGTCCAACATCAGAATCGCCCCGTTTTTTTAAGCTCGAATCTTCGGGTCTGGTTAATAAATTTGTGACCAACCGATTGACACGCCAGCGAGACCAATGAACGAATAGAGGCCCAACCCCGTTTTATTTATCGACTTCAGATGGCGAATCGTTTTTTTCCAACTCAGGAGCGACCAGATATGTTTGAGTTGCGTTTGGCGGCTTCAGATGGGTATCCATCCATCCATACATTAGTTGCCTTGATTCGTGAGCGACGGAGTGGTTTCGTCCGTGAACGTAAAACCCAAAATGGTGTGGGGCTTTCTCCAGTTCATAGATATCCATGATTTTCATAAGCATCAGCACGCGTTGTCGTTGCGTTTGACCGTCACCGTCGTTCAGTGCCGAAAGATCCATGAAAGCCCGGGGTGCAATCAAGGCAATGATTTCGTGCATGTCAATCGGCGGCAGTTTTCCCTTGAGCAAACCTTCGCGGATGGGCTTGAAGTACACGTACCAATGGTCGCGTGACCAGGCCGTAACGTTCCGATTGTGTCGAAAGAAGGAAGCCGCGCAATTGCTGGCTGACGCTTTTATCCGTTGATCATAGGCGGCCAAAAAAAACGTCCCATGCCCGCCAAGCGAATGCCCCAACGCACCAATGCGGGAACCGTCAACCATGTCGAGCGTTTGCAACACATCGATTGCAATCGAATGCTCATAGGTAAACTTCCCGACAGCAGTCCATAGCGGATGCTTCTTATAAAACTGGCCAGTATCGTATGGACCTTTGGTTGGAATGCGACTTCCTGACACGAAGTGTTCAGGGGCGATGACAACGTAGCCTCGACGGCACAGATGGTCTAGGTAAGCCTTATCCGGATCGTCAACAAGCCCTGCAGCTCGCTTTTTTCCAAATTTGTAAGTGCCGTGTAGCGCTACGACGGCTGGAGCTTTACCTTCCAGCTTCAGCGGAATTCCGAGATAGGCCTGTGCCCTTTCATCCGACTCTACGGCGTAACTGATTAATTGGCGACGATAAAGCCCATCCACCACAACTTCTTCGTGGACCTTCAAATCCAACGCGGGCTTGTCCGGTTTGTGCTTGTCTCTCAAAAGTTCAAGATATCTCGCTTTGATTTCCACGCGACGCTTATGCCAATCCGCTTGAGTCCGGATGCCATCAGTGAGATCGTCCCATGAAGACTTGATCTGAGGTACATGAAACAAGGCTGAGTGCTTTTCGTCCTGACTGATTTGTCGCGACGTCTTCAGCGCATCAGATTTTGACGCAGTTTTTAACAATGGTTGAACCAATTCACGTGCAACCACTTTGTTGCTTGCGACGGCCAGCAATCCATCCGGCAATATCACTTTCTCTGCCACAGTGCGTTCGGCTTTGGCGAAACTGGATGGAGCACGATTGTCGCAGCCGATCACCAAGCCAAGCAAGACCGGCAAAACCAGGAAATAAAAATATTGCATTTTGTTCACCTTTAGTTAGCGGTAATGCTTCACGCTGCGTATCTGTTGGGGATGAATACCCATCGGGTAAAGCACGTCTGAAATAAGCTATGTAGCAAGATTGCCCTTAAAGCTAGGACCTCCAAATTCTATCCGCTCCCAGTTTCCTGAGCCACACGATTCTACATTTTGCACACAATCCGATTCCGCAAAGAATCGTGCGATGGGGTAATGGGACATTGTGGAAGCAGCGATCGATCGCGATGCTCGCGGTGGCAGATCCGTGCTACAATTTCTTCATCGCGGGCTAATTCAACAGATACTCAAGCTTTATCTCCGCAGCCAATTTCATTACAGTGTTCAACGCCGAGCAGAATACCGCGAGACTCGCGTCAGATACCAAACGATTATTCTGCCAGAACGCAACGTAATCACTGATTGGCAGCTGACGAAAAATCATCGCTACTTCACCTTGTGTTACGCAACCCTCTCTGGCTTCCGAAGAGGCCATTATTTGGAGTTCAGACGTTATGAAAAATCTGGCCCTGTTCATTCTCTGCATGACGAACGCCATCGCCGCAATTCGTGCTGACGAACCCATCGTCTTCATCTCCGCCTTCAATCCTGGTGACAAGGGAGCGATACATGCATTCCAGTTTGATACAGAGAACGGACAACTGAAACCGTTGCACCGGACAACGAATCTTGAGAATCCGTTCTTTCTGTCCCTCTCTCCAGACAAACGATTTCTGTATGCCATTGATGCAAAACAATTCGGCGGAAGTGAAAATGAATTTGTTGCTGCGTTTGCACTCAATGGGCGAAGCGGAAAACTAACACGTCTGAACCGAGAATCTGCACGCGGCACAGCCTCGTGTTATTTGGATGTTGACAGAACAGGCAAGGTTCTCCTCGTCGCAAATTATTCATCGGGCAACGTGGCGGCGTTGCCTGTACAAAAAGACGGCTCGCTGGGCGCGGCTTCTTCTTTCGTACAGCACATTCGCTCCGGCAATGACTCCAAGAGCCAGAAAGCTGCGCGTGCGCACAGCATCGTCGCCAGCCCAGACAATCGTTTTGTCATGGCCGCTGACCTCGGTCTCGACAGGATTTTCATTTACTCTCTTAAATCCGACTCTGCGAAATTGGCTCCCAACCGTACCCAGCCTTATGTACCGTTACCACCAGGATCCGGACCTCGCCATCTCGTATTTCACCCTGACGGTAACCGGTTGTACGCCATCAACGAATTGAAGAACACGGTCACTTTTTTTGATTACGCGACGAAAACCGGGACACTAATTCTACGACAGACAATCTCGACACTGCCAAAGGACTTTTCCGGTCTGAGCCACACCGCCGACCTGAAAATAACACCAGACGGGAGGTTTCTTTATGGCACCAATCGCGGGCACGATAGCATTGCCATTTTTCGTATCCAAGATAACGGACGTCTCAGCCTCATCAAGATCGAACCAAGCCTGGGAAAAGGCCCTCAAAATTTGCTAATCAGTCCCGACGGTCACTGGCTCTTATGTGCCAACATGCCCGGCGATAATGTTATCGTCTTTGCGATCAATCTCAAAACAGGTAGCTTGAAAGCAAGCGGTAAGCCCATGTCCATTCCCATGCCATCGTGCATTCGCTGGTTGAATGCCCCATAACGCAGCTGGTGGCAGAATTGATTGTTTGTATTAAATGTCTGCAAGACAAATAATCCGCTAATTGAATCAGACTTTGATCTTGAGATGATTGGCAGTCAATGCCTGCGATTGACGTCATATAAGAAACTCGCTGCAATGAATCGATCACGTCTGATCCCAAAAACAGAAAAAGGGTTTCGAAAACCGAATTTCTAAGTCAGGGATCATTTCAAAGCTGAAAACAGGGGCGAAATTCGATCGTCTGTGTGACAGAGAATGGCAAGACTGATCACGAGTTGATTGTTGGCACAGCTGTGACCCCGGCGTTAAAGTGTCGCCTCAAAATATCGTATTGGGATGTTGGGAACGCCCTCCCTGCTCTGCTCTTGTATGGTCCCCTTTCTTAGCGTCAGATGTCGATGCCAACACAGAATCATTTCCGACGCAAATAACTTGCCGCCTTTATCTGACGCCTTTCGACTTTTCCTTTCTTAGCCAGTCCACTCCACTGATAATCGTCTTGGAATACCCACTGTTGGTGTTCTTCTCCCTAAGAACTGCTGCCTCGACACACAGTTGTTCGAACACTTCCTGCTGTTGGCCGGCAACCCAAACGGCAACGCCCCTACCATCAAATCCCACGGATGCAAAATAAGATTCGCCGGATTCTTTGTAATCGGGAAGAACCTCAAAGATCATCGAGACAAACCACTGAAGAAACTGACGTCGGCAAACTCGAGTAATTCCTACAAACTCACTTAATTCCTACAGGATATTAGTTTCCGCAGGTTGCTGCTCGCGTTGCCGGCTGAAACATCCATCGCAGATACAACCAGTACGCCGACATTTTTTCTATGCGTCGGCCGAGTGCTTGGCCAGACCGCGAGATTCGGTTTGAAGAAAGCGATTCAGTACTAGGCGAGCCAAGAGTTGACTTAGAGTAAACTTTTTCAGACTGCTCTCGTGACGACACGCCGGTAACAATGCTGGCGTGATGCTGGCGTGATGCTGGCGTGGTAAGAGTGATGGCTTTCGGTGATTTACTGGCAGCACTCATCGATAGCTGTTACGTTGAAAACTTCGCAAGTCGGCCATTACCGCCTGCACTCTTCTCCAGAACCGACCTTACCGATTATTTCTTATCAATGTTGCGATTTGTAGTTTACGCTTGCAAGGTGTTTGTTCAGTTCTTCACTGAGCTGCAGCGAACGCGAACTTGGGTCTTGCGAATGTTGGACTGCGAGCTGAAGATTCTTCTTGGCTTCCATTGAATTCCCCGAATCAATCTCCAGTACGGCAATGTTATGATAAGCAGATGAAGTACCGGATAATTTTTCAAAAATCCTGAATGCTTGCTCTCGATTACCTCTCCGAAATTCGATCACGGCCAATGATCCGTTAAGTCGTTCGTCAGCCGGAAAACGTTCCAGCCCGACAGAGACCGCATGGTGCGCTTCTTCAATTTGATTCGCTTCAATAAGCGTCCAGGCCAAATTGTTAATCGTCGATGGGTCAACTCTCTTCTGCAGTGCCATGCGATATCTCTCGATCGATTTCGTTTGATCGCCGACCGACGCGTATAGAGAGGCCAGTTCGCTGTCGACATCTAGCTTGTTATCCGAAATGGATTCTGCTTTTTCGTACAACAGTATCGCCTCTTGGGCATGGCCTGCATTCGCAAGTGTTTTTGCAGTTTCAATGCAGAGTGATTGCTCGTCCCTGCTGGAATGGTTGCTACCTAAACCATTGTTTGCAACTGATGATGTCCTCAAATCCTTCAGTCCAAGACTTTGCTTTTTGGACATATCGAAATTCGAAATCACACTTTGACACCCTAACGACGCATTGACTGCCACGATCGCAATCAACATAAGAACACAGCGGATTGGTGGATGATTCATGGATCCTATATTCCCCGATTGGTTAACGAATTGCTGTGGCCCGAGAACCGGTCCGCCCAGAATTGCTGATTGCCGATTCAGCAAGGGGCCCCGGCAATCCAATTGCAGTTGGGTCTGATATTTCAACGATTGGGTCTTCCAAGCCCATCATTTCCAAACGATCAGTGACTTGTATCAGTCGCAATCGATTAAGCTGCAGATTTTCTGTGGGCTGAACAATCCACTTCTGAAATCCTAATCCGGAACGGATTGCGCGTGCCATTTTTTCTTTTCCACTTGGTGAAAGTGCGGCAGTCGATCCGATGAAGTTAGCTTGATAGAGCGACGTCTGATCTTCCATCGCACGAGCGACTTGAATGGCTTCCCATTGTGCCACCTTGGTTCCTGCCGGTGCGGGCACTGCACCGTTTTCGAATTCATTGCATCGATTCACCCCGAACCATCCGCAGGTACCACAGCCTGATAAAATGCTGATAGAAAACGCCAGCCCGAAAAAGAACACCTTCGTAAACGATTTGATTTGATAGCTCATTTTTGACAACATTTTATTAACCTCCAATCTTTCTGCTTGATGCTTTGGCAACGGAGTTAGAATCTGGTTTCGGCTTTGTTGAATTCGAAGATGTTTCTACCGCAGTTGACTTCAAGATGACCCTGTCTGTTGGCCCAACATTTCCAATCATTAAATTCTGAAACTGATATTTTTGAGCGTTTCTTTGACGGGCGTAGTCGGTTTGAACTGACGTCCGAAAATCCCTGCTCCTTCGACTTTCCAATCGATTGGCAAAGTAGAACTCCAGGTCGGTCGGCTCAAAAACGTCATTGCCGGGAAGCGGCGGTTTTTCAAACTCCGAAATTGGGGAAACAAGATGTGGTGTGATGAGTATGACGAGCTCTTGTTCACCACTACTATTTCGACTCACACCGCCAGTATGGCCGATGAATGGTAAATCGCCCCAAAAAGGCACTCGATCTGTGCTGGCACCGTAATTCGTCTGCATCAGCCCACCAACGGCGATTGTTTGTCCACTCCGTAGCTGAACCGTTGTGGAAAAGTTTCGACTGCTTAATCCGGAAACCTGAGTGCCTCCTCCACCACCTCCAATCGAGGTCCCAGCAGTCTCGTCACGGGTTGAGACTTCCGCATTGACACGCAGCCGAATCACATTGCCATCCTGAATGATGGGTGTAAATCCGAGCTGAACACCAAACGGAATAAAACTGACGCCTTGAAGATTTCCGCCCCCATTTCCACCTGCCGAAATGATCGGAACTGGAAAGCTGCCGCCAGCTTGAAATTCGGCAGTTTCGCCATTAAGTGCCACAAGGTTCGGTTCTGCCAACGTTCGTGCAAGGGTCAAGTTTCGTAAAGCTTGAATCGCGAGTCGAACTTGACCAGAATCCAAGGAAACCAAAGCGTTCGCACCTGACTGTCCACCAGCACCACCGGTTCCGCCTTGCAAAAGATTCCCGGCAAGAGACTGAAAAACCGCGGGACCACTACTCGCATTGACTCTAAAATTCAAACCGATACTACGAGCAGCAGTTCGATTTACTTCAGCGACAGTCACTTTCAACATAACCTGCTGCTCACCAATCACTTTTAACTGGTTGATAATCCCTGCTCGAGCCAAAGAAACGGGATCAATCAGTCGCCGTCTCGCCGCCGCTCGTTCTTCCGATTCTAGTGGATCAATGTTGCTCTCGAAATTAAGTGCTGTTGTCAACGTGGCTGGGTTTTCAGCTTGCGACACCTCCGGATCGACGCCTCTCGCACCCGCGAGGACCTGCAATATCTGCGACATTTCAATAATGTTTGGAGTCTGCCCTCGGACAATCATGCGATCTTCGATTTGATCGAGTTCGATAAAACTGTTAGGAAACTTAAGATTTAAATCTTTCTCCAAATCCTCAATGGGTCGCGCTAAGACTGGATCTTTGAAGACTCGAACCAAATAGCTGACGATAGACTCGCCAGTTGGACTCGTGGCGTCTTCGAACCAGAGAAACAATGTCGTTGTCCCCGCTTTTATTCCAGTTACGGCGATTTCTCGCCCAGCGAGTTCGTCGATAATCTCGGTTGTGATAACATCTTTCGATGGGACATAAATTCGAGTTGGAGCGGCGCTCAATTGTAGTATTTTCGGACGACCGAGCACCAAGTTGAGTGGCAATTTTGGATCAACGGTGCCTCTCACAAAACGATCCGCCATCTTGCGATTTTGAGCAGTGGGGGGCCTCAAAATCAATTCAGGAGGAAACCCATTTTGCAGTTCTTTTTTCGGCAGGAGACTATCCTTCTGCCGGGAAGGAAAAACTGCGTCTTTAAGCGAACGGACATCCGCTCGCGGCAGTTCTTGCGTCAAAAGTTTGACACGATTGTCGTTATCTTGCGCAGTTACGAACAATGCAAACGAAATCGGAACCAAAAACGCCGTGCAGCGAATACTGAAACAGCTTAGCATCTTGAGCTTTTTTTAAGAGATTGCTATCCAACACGGCCCGACCAAAACCATATCCATACAATCGTCACCGAAGTTGAGTCGATTCCGCAGTAGGTAGCCAGTTGAAACCTCTACTAGGTGACATGCCAAGACGACCAGCTGGAGGCAAACGGATTCAACGAATCGATCTGACAAGTGCTGGGCACTTAAGAAGTTGATTTGGCGAGTTTTCTGCTGCTTCTTGCCGGCTCATATTCAAGGCGCTTCTTTGTTCCTTTGTAAGACTTCCAATCACCGGCCAAGCATCTTGAAGACGACACGAGCAATTGGATTGCCGATCTTGGACGTTGGATGCATTTGTCAAATAGAATCCAATCACACGGTTTGGGGTAATTGAATCATCGATTACTGCAACATAGCCGATCTCTCCCGAGTAACTGCCGCTAGCTGCTATCGATGCCACCTGGCCATATCGCATCAGAGTGCCAGCAGTTGGCAGAATCTCGCTATCCAAGATTGTTTGAGAAACGAAAACGCTTTTCAAAACCCCGAAAGGAATGGCTCCGTAAATCTGTGGGTTCTCTGAAGCGGGCCAAACTCTCACCGCGAACTTTGCATCAGCAATCGCCGTTGCTCGTACCGAAACTCCATCTCGACGGATTGAATAGGCGGCGTCGGCAGGTTGTTTAGAGAACCAAGCAAGTCGTCCGATCAACAGCGGCAGTCCGCCATCAGAGGAACTCACGCCGAGAATGTCATCCAAATCATTCGGATTGTGTGTTCTTCGCAATCGAACCAAAAAAGAGTTGTTAATGCCTGCATTGGGAATGACTGAGAAGTCTGCTCGTGAATAGTCAGAAAACTCTTCATGATTGAGCGAGTTTACGTCATATTGACCGGAGACCAGATCACCATGAATCTGATTCGATTCGTTCAGTTGCGGCACAGGTCGAAAAACATATTGGCTTCGGTTCTGAAACAATGTCCGCGAGTTCGTGCCACTTCCCAAGGTTGCTTTGCGATAACCACTTCCTTGTACCAAAGAACTGGAAATACCCGCCCCAACCGTTGTGTCGTTCTGACGAGGATCGAGGTCGTCATCAAAAACGTTTTGGACTAGCTTTTTGGCACTTGCACGACCATCCCCAACATTGTCATCGTCCAAGTCAATATTTCTCAGGCCTTCTAACGCGGCTGGATTTACGCCAGTTTGCATTTGACGACGAGCTAAAATAACGAAACCAAAATCAAGCGTTAGTGCGAGTACCCCGACAATTGCCACCAGCATTAGAAAAACCAACAAAAGCGACTGGCCTCTTCGTGATTTTGATCTTATGGGACTACTCATCTGCAAATACCTCACGCCTATAAATGGCTTGAAAGGTCATGACTTTACGAAAGGGTCGCACGTTTCCCTTTAAAACTCCAAGGCTCCCCAATCCATAGCGTCCACCGAATGGGTCTGCCGAACTACCAGCATCCGGCAGGCCGTCTACTACCAGCGAATAACACCCTGTATTGCCGTCGGTCATCGCTTGATCATTGGCAACGACAATGACTTGTCCACGAACTCCGTCAGGATTCGATGAACTTGGAATATCAGTACGGTTTATCAATGCGGTTGATTGTGCCGGATAATTTATCCTGATCGCGACCATTCCTCGCGTAAATGATTCAATGTCGCTGCCGGATTCTGAATTTGAAACAAGTCTAAATGGACCTTCGTTCGGTGTTGAACCGTCGTTATCATGGTCAACTCGGATTTCTTCGACGGGGGCAACCCACTCCAATATCGTTTCACCTGAGCAATAAAATCCGTCAACCACCCCGTTGTAGTTGTAAGCAACTATCGGGATGAGAACGGTCGATTCACCGGCATCATTGGTAACCAACGCACCGGGATAGCGAGTCATGTTTCCCGAATTGTCTCTAATCATTACCGGAACTAACAAGCGGTTTAGCAACGGCAACGTTGCAACGTAGGCTTGAAAATCACCTCCAAAAGACGTGCTTGCATCCCACATTGAATCCAAAATAACGAGATGTTTTTCGTCGTAAATCTGATTCTTGAATTCATCAGTCTGACAGGCCAAATCCGATAAATTGCATTTGTCCAAACGACCCAGTCCAAGCTCCATCGTTGGAGCGAACGGCATTCGAGAAATTTCTTGAGCTGCAACATCCACAGCCTGTTGCAGGACATTACCTTGATAAAAAAACAATCCAAAACTAATGGTGACTCCAATCAGTATTAGAAATAAAGGAATTAATACTGCAAATTCCAGCAGCGCTTGGCCTGATCTTCGTCCAGCAATCCGGTACATCACTCCTCCGCCTGAATGATGTTTCCCTCTTGAATTATCAACGAGCCCACCGCCGTTTCCAACACGCTGTGCGTTTTGCGAGGAGCAATTAACATTCTCCACGGTTTGACATTTCTTCGAGATCCGACCACCCTCCCCTTTTTGTCGATGAAGAAAACGTCGATAGGGAATCGCATCCACATCGTATGAATCGATTTGCATGGAATGATCATCATGCCGAAACGCTTCGAAGGTTTCGCTCGAAACATCAATCCGCAGAATCGGCTCCATACCGAGTTTGCAATTTCCAGTTCCGATAGAAGCACTTTGCGGGATTCTTGATTGACTAGTTTTTTTTGAGTTTTCATACATGAAAAGATGAGGAAAAAGAAGTTTCTAATTTACTTGCGAAACGAGTGGGAAATTAATTCCCCACAGCGCCTCGCATCCCTTGACCTAATACTCCAAGCGCTTCGTATAACATGGGACCGAGCAGGACCACGAAGATTCCAGGAAGAAAACCAATGACCATAGGAACGACCATGAGCGTTGGAACCGACATCGCTGCGGCAGCAGCTTTTTCACGCCTTCTTGATCGCATTTCTGCAGATTGTGTTTTCAACGTAGAGCTCATCGCAGCACCCGTTTGTTCCGCTTGAATCATCGCTGCGATAAATGTGGAGAACATCGCTACTTCAACTCGTCGAATCAATCGACGAAGCGACTCGATTCTCGATCTTCCCCCAAGATTATCAAATTGAAAGGTACGTAACTCTTTTACTAACGGACGCTGTTGATTCTGAACATCAAGAATTCGATTCATTGCACTATCAAATCCTATTCCGGCTTGTGAAAGTGTGTCGAGTAAATCCAAGAACAGGGGGAGGTCCTTTTCGATCATCTGCACGCGTTTGCGGCGAACAGAACGAACGAAGAGGATTGGAAGAGAGGCAAAAACAATCGAAATCAGCCAAGGCGTCGCCAAAACGAAGGGGACAAACACGTTCCCGACACCGCCCGGAATACCACTTATAAATTGTGAAGCAGCCAAGAAGTACCCCTGCTGCCACAGCAGGAAAAAAACGGTGCCGGCAAACAATCCGCAGGCCAGCGTTGATACCCAAAACAAAACCTCTGCCCGCTTCCCACGAAAGCCCGCTCGGAACAGCCAACCGGCAATCCATCCTTGTTGGGTCGGATCATTTTCGGCCATGGCCGCGAGACTCCCCTGAGTCCGATCGCCGAACAGCCGAGCAATAACCGAAGTGCGGACGGAAAGAAATCTCCAACTCAGCAGTGCCAAAACGCAAGTGCCAAGCACGATTGCAATGACCGGGACAATGAATTGCATATGCGTTTCCTTTTGTTAAACAGTTGGCCGACTAATTCGGGAAACAATCGCAATGCCAATGCCTTGCAAAAAAAGTGATACCGCGACGAGCCAAGAACCAACAACACTGGTCACGAAATTTACAAATCGCGCGCCGTCAGCTTGCCACATCATCGCGGCCATAAACCAAATCACCGCAAGAACGGTCAACGTCGTCAAACGTCCCTGCGCACTCAACGCCCTGACTTGTCGGGAAATCACGATTCGATCACGAATTGTCTTCCCCAAAGCCGCTAAAGTTTCGGCTAGTCCGCCACCCATTTCCCAGTTGACAATTAACGAAGTGGAAAGAAGTTGAAATGACTCTGATGGAACTCGTATGCCAAGTGTTTGAAAAACGTCAGAAGGTGCGTCACCAAGTCTCAATCGGGCGACCGTCTCTAGAAGGACAGTTTTCAATGGTTGCTGTGAGAAATCGGCCGCTTCAATTAGCGATGCTTGCAATGACGAACCGCTACTTAGGCTGGCCACAACCACATCAATTGTGTCCGCGAGTTGTGTTTCGATTCGTGTGAGCCGATACTCAAAAATCCAAGCATCCAGCTCCAGGCCTAACAATGCCATGCTGACAGAAACACCGACAGAGATATTGACCGGCCAATCAAACACAATGGAAAGAAAAAACCCTAACACCAAACCGACCAACCAGGGAATCCAACGGTAACGTCGCGCGAATGGCCTTTCCGCAAAGATCGAATCAACAATTGGTTCGTCGCTTTCAACCAGCCTCTGGCGAACTTGCTGCTTGATCGCGGTCCACCGCCAATAGTAAAAGACGCCGACGATCAATGCGATCACAATACTTACCGAGACCAACCTGTTCATCGTGACTCCCGGCCAAACAATCCCTGCTTGTTGATTGCGATGCCACGAGAAATAAGCTCGTCAACAATGCGTGGAACAATTCCAGTTGCAACATGTTGACCAACGATCCGGTTACCGGACCGGCCCGATTGCTTGAATTCGAAAATGTCTTGCATTTGAGGAGTCTGGTTCTCCATTCCGACAACTTCTGAAATTCTCTCGACTCGTCGAACTCCGTCGTCATATCGTCGGACATGAATAATAAAGTTGATGGCGGAAACCATCTGTTCACGAATTGCCCTTGAAGGCAATTCCAACCCCGACATCATCACCATCGTTTCAAGTCGGGCAAACGCATCACGAGGGCTATTAGCGTGGATCGTCGTCAGGCTACCATCGTGCCCGGTATTCATCGCCTGTAACATGTCAAGAGCTTCACCCGCTCGAACTTCTCCAAGGATAATTCGATCAGGCCTCATTCGGAGCGCATTGACAACCAACTCCCGCTGCGTGATTTGACCTTGCCCTTCAATGTTAGACGTTCGGGTCTCCATGCGGATCACATGGCGCTGGTTTAACAACAGTTCAGCGGCATCTTCGATCGTGATAATACGCTCTCGATTTGAAATCGATTGCGATACCGCACCGAGCAACGTTGATTTACCACTTCCAGTTCCACCTGAAATCAGCATGTTGTGCCGGGCTTGAACGCATATACCGATAAACTCAAGCATCGATTCGGAAAACATTTCCAGTCGAATCAGGTCATTTTGAGACAATCGCTTGCGCCCGAAACGCCGAATCGAAAGTGTGGGACCATCAATCGTAATTGGAGGAAGCGTCGCGTTGATGCGACTTCCATCGGGCAGCCTCGCGTCGACCATGGGTGAGGAGGTGTCGATCCGCCGCCCCACTCTCGCCGCCATCCGATTGATGATTCGCACCAGGTGCTCCTCATCGCGAAATTCAATATCGGTCGATTCAAGGATACCGAATCTTTCAACAAAGATTTCGTCAAATCGATTTACGAGAATATCAGTAACTGCAGGGTCGGCCATAAGGGTTGCCAATGGACCGCTGCCTAAAGTTTCCTCAAGTAGGTCATCCGATAGTCGAGCCCGTTCGGTTTCGTTGAGTGGAAGTTCTTCGTTTTCCAAAACTGATTCAACAAACCGCAATACAAACGACTTCAGTTCGTCGTCGGGTTGGACAAGCACACCTGCATCGTTCATCTCGTCGATCAGACGCTCATGAAGATTTCCTTTGATGGTTTGGTATTCAATTTGCCGATTCCCGCCTTTTCCTCCTGAACCAACGATATCGTTGCGTTTTTTTTGCTTGGCATCGACTGCTGTGTCATCCTTTTTTAGGACACGGTCTTTTGGTATTTGAACTGACTTTTGCTTTAATAAATCGCGTAGATCCTTGCTCGATGTCATCCTTCCTCCGAACCAATCGAGGAGGGAACCTGCTCACCGTCTCGAGCGTTACCATTTGACGTTGAACCGATTGGGCTGGCTTCGTCTCGAACCACTTCCTGGTTACTCATCACTTCAATCGAATCGACAATGCCGCTGATTTGACGTGCGGCTTTATTCCATCGCGTATTTGACATCATCAGCGGCTTTCCAAGGTTGGCCGACTGCGTGACTTTGCCGTCCAACGGAATCATATGATCGATGCTTCTCGCTAAATAGTTTTCAACATCCGACAAAGGCGGTGAACCTGACTTGGTGGTATATCGATTTACCAGGACTCGCCATCGGTCCTCTGGATATCCCACGTCGGAAAGAAGTTGAAGAAAACCCCGTACCGATTTTAACGTCGGAATGGAATTGTCGGTCACCACGAAGGCAGCGTCGCTTAAATCCAAAACCGCCATGATTGTCCGATCGAAAAGTGGAAAAGTATCCACAATGACGAAGTCATAGGTTCGCCGTGCAAGCAACAGAAGCCGGGAAATAAATGCGTCGTCAATTTCGGCCGCTTCAATCGCATTGGAAGGAGCAGACAAAAGGTGAAGCCCCGATTCGTGTACTGCCGTCAGTTGTTTGAACAGTTGAGGATCAAGCCGATCTTTTTGATTCCAAGCATCGGTAATCGTTGTTTGCGGCTCAATATCGAGATGCGCTGCACAAACACCCATTTGCAACGAACCATCAATCAAAATGACTCGTTCAGGATCGCGTTGCGCCAGTTCGACGGCGACGTTGACGGCGCATGTGCTTTTGCCAACGCCTCCTTTGTTGCTAACAAAACTGACCAATTTTCCGGGGGATGATTTTTTGTTACGTCGATTCGATATTCTTCTCGTTAGCAAATTTCCAAAATCGATACTTGATATCGGTCGACGAACAAAATCTTCAACGCCAAGACGGAGAGCCGACATCATTAGAGCTGATTCGTCTGAGTTTGATGCACCACCGAATGCACAAATGCCCACGACAGTTACGTCTGGACAAACGGCGATGATCTCATCGACCAACACTCGAACCTGGTCAAGTTCAAGCGACAGCTCAACCATGAACACCACCGGTTGAAAGTCACTTGCTGTGGAGATGGTATCACGCAACACATCGCAAAAGTGAAAAACGGGGGCAGCTCCTCCGATGCTCCTGCACGCTTGTTCGAGTTCGGAATCGATTTCTGTATCAGACCGATGAACGACGATTTGTGGTCTACTCAATGCTCGTCCTCCGGAATGCCATTTTTGTTTTTTTTCCGTCAACAATCAGTTGCGAGACAATAATCGAATCAAGCGGGTTGGAATCAGACGAAATCTGAACGCTCTCCGCTTTTATCGGAGTTTCATCCCCTTGGTTTGCGGTCTTATTCGGCGGATCGTTATTGCTTGATTCGGCCCTAGTGATCGCCGTTATTTCATTCTGCTCGTTGGCCAAAGCCTTTGTAATCGGAGATACCTCACTAACGTCTACCGCAACAACAACTTGCTCACCGTCGGTATCCACTATCAATACCTCAGTGGCAATCACTTGATTAACCAATGAGTCCTTAAACGATGCCAGAACTCGCGGGGAAACACTAATTCCACTCATGAGTTTTACTAAGTCAAGATCCTTTGACTCGATTAAGTCAACTCGGTCTCCGAAAGAAAGTCGACTCAACCCGTTCACCGATTTCACTGGGATAGTCAAGGCGAGCTTGTTTGGTGGTATCGCTCCAGCAATCCCTGACCGAGCTCCTTTTTTCAACAATATTTTTTCATCAATCGACTGGCCCGCTTTTCCTGGTCGAGAAATGATTCTTCCTAACCACGGCGAACTTGAACCTCCGGCCAGATCATTGGCGGTTAATTCTTGAAAAGCTTCGACATCAGTTGCCAAACTGTTCGACGACAAAATGAGGTTTTCCATTAACCGATCGCCGGCATTCAAATCGGTTGAGGCTCGTTTCCCCAACCAAACTGAATTGCGTCCCTCTACCAATGATTCCGCTCGAATCATTTCATAAGCCTTTACATTCTGAATCAGCGTACCTGCTGTCAGAATTTTTTCATCATCGAGCTTAACGCCGGCCTTTAAAGCTTTGGAAGCCACTTTTCCCAGCCACTCTGAACTTTCGCCACCAACCAAATCAGCAGCCGTCAATGTTTGATATGCCTCCACATCCTGGACCAAGTGATCTGGATTCAGGAAATCTGACGGGCTAAAAATATAACCAGGTTCAATCTCTCGCGCGACGATCTTCCCAATCAAATCTTCGACTTTTGGGATCCACGAATCGTTTACATCTGATGGTTTAAAGTAATATCGCCTTAGCTCACCGCTAGCTGGCTCAGCAAGATCTGCTGCCGTTATTTTGGAAAACGCATCGATGTGGGTTGCACTGGCGGTAAAAGGAATTAGGCCGTTCAACCCGTCTTCGATCTTTTCAGCGAACTTGAGCTGACCGCTTTGCATCACCATATGGATTTGAAACTCGCTACCCAAGGCTTCGGTTAGTGGAACCGACTCTTGCGGCGAAATCGCGATCAGCACACGCTCTTGTTTGTCACTACGAAGCTCTCTTCCGTTTGCGTCCTTTGGTTCAAAGCTTAATCCGCCCCGCGTCGTCATTGATTTATTGGTAGTTAACGCAATCACCTCTGCATTCTGTGCCAGCAATCGAATCCCATTTACGGGAATCGGCTTTCCATCGCGAACTTTGATGCCCCCCATCAGAAGACCGTATTCGGCAGACGAGTCTCTGGATTCTTCCGGAAGATTAATCAGCAGATCAAAGCGGTCTCCTTTTTTCAAAAAGCGAAGCCCCGGAATCTTGTCGGCATCCAAGAAAAAACCCTGCTTGCCGATCGGCACACCACCAATCAGCCCAGTCCGACTGCCCTCCGGGAGGAAGTCCGATTCTTTGAAGACGAAATCGGTGCTTTTGTCTCGTGCCATCACTCGACCAATCACTTGATCCACACTTTTCACCCATTCCGGATGAGCGTCAACCTGAGCTTTGGGCAGCCAAAAATAGCTGTCATCACCAAGGCTAAGATCAAATATGTCCTCTCGCTTTACTTTGTCAAAAGCACGAACCGCAACCAAGGTTTTGGGAACAGGAACCAGACCCTCCCGTGATTTTTCAGCAACCGTATTTCCCGATGGTGAGCCAAGCTGAATGACACCGAAGATTATCGCAATGACACCCACTACCACAAGCGAAGCGATAAGGAACCGTTGTCCGTTACTCGATTTTACTGTTCGTCTACTAGCCATCGTGATATTATTCGCAAGTTGTAAAAGGCCGGTTTGGTAACCGAAATTCAAGCGTAGATTTTGAAATGATTCGACAAGATGGCATCGCGATTGCTTAGCCTTGGTAATCGCAATTTTGTCGTCATGTCGATGAAGTTAGATTCGCGTGTTTTCACCAAACGATAAGATTGCCGGTTGCCGTCCCACCTGCACAGTGCAACCGAAACGACCAGAAATAAAGAAGGGCAGACCGGGCAGTAGTCCGCCCTTCGATGCAATTCGAATTAAAAACGGAGGTTATTCAGCCACAAATGCGTCAGCAGAGTTACTGGCAGCAGTTACAACGTTGTTGTCCATTTCACCAAGAGTTGCGTTCCCCGTGATAGCGCCCCAAGTCACCTCGCCGTTGGCAACGTTATTGCCATCTGCATCTTGCGTAAATCCGGCGTACTCACTGGTAACGATAGGAGCGTTGTCTTCGGCATGTGCCCCCGGCAGCATACCCGCACCGATGGCGTACTGGTCGGCGACTTTGTGCCCAAAGATCGACACACAAACAAGAACAATCAAAGCAACAGAGGCGATGATAATGATATACTCGACCAAGCCTTGGCCACGACGATTCTTTTGAACTAAAGTTCTCTTCGACATGTTTTTCTCCATTTGGAAAAAGGGTAACGAAAAATAAACACCGCCTGACCGTTCCTCATATGGCAGCAGTATCCACACATGAGACCGAGAAAACGAAAGATGCCCATTTACATTGACAGAATCAGTGAAATAGCAACTCGCACTCAGAGATTTCCTTGTTGTTCGACAAGTGGACAATTGGAGCAAAAGATGTTCCGCCACGGCACACAAACGGAGCTTGGTTGGTCGGACCGGTTTCCAGCATGTCATGCACATGGCGGAACAATTACCAAAGGCCATAGGCCGAGCTGTCGATGACGATCAAACGATTAGCCTGAAGGTCACGATATTGGATTTGAAAACGGACTTTACGCGTATCAATCCATGTTGACATCAACTGAATGACTCTCAACAAGAATCTAAGTCCGAAATTGAAGATAAGATTAGCCGACTGGCGGGGCCCGCGGCCGCGACAACGTATGAATCTCTTTGATGATGGATTCGATTTTGTGACCGCGAAATTCGCTGATCAAATCGGATTCCTGCTGCCGGATATCCCCGACAGATAGTGCTGAATTTGGCGAACTCACCGATTGGCAAATCACGCACGCGTCGGAGTTATGACCATTCGTGTGGCCTTCGGGCGAGTCAGTAACACACCTTAAAGTAGTTGCTGATGTTTCACCACTTCGAGCAATCGGATGCTCGCACAAGCAACTGCTGCAGCCATGATCTGACGACTGAAGGCTTGTGACATCCGAGCACCCATCATCGCAATTGGCGACATGCCACCACGCTGGGATCTGCCCAAAAATGAGCAGTCCGCAGATCAAATGTGTCAAAAAATGTTTGAAGAACATTTCTACAGATGTGACTGGAAAGAAAGTAACAGAGCAATCAATGTCCTACTACGCTAATGGGCATGGCTCGGTTCGTCAATAAAAAAAACGTCCGATATTTTTTAAAAATGGACTCATTGTAGGGGCTGAATGTTGACGAATTTTTTGAAAAAACAGATGCCGTTCATTCACTCACTCGATTCGAATCTTCCGTTTTGACTGCCGTCCGAGCTTTGTGGATCCAAACGGCGCGCTGCCCAGAAATCAATACGAGGTGCTGGCGTGCTCATGAAACCTGGCTCGCCTGAGAGCATGAAATTTGAAGGGGACGAAAGCCATTGGGCTCGTCGTTTCCAATGCTTTATTCGTTGCACTCAAAGTCGAAAATACTTGGAGAAGGGCAGTAAAGAAACTGCTGCATTTAATGAAACCATACCGAATGCAAACAACCAACGTTCGCTTGAAGAGTCAAACGAAAACATCTTCAGATACCCTCAATTGGCAAGTTGATGATTTGCCAGAATGCAACAATGCATTGTAATGGCCAAGTCGTGTAGGCTTTCAGGTAGGCTTCCCGACGGCAAACCTAATTTTAATTTGCACTTTCAGAACTTGGACCATAAGTACGCACCAAGTAGGATTGAAACGCAACCACCCGCGACATCGGGAGGTTCATCGCCTCTACAACGACAGCCCAATGATTTGGTTGATCGGATCGAGATACCCGGATCACTTGAGAGGAGACGTTGAAGGCCTGGTCGTCGTCAAAAACGATTTTCCCACGGAGCCACTGCTCAAGATTCAGTTCCCGATCAGAATCCAATTTGATTCCTCGCTCAGAAATTTCTAAAACGCGAAATGTTCCAATATCCGTTTCAAACGGGATAAATTCGGCCTCAGGAACGGAGACGCGAAAAAACTCTCGACGAGCGGTTTCTTCTGCTGACATGGCAACGGATCAATAGTAGGGATCAATTCTTACAAATAAACGTTTTTTCTGGCAAAACGTAGCTTACGAAGAAAGTGTTGCGAGAGTGATTTTCGAATGATCGGACAATGCGTATTGCAATCTCCGACGCAAACAACGCTTCCCCACAAAAAACACATCCCTACAAAAAACCTTGTTTTAGCGGGGTTTCGGTTCCGAGACTTCCGAAAAGACCCGGGCAATGACCTCTTCTAGCGGCAAATCCTCAACCACAACATCGTCGATCGCATGCTTGTCCAGCATATCAGCCAAGACCGCAGCGACTTTATTCCGCTCGACTTTGATTTTAATCTTCGGAGGAGTCGAATTGATGACTTCGCCATATCGTTCAAATTCTTGCGAGGAGAAGTGATCATTAATTTGAAGCGAAATAATTTTTGAACCACTGAACTTATCGATGATCCCGTCTAGCGAGCCATCATACTGAATCGCTCCTTGAGCGATGATGACAACACGTTTGCAAAGCGCGGCAACATCTTTCATGTAGTGGCTGGTCAAAAGAATTGTGATTTTTCGCTCTTCTTGATAGTGCTTCAAAAACTTTTGAATATTGTGTTGAGCAACAACGTCCAAACCAATCGTTGGCTCATCAAGGAATAAGACATCTGGTGAGTGCAAGAGTGCGGCAGTCAATTCCATCTTCATCCGTTCGCCCAAAGACAATTCACGAACCGGTTGCTTCAACAATTTTGATATTTGAAGAAGCTCAGCCAACTCATCCAACGTCTTTTGGAATTGGTTGGCGTCGATCGCATAAATATGCTGATGCAATCGGAAAGACTCTTGTGCTGGCAAATCCCACCAAAGCTGATTTTTCTGCCCCATCACCAAGGCAAATCGGCGCCGATACGCGTTTTCACGCTTCCAGGGTATGTGCCCCATTACACGGCAGGTTCCACTGGTCGGATTGATGACTCCCGAAAGCAGCTTTAGAGTCGTCGTTTTCCCGGCGCCGTTGGGACCAAGAAACGCAACGAATTCCCCCTGTTCAACGGTTAAGTTGACGCCTGATACGGCCTCGATATTCTTATATTCACGATTGAAGAGTCCTGTGACGGCAGCAAGAAGACCTTCCTTCTTTTGATAGACACGATAGGATTTGGCCAAATTTTCTATTTCGATGATCGACATACAGCAAATTATAAGTCGGCAATCGAAAACAGAGTATAGGCGGTGGAAACGGAGGAACAACGTAAGAATGTTAAACGCCGATACATGTTAACAAGATGCCCCCGATGCTTTTCGAAACGCGAACACATCTTTGTCCAACAGCGTGCTTGTTACCATCAACTAGACAAAAGAATGCCTGCCAAAACAGGTCACATACGACTCGCGAAGAATTTCAGAAATGGAATCTACAACTTGGTCTACATTCGATTTAGTAAAGACCATCGGCGGTTTGATTTTAATTACGTTATGGTCCGGGCCATCGGTGCTCAATAAGATCCGATGATCTCGCATTCGCTCCGCAACATAACGGGCGATCCTGGGATTAGGTAGCAAGTCTGAATCTTCCTCTACAAACTCGATGCCCAAGAACAAACCGCATCCTCGGACGTCACCTATAAATCGATGATTAACCTGCAATTCACGTAAACGATTCAAAAAGTATTCACCAACCTTTTCCGCATTTTGCCTTAAGCCTTCATCCTCAATAACGTCAAGCACCGCCAACCCGATCGCACTGGAAACCGGATTGCCCCCAAACGTATTGAAATACTCCATGCCATTGTGAAACGCATCAGCGATCTCTCGAGTCGTCACCACAGCGGCCAGCGGGTGTCCATTTCCGATCGGTTTTCCCATCGTTACGATGTCGGGCACGACGTCTTGCAATTCGAATCCCCAAAAATGGGAGCCGATACGACCAAATCCAACTTGCACTTCGTCTGCGATACAAACAGCGCCATGATCTCGAGCGTAGGAATAGGCCGCCGCTAGGAACCCCTCGGGCAACACAATTTGACCGCCGCAACTAAGGATCGATTCGCAAATGAAGGCAGCGAAACCCTGCCCCTCTGAATCCGCGTCTGCAATTGCAGTTCGAATAAAGCTTGCATAAAAATCGCCGAGGCAAGCCGCACCAGAAACAGCTTGCTGGTATTCGGGCTTACGGTGAATCCCTCGAAATGGATCGGGCATCGGGACTTTGTGAACATGATGTGGGCAGCCAGATCCACCCGGGCTGTCAAACTTGTACGGGCTGACTTCAATCAAAGATTCGGTATGCCCGTGGTATCCGCCATCAACGCAAATCACGCCTTTTCTATTCGAGAAGTTTCTTGCCAAACGCAACGCGAGGTCATTGGCTTCGCTTCCTGAATTGACGAAATAGCAAACATCCAATCCGGCCGGTAACATTGCCACTAAACGTTCGGCGTAACGAACAACATTTTCGTGCAAATATCGCGTATTCGTATTCAATACGCCTAATTGATTTGTTGCCGCGGCAATAACTTTTGGGTGGCAATGCCCGACATGACAAACATTATTAACGCAGTCTAAATACCTTTGTCCATTCGCGTCATAAAAAAACTGCCCTTCACCACGGACAACATGCACTGGTTTTGAATAAGATACACTCAACGAAGGATTCAAATGCCGAGCGCGAACATCTTCAATCTTCGAGTTTGACCAATCATCCGGTGGAAAGGCTTCGCGGGGAATCCCAAGCAGTAAATTCGGATCGGGACAAATACCTTTCCAAAATTCTTGGTCACGCGGAATTGCAACGCCCGGAAAATCGCCTTGCATGCCAAACATATGCGTCATGATTTGAAAGTGAACGTGCGGCGGCCAGCCACCGTTGACCGTCGGATCACCGAATGTCGCAAACTTTTCTCCGACCGCAATTCGTTTTCCGATTTCGCATGAATCTAACGATTCCCGAGATAAATGCCCGTAAAGAGTATAGAACGTAACGTCACTGATTTGATGCTCAAGAATAATCGTTGGACCATAATCGTACGCCAACGCATTATCCGCAAAGCTATGAATCACACCGTCAAATGGGGAGTATAACTCCGTCCCTGCCGGTGCGAACAAATCCACTCCAAGGTGGATTGAGCGATCCTCCGAACATCCGACCGAATTTTGAAACTGATCGCCTTGGTAACAGATTCTCGGTTCGCAGTACCGCCCAACTCCAA
>CAJQQR010000058.1 GCA_905480545.1 uncultured Pirellulaceae bacterium
GGGCTTTCCCATGCAGGTTCGTTTGGTTTCGCAGATTTCCACAAGGCAAAGTCTGCGGCCGAACGCTTCTTGCCTGCTGCATTCCCACCCTCGCCTTGTTGATCTTCAGGACTGCGATTGGTGAGCTTGCCATATTCCGAATCTTTTAACACATCAAAAAAAACATCCCCGTCAGCCGCGTAGGCAAAGTCTTTTTCGATCAATTCCTCGATGAATTCGATGATCTCGTCCATGTTCTCGGTCGCTTTGGGCATACTCGAGATTTGGTTGACACCCAACTCCAACAGGTTCGCGCTATAGTCTGCCGTCATTTCGGTTGCGACCTGCGACATCGAAATGCCGCGACGATTCGACTCGGCAATAAGTTTGTCATCAACGTCCGTAATGTTTACGACCCAATTCACGTCGTAGCCGCAGTAAGACAAGTAGCGTTTGACCGTGTCGAAAATGACCGGACCTACCATGTGCCCAATGTGGGCTTCTTTGTAGACAGTTGGACCACAAAGGTACATTCCGACTTTTCCCGCTTCAACAGGAACAAATTCTTCCTTGACGCGTGTCAGCGTGTTGAATATTCGAATCGTCGGGAATTCTTTAGTCGTATCAGTCATTGACTGCGGATCGGTGAGAGTTGTGGTCATAGTTTTCAGGGCGATATTATAGCGAGAATGATGTCGGAATTCAGTTCCACGTTGCGTGAGACGTTAGTTCGAGCGAAATGTTGTTTTGTAATAACCGAAAGGTGAGGGATCGACGGAGCCATCCACGATTATCCTTTGCGAGCCAAAAGTGCAACACATTGGGCTTGGATGGCGTTTTCGGTTCCGACCGCATCGACACCTTCGCCTGTCTTTCCCTTCAAGCCAACTTGGTCAATCGCCAGACCGAGCGTTTTTGCGATCGTCTGACGGATCTTAATTTTGAAAGGAGATAACTTGGGGCGTTGCGCAAACACGATGCAATCCAAATTGAGTATCGAAAATCCGGACTGGGTAACTTTAGCCATTGCGATTTGAAGCATCTCGATTGAGCTGCGATTCTTGTTTTCCTCGGATGTATTGGGGAAAATTTCACCTATGTCACCCAGACAGGCAGCTCCCAGAATGGCGTCAGTGATAGCATGAAGCAAAACGTCGGCGTCAGAGTGACCGATCGCGTGCTTGTCGTGATCGATTGAAATACCGCCCAAGATCAACGGACCGCCGTCGCCCAGCCGATGGGTATCGTGCCCAATTCCAATACGAATTTTTGATAGCTCAGAAGTATTCATGCTGACAATGGTTTACCCGGCATGAGCCAAAAACGTTCCGAAATTAAACCACTTCAAAATCAATTCAGCTTCATGGAAGCCGGCTTCCTGTAATAACTTCTGATTCTCTTTTACGGAAAACGGAACCAATACGTTTTCCAACGCATCCCGCTTTCGAGAAATTTCCAGTTCGCTGTATCCCATCTTACGTTTGTAATCAAAATACAATTCAGTCAACGTTTGATCGATTTGAACGTCATCATGAATGAATTTTTCGGATAACAACAAGAACCCGCCAGGCGCAAGTGATCGATTGATCTTGGAAAGAAGCTCGTGCCGGTCATCAATCGCTACAAACTGTAGGGTGTAATTCATGAGTACGATCGAAACATCAGAAAAGTCAAAATCTCGAATGTCTCCGTGTCGGACGTCGATTCGATCTGAAAAACCATGAGAGGCAATGTTCTCACGGCAACGCTCCAGCATCGGTTTTGAATTATCGATACCGATTAACTCCAGTTTGCGCTCCGGAAAAAACTTAGCAATTTGAATCAGTGATGTTCCGGTACTGCAGCCAAGATCAACTACCTTTAGAGTCTCATGGTTCAGCGTGGATGCCAGTCGTGGGATCAGCTGCTGTACCTCTTGATAAAGCGGAACACTTCGCGAAATCATGTCGTCGAAAACTTCAGCGACATTCTCGTCAAATGAAAACTCTCCCGATTTCGGGTTGATTCGATTGAATAGTTTGTCAACGTTCGTCATGATTATCCATTTCCAATCGGTTGGAATCGTATCCATCGAAGGGATTCGAAAGAAATTTTATTGAGATGAGCAATGAGTTTTTGGAGTCGGCCGGACATTCTCGAAACAATCAGCGAGACTCTAGATTTTGATAGACTGAATCAAATTCGTACAGAGCGGAAAGGCTGGCCTGAGTCAAAGCATTGGTCAAAAAAGAGTAATTTGATTCGAAAATTGCCCGAAGTTAGCGATTTGGTGAATGGTCTTGACAGTCTCAAAATTGAGTATGATCAAGATTACATCGAAATTGGTTCTCAAGATGTATTATCAGACACCCAGTACCGGGAGTTTGAGAAAGTCGCGGTCGAACTCATGCCTTGGCGAAAAGGTCCATTTCAATTGTTCGGTTTAGAGATTGATTCGGAATGGCGTTCGAATTTGAAATGGGATCGAATTGCAGCCGCATTGGGTGATTTGACCAGCAAATCGATTCTGGATGTTGGCTGTGGAAACGGGTATTACATGTACCGTGCCGCTGCCCAAAATCCAAAGATGGTAGTGGGGCTTGATCCATCAGTTCCGTTCTATTTGCAGTTCGAGCTTTTCCAGAAATATGCTCAGAACCCGGCTCTGCAATTTGAGCTTCTCGGTGCCGAGCATTTAGATGTGTTCCAGCAATCGTTTGACGTCGTGATGTGCATGGGCATCCTTTATCATCAACGAAACCCACTGGCGATCTTGAAAAACATTTACGGTTGCCTGGAGCCTGGTGGAATCTGCTTAATCGAAAGTCAGATCATTCCGGGGACGGAAGCGGTTGCTCTTTTTCCAGAGGACCGCTACGCCAAAGCCCGAAACGTCTTTTTTGTGCCAACGACCCAGTGTTTGATTAACTGGATGAAGCGAGCCGGATTTTCGGAAATCGAAGTTGTCGCTGAGGACGTTACCACGTTTGACGAGCAACGAAAGACCCGGTGGACGACTTTCGAATCACTAGAAGATTTTCTGGATCCAAATGACCAAACCAAAACGGTGGAAGGGTATCCTGCACCTGCACGTGCCGCAATTCGAGCGAGGCGTCTGAGCTAAGGGAGCGCCACTGGTGAATCGCTGAATCACGCCACGCAATTTGAGAGGCTACTTAAGGTCCGCGGCGGCAAAAATGATTTTGCGTTGATCCACCAATCGCCGATGTCCATTTACAATTACATGACGATCCGATTCAGGCAGTTCTCTTGCGACCAGGAATCCGCCCTGATACTCGTAAGTTCCAGGCTTCAGGACGACCTTCTTTGCGACTCCCGCCAGTTTACCGCTTTCCGAGGTGTTTGGCTTTTTTCCGTCGTCAGGAATTTTCGGCGATTCGGCTTCGATCTTCTCGGCCTTATCCGCGACAAAAATAAACATTTCATTTTTGCGATCAAAAACGACATCACCCGGGATAAGAAAACCCTCTACTTTTTCAACAACGATTTTTGCAATAGCAATCATGCCCGGGCGAAGTTTGCGATCGCGATTTTCCAGCAAAATTTCCAGTTCGAACAATCCGGATTTGTCATCCGAGGTTTCGCTGACTCGTCGCACCTTCCCCAAAAGGGGTTTAGCCTCATGCGAAGATCGCTGGTGACTAATGAGTGTGACGTACGCTGTCAGTGACTGCGTATCAACATCCTTCCCAATCATTCGATAAATTTTCGATTCGGGTACACCGACGACCAATTTGACTTGGTTGACTTGGATTACTTCAAATACATTTTGGCCGAGCCCAACCGCTTCACCCGGTTTGATAAATCGCTTGGAGATGATTCCATCAACAGGCGATCTTAAAACAGCATCGTCAATTTGAGTCTGCAGCGTTTTTAATTGCGATTGTGCGACGGCAAGCTCTCGTTTGGTGCGGCCGAATTCTGAATCGGAGATTGTGCCTTGTTGTTGCCGAAGTTCCAGGGCACGATCAAATTCGCCTTGTGCAAAATCGATCATCGCTTCAATTTCGGCTTTTTGTGCCAGTAGAAGATCCGTGTCCATCTGCGCGATCAGTTGTCCAGTTTTGACAATGTCGCCGCTGTCGAGAGTTTCGCCGTTTTCGTTGCTTCCCAAGGAGCGGATGCGGCCGGTTGTTTTAAAGGAAAGTTGAAATCGCTCAAGCGGACGGATTGTGCCGGAGTATTTTTCCGTGATTTCGATTGGCTCGGGTCTCAATGCCAGAATACTAACGACAGCCAGTTTCGAATTCGCGTCGTCGTCAGACGACTGTGTGATTGTACGACCTTTCAAATTGACGGCGATCATGACCAAAACAGCGAGAATCGTGATCGCAGACATGCCGACGATACGACCGACCCATGCTAGAGGAAAATCGAACTTCTTTTTCTCAGCCATATCTTCGCCGTTTTCTTCATGCAATCTGAAAATACAAGTTCTTCGTTTACGAATCGAATCGTTTCGCAAGTTTTTCGACGACTGATTTGCCAATGTTCAATGACGCCGTTGCGGCGGGCGACGGAGCATTGTTTACATTCACCATATGTTCGGTTTCATCAATGAGGAAATCGTCGACCATACCACCGTCACGCGTCACCGCTTGGGCGCGAATGCCAGCCGGAGCCGCCACAAGGTCATCTTTTCTGATATCAGGCATCAGTTTTTGTAACGCTTTGACAAATGCGGCTTTGCTGAACGATCTCCACATTTCTCCCAGACCCATGCCCATGTGTTTTATCGACATTTTGATAAAGCCGGGGTACGTAAGACTCTCGAACAAATCGTACAGATTAATGTCAAGCTTTTTGTAACCTTCACGCGCAAACGCCAGAACCGCATTGGGACCGCATTCAACGCCACCCTCTATCATTCGTGTGAAGTGAACGCCCAGAAAAGGAAAGCTGGGGTCAGGGACAGGATAGATCAAGTTTTTGCAAAGTCCCTTGCGGTCTTCTTTCAATTCGAAGTACTCGCCGCGAAAAGGAATGATCTTCGCCGACGGTTTGCTGCCTCCTAGCTTAGTAACTCGGTCGCAATGCAGACCGGCGCAGTTCACAACAAGTTTCGCCTCGACCTCACCGTTGGTCGATTTCACTACCGATTTGGCTGCCTCATGTTCAATGCCAATCACTTTCGAATCGGTTAAAATGTCGCCGCCGGTTTGCGTGATCAATTCACCCAGTTTTTCGCAAACTTGTTTGTAGTTAACGATGCCCGCCTCGGGAACATGAATGGCTTTAATCCCCGCTGCGTAGGGCTCCAGTTCATTCAGGCGCTCCTTGGGAACGATTTCACAGGCGACACCATTGTCCAAACCACGTTGGTAAATTTTTTCCATCCGCGGGATTTCTTCTTCGGAAGTCGCAACAATGACTTTGCCACAAATGTCGTAGTCGATTCCGTGTTCGCTGCAAAATTGCTCCATTGCAACTTTGCCCTCTCGGCAGTTGATTGCCTTCAACGATCCAGGCTTGTAGTAAATCCCGGAGTGAAGCACGCCGGAATTGTGCCCAGTTTGGTGATGAGCAAGCTGTTTTTCTTTCTCCAAGACAACAATTTTCTTGTTCGGATAACGTTGTGAAAATCGATGGCCAACGGCCAATCCGACAATTCCACCACCGACGATCGCGAGATCAGCTTTTATCATTGAGTTTTTTGGTTGGTCAAAATTTATTTTAAGAGATCGCATTCGCTTGACTGCGAATCGCCTAGTATAACCCGAAACAGACTTTTGCTAAGTAACTGTTGTGTATGCACGGGACAAGAGTTTTAAGCGCGGCATGATCCGATTTTTCGTACCACTTACCGCGACTCGGCCCTCCGTTTCCGACCGCGTATGCTGCCTATGGTCTTTCACAAACAAATTACCCGTTGTCAGCATTTGAGTCGCCGGGGTTTTCTTCGCCGGGGTTTTCTTCGCCGGAATGCTCCAAAATCATGTCTGCGTACGAGAACGCGAGAAACGACTCTGGTTCGATTTCAAATTGCTCAAGCAAACTTTCCATGATATCGTCGCCCACTTCCTCGATTTGATCGGATCGCAATACGACTTCGATTTCTAAAAACAATCCAAGATTTTTTACTTCGTCCAAGTGAATGCGGGCTTGGTCGATAAAGTAAACATCACGGCGTTTCTCGACCACGCACTGTATGCCTGTCGATAACTCCAGCATCCGCTTCATTTTCGCAGGCTCTTCGACTGCAAAACGAAGATAGTTACACACTCTTGGCTCGGCATAGTCTGAGCGTGTGTAAGATATCAGCTCTGCCGTGCCGTCTGCAAACTCACGGAGCTTCAAGCGGCCGTCGGCGGTATTGAAAAAGGTATCAATTTGGACCAAAGTTTGCGGACCAGACCCAGTCTTCGCGGCGAGCTCTGCAATGCGGACTTTGTCCTCTGGCGAAATTTTTGTCTTGATTTCAACGTTTCTCGCCATGTTTTTTTCGCGATCTCGTTTGTTGTTTCTGGTTCAAGGGATTGGTTACACTAGCTGTCGTTGGCACAGATTGTAAACTTTTGTTTAGAAAACCAATAGCTATTCAATTTTTACTCAAAAGGGAGAACCCGATTTCAACGCTGGTTCAAATCGAGGAGTTCTTGTCGCTTCGTGAACACTTACCGCTCGTCGATGTTCGCGCGCCCATCGAATATGCGGAGGCTCGAATCTCCGACGCGATAAACATTCCACTTTTCGAAGATGAAGAACGGGCAGCTATCGGAACTGCCTATAAGAAAAATGGGCACCGGGCCGCCGTTTTAAAGGGGTTGGATTATGTCGGTCCCAAAATGCGACGGTTGGCTGATCGGACGCTTAAATTGGTTCGTGATTTTGGCAGGCGTAGAACGACGTTATCGCCCGAATTGAAGCCAGCACTCGCATCAGGGGACGTGGGTCGAGCCGAATTGGCTCGTAATAACCAGATCCTTGTTCATTGTGCGCGTGGTGGTATGCGAAGCGAGTCGTTTTGTTGGTTAGCGGAACAGGTTGAATTGGAGGCATTGCGTTTGGAAGGCGGATACAAGTCGTATCGTCGGTTTGCGCAGAACCATTTTTCCAAATCGTGGAATTTGGTCGTGCTGACCGGTTTAACCGGTGCCGGCAAAACGCGGCAATTGCATCACCTGCATGAGCTGGGGGAACAGGTGCTTGATTTGGAGGGCTTGGCAAATCACCGTGGTTCGGCGTTTGGTGGAATAGGGCAGGGTGGGCAGCCAAGAACCGAACAATTTGAAAACGTGATCTTTGAATCGCTTTATCGAATGGATCCTTCACGGCGTATTTGGATTGAGGATGAAAGTCGAGCCGTCGGACAATGTATGGTGCCGAATGCTTTTTTTGATCAATTACATTCTGCACCAGCGATATTCATGGACGTTGATGTGTCGCGACGCGCACGAAATCTGGTTGTCGATTATGGGGATCTTCCGCAAGACGAAATGAATGCGGCAATCGATCGGATCAGCAAACGCCTGGGCGGACAAAATGTGAATTCAGCGAAAGAAACTCTGGCAGGAAAAGAGCTTGAGCAGTGCGCCCGGATTTTGCTTGAGTATTACGACAAAACCTACATGGTTTGTCAGGATAAAAATCCTCGGACCGTGACGTTAAAGACGGCTATGGGTGAGATGAATCTTGAAGAAAGATCGAAAGCCATTTTAAGAGCCTCCGAAACTCTATAGCAATTATTCTCGGAGTCGTGAGGTGCAGTTATCCGGCCGCAGATCATTGCACTTTAGCACCGTCTGGTTTTTTTGTCTGGCTGGATTTGGACTCGCGTCTAACGCGTTTGAGTTCTGTTTCAAAGCATGAACTGGTGTTCGCGCACTACGATTGTTTTAGTTTCTAATCCAACGCCAAATCGACTCAGTTCCAACACCGATGGTTTACACCTAACCCATTTTTGAAATGATCTTTTGGACTTGTCCAAGGTAGGATCCACCGAAAAGATTGAGATGATTCAGGTAATGGTAAAGCTGGTACGCCTGCAACCGCTGTTCAAAGCCGGGCTCAAATGGAAGGGTTTCTTGATACGCGTCAAAGAAACCACTTTCAAAACCACCGAACATGGTGACAATTCCGAATTCGGCCTCTCGATCCGACCAATAAGGTGCCGGGTCGATCAAGATTGGATTTCCCTGTAAATCGACCATGAAGTTTCCGCTCCAAAGATCACCGTGAATGAGGCTGGGTTTCGGCGAGTCATTCAGTAGGCCCTCGACATTGATCAAAAGTTTATCCGAGTTGCGAAAATGCGTCCCGTAACCGTTCGATTTCGCGATTCGCAATTGGGGTTCTAGGCGTTGGAGAAGAAAAAAGTCTTTCCAGGATGAATTCCAGCGATTCAATTGTGGCGTGCTGCCAATGAAATTGTCCAAGTCATAACCAAAATCGGTGACCGATTCGAATCGATGCATCAAGGCAAGTTCACGACCAAGTGTTTCGTGCGTTGACCTGTTAGATTCGCCAATCGAAATCCAGTTCATGACAAGGAACGAGTGCTCATGGGAGCGGCAGGTTCCGATGGGGGATGGAACTCGCACCTGTTGAGTATCAGCCAAAGATTGAAGTCCCAGAAGTTCCGCTTCAAACATTGCAAATAATGTGATTGCATTTCTTTTCACGAAATAAGATTTGCGATTGGTCATCGTCAATTTGAACGATGAATTGATGCAGCCTCCACTGACCGGTGTGACCGATTCGACTTGTAAACGATGCCCCGAGTGAGAAGCGATCAACTCAGTAACCGGTTGCCAGTTTGCATTGTTTGCCATTTGGTTTTGAATCAACGCGACACGTTGATTCTTTAACCTTTCATGTTGTTCGCTAATTCTCGGTCGAATCAATCAGCCTTTTCAAGATAGCTGGGCAGGCAGATTCGATCATGTCAACAACGTAATTAAATCCATCGGCACCGCCGTAATACGGATCGGGGACATCCGTCGGCCAGTCGTCGCCCAGGAAATCGCTCAAAAGTCTTATTTCTGCTCTCTCGCTATTGGCCATCGATTTAAGGTCCGTCAAGTTATCTCGGTCCATCGCAATGATCAAATCAAATTTCAAAAAATCATCCATCACGACTTTTCGCGAAATGCTATCCAAGTGGTAACCTCGCTTTGCCGCCGATGTCTTCATTCGATGGTCGGCTGGCGAGCCTTCGTGATAGCCGATCGTTCCTGCAGAATCAATCAACCAGCCTAGTTCTGTGAGACTGGCGGCTTTATCCGTTTCTTGATTAAATTTTTCCAGCAGCTTCCGAAAGACTCCCTCAGCCGTTGGTGAACGGCAGATGTTCCCCATGCATACGAATAATATTTTTTTCATAATTGGTTTGTGGCAACAGAATCGAGTGATTGTTCGGAATAAGCGTTATAACCGTAGGTTTATTACGTCTTGCATCCCCCGCCGTAACGGAAATATCCACGCAGTATCATTGTCCAAGGGTAACTTTCGGTTGGTGAAACGTGGTTTCGATTTATCCGAAGAAAAGTGTTGAGGTGTGAATAGTGAGCAGTTTTTTCAACGGCATCATTTCAAAAGCCGGTAAGTATTTGACTGCATTGGGAAATGACTCGATGGGCGTGATGGACTCGATAACCTATCAACGGTGGTTGGTTCTTTCGGCGTTGGCGGTTGTGGTCGGTTATTTTTTGCTTCGAACCAAGCCGATAGCTTGAAGGATCTGACTGTGCGTGTTCCCGCGAGCCAGTCGAGTGGTTCGTTGATCGCGAAATGACGAGTACTTTGGCGTGTTAGGCCGCAGTGTTTCTTCCTCTGTCAATTTTGATCATGCGCTTCTTTTAGTTGCCGTGGCGGATGCCCTGACAAAAAGACCGCAGTTGGGGAATTTTTAGGCGGACTATTCTTTGATAACTTTCAAGATTTCGATCTCGAAATGAAGGGTTGAATTTGCTTTGATGCTGCCCTGACTCGATTGACCATACCCAAGCTCTGGTGGGATTTCCAGTTCGATCATTCCGCCTTCGCCAACTAGCTGAAGCCCTTCGATCCAGCCCGGGATGACTCCCCAAGGAGAGTTTAACGCGAAGTATCCGTCCGATTTCGTATAGGATTGGTCAAAGATTTTACCGTCATCGGTCCAGCCCTTGTACGCGACAGCAATCGCAAATTCAGGGATGGGTTTGACACCATCTGATTTGCGAAGGATGCGATATTTTAAACCCGACGGGGTTGTGATGAATTTCGGGTCGGCATCTTTGTCGCGGACGTTGGGGGTCGCGGCCGGGATCTGGCCTGAGACCTTCACCGGTTTGAAGCTGCTGGCAGCTTTGCCGTTTTCTTCCGGCGGATTCTCCATTACAAAGACGACGATCGCCGTCGAGAAAAGAAGCCCAAAAATTAATATCGCCGCAATGGTCGCGCCTTTGTATTCCATGTTGTCAAACAATAAATAAGTCGAAGAGCGGGTAAAAAGAATGATTTTCGTTTTAATCGCTAAAACTTGAAAGGGTTTAGATCGGAAAAATGCTGGAATATTTTGGGGCTACTTGAACAAAGTGAATTGCAGACGATAAGATATGACTTCCGCATGCCAGAGTGGCGGAATTGGCAGACGCGCTGGATTCAAAATCCAGTGAGGGCAACCTCGTGTGGGTTCAAGTCCCACCTCTGGTACTATAGAAAACAAGGGTCAAATCGTATTTCGGTTCTGGCCCTTGTTTTTTTTTCTTGCCCTGCGAGATTCTGTATCCGGACTGTATCCGGTTTTGCTTGGTTTTTCGTGAATCCCGGCGTGAAGAGCTTCTTAATACAAATAGGAATCAGGCGGCTGCCATCACACCCGTAGGATTCTGACCTATCTGTTTTAAAAGATTTATTTGTGATTCCTTGGTTGCATGAGCGTATCGGGAGACCATTCCAGAATTTGGCTCCCAACCAACAATCGCTTCAATCTGAGTAGCGGCGATTCCTCGTGCCAGATAGAGCGATGCCAGCGTATGCCGGTATGCATGCCAACCGTTTACACGATTAAATTCAGTTCCTCTAAGAGCATCTGCTAGATCGTGGCTTAATGACTCAGCTTTTCTTCTCTCCTTTGAATCGTCAAAGTTAAGGTCATTGACGATATGCGAATCCGTTCCCACAAATAGAGAGTTTCGACCGGCGTCTTTTGCTGTTTCGACCGCATATGTCAGGTACGGTAAAAGGCGGTCATGTATTAACGCTTTTTGAATGTTCCAATTCTTTGACAACCGCTCTCAGGAATTTCTTTGCAGTTGTCCCAAAGGGTTGGCCACGTTCAGGTGCGTCAATTGAAGCAAGACGCAACCGAACTTGCTTCTTGTCTTGGGTCAATATGTCGACAGTGTCGCCGTCGATGACTCCAACACATTTGGCTCGGCGAAGGTCGTTTTGAGCTGCGGTTGCCGGAGGAGAGGTAGCTTTGTGTTCATTCAGTTCTGCCGACTGACGATTGTTTTCACAACCAAGAATCAGTGACAGGATTAAAAGACTGAAAAGCAGGTTGATTCTTTTCATCATGTTGATTCCCAAAGCATAAGGCTGAACTCCATTCCTCCAAACCGTTTTGAAGGTGACTAGTGCGATTAGGTGCAACGATGGAATTACCGATGCCTGGATTTAGACACGAACCACGTCAAAGCACTGCAATTCAAAAATTTTCCAAAAAACGGAAATTTTAAAGCCGTTTTTTCTTAGGTATTTCGGTTTGTTAAATAGGCACAATGGTGGTATGTGAGTGTTCGACTTCCATATAAGAAATCCAAATAACGAAATTTACTAAGCAAAAACCCATGTTTTAAACTTTTTTCAACTCATTTTGTGAATTGAAAGAAGTCCCGTATCTAAAGCAATTTAAGCCGGAAAAAATCTTTATTTCTACTTTTATTTGAAAGGGACGCCCCATGGCTGAATTTGGAGAGAATATCAACTTTGTGAAGATGATCAACCTCGCACGCAGGGATTCCTAGGTCCTAGACGCACTGCGAGCAGACGACCAGTCTCTCATCGATGCTTATCCCGGTCTGAGTGTGAAAGAAAGGAAACTTCTTAAGGGGCTCAATTGGAAGAACATTATCCTCGATGTCACTGACGATGACGTGGACAAGTTCAGCCCACTCGCTGCTGGCACCGTATGCGAGTCGAAGGTCGCGTCTGAGGTCGCTAAACGAAAGTGCTACAAGCTGTGACTGAATCTCAGAACGCCGACACGATTGATTCCGGGCAACTGAGGCTAAACAGCGAACAGGTTCTCAGTCTCTTGCCTTGGAATACATGTAATGCTAGGTGCGCTCATTGTGGTCCAAATAGTGGACCCACGGACAAGACGGCAATTCACCACGAACGCTGCCTCGAACTAATCAGGGAGGCAGGAAGGTTATATCAGGGTGACTGGTGCCTGACGCTTTCGGGGGGAGAAGTGTTTCTGTTCTACGACCGCCTTCTCGAGTATGTGACGTGCGCGAGAGAGCACAATGGATACACAACTCTCATCTCAAACTGCTTTTGGGCAACGTCTTCACAGCGTGCTGAAAAGTTGCTTCGGCCGCTGATCGACCAAGACTTGCGAGTTCTCGGTATTAGTCTGACGCAATTTCATCAGGAATACGTGGATCCGAAACGTGTGGGCATCGCGATCGAAGCCGCTAGGAAATTGAAGTTGCGAGTTCGAGTTCGATCGGTTGCTTCTAAAACCAGTCGGCTTTGGGAGCTCCTTCGTGCTGTTGAAGGAGCGCACCCATGGTTTGTTCAGTTCATGGAAATGCCCCTTGTGCCACATGGTCGCGCCGAACAGTTACCGGAGGACGACCTGTTTTTTGCGGATGAGCTTCCAACCGGTACATGCCCCGCGGCGTCATTGACGATCAACCCCTCTGGCAAAGGCATGGTTTGTTGCAATGGTGGTGGCGATTTGGAACCACTCCAAGTTGGGGACGTGGATTTCCATTCACTTGAGCAGCTTGAATATCTTTTCGCCTCAGATCCAACTCTGCGGTATCTCGTTCGGCGAGGCCCATCTGCTTGCATCGACTTTCTTTCTCCGGACGAGGCTGAAAAAGTTCGCGATAGTCGATACGTCAATGAATGTGATCTTTGCATCAAGCTGTTTCGTGACGAAAAACGTGCAAGCCTGATAAAAGAGCGAATTAACAATGAAGCAATGGGCGAAATATTGCCTGTTCTAGAAGAGCTTGATGTGCCCCCGAGCGGCACATGACAAAGTGGACGTTTGCGAATTTCATGAAATTAGGTTTTTTTAAAGGAGAGCGAAACGATGAACGGTTCCAAATTCTTTGTCGCATTTGCGACAAGTCTTCTTTTTTTCGTAGGTTCAGTTTATGGACAACCACCAGGGGGAGGTGGATCAGGTTACGTGCCTGCATCAGGGACCGTCTGGGATAATTGGATTGATGGAGCAAATTTAGCGCCTGCCGTTAGTTATTCCGGTTCGGCGAAATACGATTTGATCCCCGACACGTTTGTGACTGGAGATCTTTCAGTTGTGAATCTTGAATCAACGTTCTGGAGCAATTCTGATTTTCAGATAGAAGACGTCGGACCCTATCCCGATTCAGATTCAGGCCTCCTTAACTTTTCAATAAATACCATTGGCGGGGCAGCGAATTTATCTGGCGGTTCAACGGCTCTTTTTTCGGGAGATCCACTATTTGGCCCGGTTTCGTTTCACGATAGTGTAGGTCTTGGAATTCCTTCGGTAGTAAATGGGATCCAGGTAGATTGCAGAGGTACCGCGCGAAACAATCCCGTCGCAGGAGGGAACGACGTCAAAGCTAGAGTGGTCGTTGAAAATCCGAAAGCTTATGATTTAAAGGTGAGAGTTTATTTTCTCGGAAAGACTGGAGGAGAGTGGTCGGCGGGGTGGGACCAAATGAATGACGGAGAAACGACCGCTGCAACGCGCATCCTAAACGCCACACCGGTTCTGCCAAAAGTTGGTGGTCATTATGACGTTCAGGTGGCAATTCGGATACTCGACACAAACGTCTTAGTCTTCGCGGGCACAGTAGGAAAGGCTTACATTGAATAGGAAAC
>CAJQQR010000059.1 GCA_905480545.1 uncultured Pirellulaceae bacterium
GGAACGCGGTCGGTATTCGGTTGACGACGTTAATCTTATAGGGCTTTTTTCCCAGCTTTATGGCTTTTGATTCCGCGATTGATGCTTCGGAAGCCCGTTTCATGACATCGGAATTCGATGCGATTTGATTTAGGCTTTCCAGGCTGGTGACGCTCTCCAGCGAATCTTTGATCGATGAAAGCGTTTGATTGAACTCAGCAAGATGTTGGACCGCGCCGCCAACGTTTTCGCTGACAATCTTTTCCATAAACGTCGGTTCTTTTGATTTCTTACCGCCTCCCAGCGCGACAACACCCGTGTCCAGAGTGTTTTTGATTTCCGCTAGACCCTCGGTGAATACCGTCAACTGGGCGATGACCTGACTGAATTTATCGTCGCCCGATCCAGCCGACCCAAGCAAAATGTTCCGTTTGAATGTCCGCTTGATATTGTTCCAACGAACCTCTTGATCGTCGTCTAGTTTGCCAAGTAATTCCCGGAACTTCAACAGGTTTGCTTCGGCGCCGGTTGTCAGTGTTTGAGCCTGATTCTCGAAGTGCGAGAAGATCAACGTATCGAGTTCCTCATCGTTCATGATGGGAACAATCTTCTCGGCGATTTTGTTCATGTCACGGTATGAACCTTGCAACTTGAACGGCGGTTCGGTTCGATAGTCGTCAGACTGAGCGGCCGATGCGATGTACTGCTGATTAACTTTCAGGAGTACATCTCGAACGATTAACAGTTTTTTCATGACGGTGACCAATTCGTTGATCTCCTCCACGGAATAACTTCCTTCCAGAGCTTCGCCTTGAGGCTCGTCGTCCCCGGCCATTTTGACAATCGCATAAATGTCATTTCGGCTACGCGAATGCAGAACGCCGAGTGTCGGGTTCGACGTTAGGCAGTTTTCGATATAGCTCAGCTCGAAAGCGGCTGCCGTTTCGCCGATCACATCGCCAAGGTTATAGGTGTCAGCACGATTGGAAAGCATGTCTGGAATTTGGAACTTATCTCCGCTTTCGGTATATGGATTTCCAGCCATGACGACCGCGACTTTTCGACCTCGCAAATCGTACGTTCTTGTTTTGCCCTTGTAGACACCTTCAATCCGTCGTGAACCATCACACAGTGAGATAAATTTCTGTAGAAACTCAGGGTTGCAATGCTGGATATCATCCAGGTAGATCATTACGTTGTCGCCCATTTCCAGCGACAGATTTAATTTCTCGACTTCTTCGCGAGCACTCGCATTCGGGGCTTCATTCGGATCAAGAGATGTAACTTGGTGACCGATAGCCGGTCCGTTGATTTTCATGAATGTAATGCCAAGGCGATTGGCAATGTATTCCATTAACGTTGTCTTACCGTAACCCGGCGGTGAAATCAAAAGCAACAGTCCCATGAGGTCGGTTCGCTTATTTTCGCCAACCACGCCAATCTGCTTTGCAAGGTTGTCACCAACAATCGGTAAATAGACTTCGTCGATCAATTTGTTGCGAACAAACGAGGTCAAAACTCTTGGTTTGAATTCTTCAAGTCGCAGTTCCTCACGAGTCGCGTCGACAATTTCTTTTTTCAAATGGATGTAACTGTTGTACGCCGGAACAATTTCGTCCTCGTATTTCTCAAGACGGAGACGAAAGTCGTTGTAATTCAGCTGGTATTTTTTTTCCTGAGCGACTGGGTGGTTGCCCAATAAACCTTCGACTTCACGGCTGGGGTCACCAGAGAGTAATTCCGATTTTTGCGGGTTCAAGATGGAGACTGCTGCCTCGTTCTGAAAATGTTGATCCCCTTCATTACCAAATTGATCAAGGTAGGAACCGACCCAATTGCGAACCAGCTCAAACTGTTCAAGCTTGCTGCTTTTGATTGCAGAGACCAGTTTTTCAAATTCGTCACCGTAATTGCGTCGCTTCAGTTGAGCCGTAAATTCGGTGACGATTTTTGCGGAATGTGAAGCAATTGAGAAATGGCCAGAGGTCGAAACTTGATCGTACAAATAGTTTGCCGCTTGTGAAGCTAACGCGGAATCAAACAGGTCTGTTCCATCTGCAAACTCTTGAATCAAGGCCGTTAACTGGGCCACGTAAGCACCGCGGCCATCTATCACTTCGAAGACATTTCCAATTGCACCGTGAGCGCGGATTTTCGAAAGCAATGCGTCATGAAGTTTTTTATTTTTGGCTCGAAGGTCGAACCAGAATAAAGTTGCCAATGCACGCGCATCGATATGATACCGAAGCAGACCGATGTTGGTTTTTAGATCCAACAAGCCCCGTAATAAAATGGCCGCGTCATGATCTTGCACGCCTTTTACATAACCCTCGCTATAACGGGGTGCCATGAATTTTTGAACAAATGCAACCAATTTCGGCTCGTCCATTGTCAGCAGTTCGGTTGCTTTTTCAGGCAGATCAGCTTCGATTGATTTCAACAACTGATAAGCCAGATACTCACCTCGGTATACATCATTGTTTTCTGAAACGATGTCTTGGTCCCAAACGTGTTTGGTTGCAAGAAGTTCCTGGTGCGTAACCGGCTCCATAAAATTCGTGCCGGTCAAATGGAAATAGAGGTCGCCATCTTTAATGACCGTGGTCAGGTCAAGTGCCTGAACGTTGACCGAGAACTTATGTTTGCCAAATTTGATAATGTTTTCGCCATCGACAAACAGCTCATGTTTGTCTTTTAATTGGCGAACCGCATCTTCACGCGTCGACTTCAAGCGACTCTGAATGTCATCGACTTTGACCGCATCATCCAGCTCTTTAAGCTTTTCGATGATATCACGGACCTTTTCAATCATCAGATCGGCAGCAAAGTAGCTGTTGATTTCGTTTACCGAATCGAAATTGCTGATGCGGGTTTTAATTCCGCCCAAAATTCTATCGGCTGCACTCATCAACGCGGCTGCACGCTTGTTTCGCGACTCGATCAGGGCGATCTTGCGGGTATCAAACGCTTGGTAAACTTCTTCGCGTTTTTCAGCCAGCTGAACGATGAACTCGTCGAATTCGGCAAAACGCCCTTCGAGTTCCTCAATCTGGACCATCATTTTGGTCAAGTATTCGTCGCAGCGTTCGGGCGTATCGCAAACATCGAGGTAGTTGACGATCGCTTGACTGAGCAATTTGAGCTGAGAATTGAACTCCGCAGCGCCTTCCACTGAAAGCAATTCTGTGATTTTCTTTTTCAGCGAGGCGCGGGCTTGATTCAGCTGGGAATAGATTGCCGAAATGTTGTCAATGATACGCGTTCGCTGCGTCGCGTCGTCGATTTTAAGGTTGCTGACGATGTCGATCAGCATTTCAAGTTCGGCTGAACTTGCCGAGACTTTTTCCTCCAGCTCTTTTGCTTCGGTGACTTTTTCCAGGCCATCGATAAACGTTCGTTGCTCGACGACGCGTTGTTCATACGGCGCGAGGGAGTCTTCGCGGAGTAGAAATTCAACACATCGTTGAGAAATCCGTGACGAGTTTTCCTCGACATTATCTTCCAGCTCTTCGACCGCAGCGACATCAATATACTTCAGCTCACGAAGGGAAATGACCTCTCCGCGAACTGCTCGCAAATCTCCGAGTGAAGCCACAAAATCATCGATGTGCCGGTAAAGTCGGCTAGCCGCGCTAGTAATTGCCTCGCTGGCATTTTTGGATGTTGTCTCGAATTGCGATTTGGTATTTCGGCGCACTCGAACAACTTTGTCAAACTCGTCGACCGCCGCAGTCGCAGCCGATTTTATTTCATCAAGTGTTTCAGCAAGATTGAATGTCTCCTGATTCCCGATCCAGAAATAGGAATCAAGCACATCGGATGTTTTCTTGACAAGATCGACGTAAAGATTTGCGTATGAATCATCTTTTTCGATCAGGCCGATGATCTCATTGCACTCGGACATGCCCCGAACGACGTCTTTGTTACCAATCTTGAAAAGGTAATTGTCTTTTTGTGTTGCGGTTTCAAAGTCCTGCCCGACGAAAGGCGTTTGCCAAATTTGCATCGCATGATGCTTTTGCGGATTGCCGTCGGATTTAAAGAACGCCAGGTGGCCGTCATCAAATAGCGAGTATCCATTGCAAACGATCGGGGTATCGACTCGCTGCTCAATCATGTTGTACGGCAGCATTACGTAATCGCCATTATCGTGATTGTAAAACACGAACAGGTAATCTTCGCCGTTTGGCGATGCGATTCGTTTTTCAAAAACCAGATCCTGCAGATTGTTTTCGAAGATTTTCCATTCACCGGTTTGCAGATAGTAACCGTTAGAGAAGATCAGACCGTGGTCTTCAGGTAGAATGACACACGAATTCTCAATCGTATCCAAACGTGTGACCGATTGAGTCTTTTCGTTGAAAACGAGATACCGAAACTGCTCTTCTTTGAACGGTCGGATTTTCATCAAGATAATGTTGCCCAGTACGGCGTAGAAGATTTCCGCATCGTCAAGCGTCTGGTCTGCATCCTCCACCGGCTCGGCGTAAATGCCCGAACCACTCGATGTATTATCCTCAATCTTGACAGTCAGATCACCGCCAACGGTTTCTACGAAGACACGATCTTCAATTGAGATGTGTGGGTGTTCGCCTCCGCGGTGTAGATCACGATGGGTTCGTACCCATTGGAAATCATGTTGCGGCGGGTAAACCACTTCGTGGTCACTGCGATTATCGAGGTAAGTGAGCTGGTTTCCGTTTTGAAGAAACTTAAACGCCTTGATATCCCGCACCGATTTACCCACGCGGTAAACCATATAGACGTGCGGACTGACCACGTGGAACTTGGCAAATTGTGTGGTCTTGTAGTACTTGTAAAGCTGCTTGAAGTCATGGACGAGCTTGTCCTGCTCCAGCATTTCCAGGTTTTCCTCGTGGAAGGTGTGCTCTGCGAAACGCTGGATGGCAAAAACGTCTTCCATCGCCGTTTCGGTTTTCAAGCCCATGTGGACGTTGTAGCCAAATACGAATTTGTCCCCGACCGGTACCATGTCACGCGGGACGCAGTTGTGAGCGGTTGTGATTCTTGCGGTTTCGATCAGTTTGGTTTCGATCGAACCGAAGACATCACGACGAATGTTATTCAGCTTTCCCATTCGGGAGCGAAGTTCATCCGCATGGCCTCGCAATCGATTGCGAATGATTTCGTACGTTGAGCGTTCGAGTTGCGGCTCGTTTGTTTCCGCGTTTATTTGTTCTTCTGTTTCGTCAGCCATTGGACTTTTCGTTCGCAGGATTGTTTTCGAATCGTTTGAATCGGGAAGGAATGCGTTTCGTTAAAAGCATGTGAACTTGAGAGGCTTGAAACGAAACGTTCCTCTTGGGCTGTTGATCTTGTATTTCAGGGCCGATGGACGATGCAGTGTTAACCCAACCAGCGTGCGTGTGATTTTTATCGCACAGCTGGTGTATGAATTAACGGGCCCCAAAATCAAGTCCGGTTCAAGCGGCGATTTGCGGCTTGAACCGGCAAAGACTGCGACTTACTTTTTCATGATGCCGTCAAGGAAGCGACTACCTTTTTCGGTAGCGACCCCCAATTTCGTAGCATTGCTTAACAAATTTTGCAACTGGCCGATCACACCCGGATCGTCAGCTTGACTAATCATGTTGCCAAGCAATCCGGCGATCGAAAGATTCTTAACATCGTCGGAACTAACACCGAACATGTCAATGAACTCAGAGAGTTGCGACTTGAAGTACTCAGGGTTTCCGTTGAAGAACGTTTCCTTCACATCGCCTAGGACTTCGCTGTTGTCGACGAGTCGGTCAACCTGTTTACCAGCCGTGATCGATCCGACCAAGGTTTTGAAGAACTGGTTGTCACCGCCGACGATATCAATGTTGGCGGACTTGAGTGCCTCGCCGATCATCGACGCTTGAGCTTCGGCGATCTCTTTTTGAACGCCGATTGCAGCCAGTTCGATATCCTTGTCTTTTTCCAACTGGATTTTGAATTCTTCGTGTTCGCGTCCAACGCCATCGAATAGCTTCATTGCTTCTGCCTTTTGGGTGATACCCTTTGCGTCGGCTGAGAATTTCAATTCCATGACCGTTGCTTCGGCTGTCCCTGATTTCTCGGTGGCAACAGCAAGTGCTTCCTGTCCCTTGGCTTCGGCCTCGTGTTTCTTTTGTGAAACAGTGGCTTGGGCAAGTCCCACTTTTTGGAGCGCGGTGGCTTTGGCTTCATCACCACGAGCTTCGGCTTCTGCTTTGCTTTGCATGACTTCTGCTTCGGCAAGTCCGGTCGATGCAAAGTCCACTCGGTTTGCGTCGGCCAACATCTTCTTCGCGTCGGCTTCTTTCTCAGACGCAGCGCGTTCGGCTTCCGCTTTTATGACCACGGTTTCCGCCTGCTTGGTTGCCGACTGCTTTTCAGCTTCGGCAGATTGGACTTCTTTGACCAAGTTCTGTTCGGCTTCTTCGCTTGCTTTGGTAACCGCAACCTGTTTGGAACGATCTGCTGCCGCGAATTCCTGTGTGTCTTTGATTTTTTCTTCTTCTTCGACGACCGCTCGTTCAACCATGACTCGTTCGCGAATCACTTCCTGGATGTTTTTCTTCTCGACTTCGATCGCTTTTTCTTTATCGATGTCGGCAAGAGATACGACTCGCTCTCGTTCGGTGACTTCTAGCAAACGATCCTTTTCAACTCGTTCGGTTTCGACCTTATCGGTACGGTCTTTGCTTTTGGCGGCGACGATTACGGTTCGCTGCTTGTTCTCATCGGCAACCATGATTTCTTCCTCAGCCGAAATCTTCGCAGTTTCGCTGCGTTGACGCTCTTGTTGCGAAACGATTTCTGCTTCGGCTCGTTGACGCGATTTGATTTCACTAATTTCGCGTTGTTGCTTCTCTTCCGCTTCTTTTTGTTGCTTTTCCAGTTCCAAGATTGCTTCGCGTGCTTCAACATCCTGTTTGGTGATCGTTTTTTCTTTTTCGCGGCGAATGTAGTTTGCCTGGATCTGTTCTTCTGATGTCAGGTCGGTAATCTTTTTGATACCTTCTGCATCGAGAACGTTGTTCGGATCAAGGAGTTCAAGGTTGGTTTGCTCAAGATAGTCGATCGAGCAATCATCCAGCGTGTATCCGTTCAAGTCATTGCCGATAACCTTGACGATTTGCTCACGAAATTCTTCACGCGAATTATAGAGCTCTACAAAGTCGAATTGCTTACCAACGGTTTTTAGTGCCTCTGAAAACTTTGGTTCGAAAAGTTCGCGAAGAGCTTCTTGATCAGACGCCCGTTTGCTTCCGAGGATCTGCGCGACGTGCATGACCATCTCGAGCGTTTTATTGACCCGGACAAAGAACGCAACCTTGATATCCGCTCGCATGTTATCTTTGCAGATCAAGCCGTCCTGCTGAGTCCGGTCAATCTCGATGCGTTTGACTGAGATATCCATCGTTTCAAAACGATGGAAGATGGGAAGGACAAAGATGCCGTTGAAGTCAACTTTAACGCCGCCGTAGCCTGTTCGGATGATTGCGGTGCTTTGCTCGACCTTTTTGTAGAAAAGGTTGAACATCAGCCCAATGCCGACGATCATTAAAAAAAAGATCCCGAGACCGACGCCCCAATAGAAAATTTCCATATTTTAATTCCTCGTTGTTGACGAAATTTATGTGAAAATATGCGCTAAAATCAACTTGTTCAGCTTCTTTACTGCATATTTACAGACAGTTTCCTTAAGTCTAATCAGAAAAATCGGGGCAATCCCGAGAATCGCTTGGGATTTCCGAATTGTCACAGGTTAGCAACGGCGAAAGGTCGACGCGATTACCGTTTCTTCAATTTCCAGTCTCGGCTTTGCTCGCCGGACGGATTTCAAAATAGCATTCTTCCGGCACATAGGTTTCAAGTCGGACGAGATCGCCTTTGTGAAATCGAAACGCTGATGGATTCCGCACTTGGACAACCAGTGGTGACTCACCCGTTTGGATTTCTGCTTGTCCGAACTTATTGGTCACCGAACTGGTCGTAACAATGCACTCATCCCCAGCGTATTGAGCCAGGTTTTTCTGTGGCACAACGGCACGGCGAAACAAATAAGCAAACGGTTGGATTGCAATTTTTGTGATCGCGAGCGCCCCCAGAATCGTCGGCAAAATTCCAATTGCAACCAATGTCCATGATTTATCAGGATTCCAGTGTTGATTGAGCAGCGTCGCGAAAATCCAAAGGATGAACGAAAAGAGAGTCATCACGACCATGAACGGTACTTCATGAAAATGAAAAAATCGGAGGAAGCCTGAAAACATGCCGACGCTACCGACATCTCCAAAATCGCCTTTTAGGTCTGCATCTAAATCCACATCGAAGTCAAAAAAATCGAGACCGAGAAATCCAGTAATGACCATCAGCCAGTAAAGGACACACGCAACTAGCATAAACGTAAAAGGAGCGTTGACTGACTGGAACCACTCGATGACGGTCGCCATGCATTTTTCCTTTGGTGAATGGGGTGTGTTGATTAATGCTGTGATATTCGCTGACGACAGTCATTTATTGCAGAAAATCCAGCTTACCAAAAATATTATGCGTAATCTAATCCTTGAAATAGGGTGCTTCAACTCCTGGATTTGTCGCACGTAATTTGATTTTCTGAAGTTCGCCAATCCAAACGTTGTTGGTTTCATGTGCAGTGACAACAAGTGATTTACCAGTTGGGACGCTGCAGTAACCCTCTAATTCGGTATGTGGGCAAAGAGTTAAAGGGGGGAATTGCTCGTGTCGCCAAAAGTATCCCAACCGCGATTGGGCTGAATGTTTTTGAGAAGTCCAGAAAGGCTCAGATGCATGGCTTGCAGACGCCAGCGGCGACCCGGTGTGACTCGGTGTGACGTGTTGAACACTATTGGTTCTTCCCGATTCTGCATTCCAATCCAGGTTCTGATTGAATGGACCAAAATTAAATTTTGCGAAAATCGTTCCCTTGGCGGAAGTTATGTTGGCATCACTTAGTCTCGATGGGGCATACACTCGCATTTCGTTTCCTTTGTCTCCGTAGTCCGATCACGCAACAAATCGTTGCCCATTTGCCGCAACCAATAATGGGCGGCAGCCGTTGATGATTTGGTTATCAATTGTGAGTGCCTATGGCATTGTCCAAGTTTCAGTCCTGCCAACCTCATTCCCAGTCCAATAAATAAATTTTTGCTTTCTGGCTGACGTTATCGCCGCTAAAAACATTGTTTTTGTCAATGTGTTTTATTCCGATCGGGTGAGTTGATTTCTGTTTGCCATTTTGGTTCAACAGTAATGCTCGCCCAGTTGGCGTCATCTTCAATTTATATTCTTTGATGACTTCGACTCGCGGAGTTGCACCGTACTTGTAGAAGTAGAGTTTGTTGTTGATCAGCGCGACGCCTTGACCGGCTCCGATATCCGGAACCGTGTAAGACTTGGCGTTGCTCGGAATCGCATGGCATTTCAAGTCTGAATCTGGGGCTTGAGCCAGCAGTAAATTGCGCTGAAGAATTGCTAAGGCAAGTGAAGCAAATGAGATGGACTGGGATGAAAACGAAATCATTTGAAATGGAATATCCTCGCAAACGTTTACGCGTCTTCTTGTTGTAACGACTCCTTGGATGTGATTTCAAATCTCGGTGGATTAGAAGTCTGTTGGCTGCAATCGGTGCATCGCGACTTTTAGTATTGCAACGCAACTGGGGGCGTGAAAGATGTCGCCGTCCATGACCATGCGAAGTGCTTGGTCAAATGGGAGCTTGATGCATTCGATTTGTTCGGTCCCTTCCGGGTCTGTATCGGTAAATGAAAGATCGCTGGCAACGAAAAGTCGTGTGGGTGATTCGATAATCGTCGTGAACGGATCGATGGTTCCAAGATCCTGCCATATGTTGGCGACGATCCCCAGTTCTTCCTTCAGCTCACGCTTCGCGGTCCATTGCTCGGACTCACCCTGTTCGATACCACCACTGACAACTTCGATCGACTCCTTGCCAATCGCATAATGAAATTCGTTGGTCAGATAGACAAAGTCATCATCATCCATTGCCAGAACTGAAACCCCGGGCTTCATGAAGACCTTAACATGTGTGCCATCGTGCCCGTCGGGACGAACCACATCATCTTTGGTTACCGAGATATAAGGGTCCGAATAAATGCGATCGGTATTGCGAATCTTCCACGGCCCATGATCTCTCATTTTCAAGTCTTCCTCTAAATCAAGATTCGATATTGTAAACGGTGCCAAACTTCATCGTTAGTGATCAGCATATTTTGATGAACAACTCGTCCCTCCCAGGCACCTATCATAGGACAAGTGACCTTAATTGGAGACGCCGGTCGTGTTACATTTTCAAAGAGTAAATTTGGTAATTGGGAAATCATTATGAAGATGCAAAAATGGCGTGCTTTTGACGCGGCTGTATTAATGCTATTTGGCGTCGCGCTGATGGCTGGATGCGGCGATGGAGTTGAAAGTGGAATTGATGGTGAGAAAATCGCGAAAGCCGTGAACGAAAAGACGGACGAAGCAGAAGCCGGTGATAAAAACATAGCAGCCGAAAATGGCCGGTCTGACGAAACTAGGTCTGTTAAAAGACTGGTCTCCAGACTCCCTTTTGGTGACGTTGATCCGGCGACGGCAAAAACGGGAATCGAACCGGGCAAAAAAGTCTTTGCCGTAAAAGGCGTCGACGCGAACGGCAAAAAGTTTGGGCTAGGCGATTACGCTGGCAAAGTCATCTTGCTTGATACGTGGGCGTCCTGGTGAGGCAGTTGCGTGGATGGAATTCCACACGAGCGGTCGCTCGTTGAAAAATATAAAGGCCGTCCCTTCGCCATGATCGGTATCAATTTTGGCGAAGATGGCGGCAATGTCGCAGCCATGGAGAAAAAATTCGGAGTCACTTGGCGATCGTTTTCGAATCTCGATGACGCATTACCGCCGGATTTGGTTGACGATTTGGATCTTCAAGCCGCTGGTTACATGATGCTGATCGATTCGAAAGGAATCATTCGGTACAAGGGAAGCGAGCTGGCATTTGCTTCAAAACTGGACACCGAATTAGAGGCGTTGGTGCAAGAGGCCGAAACGGCTGCAAAACCAACTGAGTCAAATAAAACGGATGGAAAGAAGGAAGAGTAATCCGAGTTTGGTGTTCGGGGCAGAATCTTGAACGCTTCAACTACGGTATTGAATTGAATATAATGGGCGAACTCGAATCTTGAATGATCAAGAATATTTGGTTCGCTCATTTTAGTTTGAGCGTTCTCTTTTTCCCGCCAACATACCCCAGAAAAACAAGCATGTTTAAATCATCTATTCATCTAATTGCACTCTCCGCGACGATTTTTGTTTCAAGTCAACTTCTGGCTCAGAATGGGATTGATACGGTTGAAGGCAAATATGTTGATGTCCTGCAGGAGGGCAAAACGATCGCGCGATTTATGTGTGAGCATGATACGTCAACGAAAGAAAAACGACATGAAACCTATAAACCTTATTTGCACGTCATGGCAGCGGATGGGAAAACACCCATTACCAAGGGGCCTGGCGGTCAATTCACTCATCATCGTGGAATCTTTCTAGGCTGGAACAAAATCGGTTTTCAAGGAAAAACCTTTGACCTCTGGCACATGAAAACCAGTGAGATCATTTTCAAGGGAGTTGAAGAAAGCAAAAGTGACTCGAAAGCGACCATGATGAAGGCCCGTTTACATTGGATGGATACCGACGGAAATGTCATCATCGATGAAGTCCGTTCAATGACGTTCCACCACACCGATGACAACGCACTCTTTCTGGCTGATTTTGTTTGCGAACTAACCGCACCAAATGGCGACGTTAGCTTGAAGGGGGATCCTGAGCACGCTGGTTTTCAATTTCGTCCAAGCGATGAAGTTTCCAAGAATAAGTCGTCTAAATATGTGTTTCACGCTGAGGGCATCAATCCAAAGAAAGATAAAGATCTTCCATGGGTGGGTCTGAATTATAAACTGGGCGAAGAGTCTTACTCTGTCCAGCACATGAATCATCCGTCAAACCCCAAGGGATCCATTTATTCGGCATATCGCGATTACGGCCGTTTCGGTTCCTTTCCGGCAACAAGTATCAAAAAGGGCGAGACGTTAACGCTTAAGTACCGAATTCGAATCACCGAAGGTGAAATGCCGGAGCGTAAAATGCTTGAGGGCGAATTCGTAAAGTACACCAAGTAATCCGTTTTACGACTTGGAAATCAACCAACAAGCCATCCGGGTGTGCCAACATCGGGTGGCTTCTTTCATTTGGGTGCTACGTTTTTCGTCGAGATTAACGCTCAGCAAATGAATGGCACCAAAGGTGTGGACATGCAGTAGGACGGACTTCGTTTTGGAATGCAGCCGAATGTTGGATGCATCAGAATTCGGTTTCGAGTGGTCCTAATCGCGATTATGCGAGGCGTTCTCCAACTGGCTCTCATGATGGGCAGGCTCTCATGATGGGCAGGGTTCAAGTGAACTTGTTGGTTTTATTCCGATCAATAGCCCTGCAATGATAAGGGGCTGCAACGACCCATTCATGGCTTTGGTTGCAGGATGCAGTTGTTGCAGCAGGTTAACTGCGGCAGTTTAAATTTTGCATCAACTGATCGGTCTTTTCATAGGCTTCAGTTACCCATTCGACGATTCTGTCCGGCTCAGGTGAGTATTCAAGCTCGATACTGACCGTTCGGTCAAATCCAGTCTCCTGGATTACAGCAAGGTAGTCTTGGATCGGTGTGACGCCTCGGCCCGGCGGCAGGTCACCATGAACCTTTCCATCGCAATCAGATAAATGGACGTGCCCAATCAGGCCTTTCAAACGCAAAATTTCAACGGGATCGATGCCCATCAAATGCAAATGAGAAATATCACAGTTTGCTTTTACCGTTTCAGGCATGCCGATATCGTTGATGAACTTGAGCATGGTATCCACCGTGTTGATGAGCGACAGTTTAAAGGGTTCAAGCTCTAAAACAATCTCGAGACCGCGTTCTTTCGCATAGCTGCCAAGGGTCTGGCAATTCCGAACGCCGGTTTCCCATTGCTCCCGCGCCGGAATGACTTCTCGATTCCAAATATATTCGCCAACAACGAGCAGGAGATTGTCACAGGAAAGGTCAACGCATAGATCAATATATTTTTTGCATCGATCCAGGTGGAATCGCTGAACGGATGGATTAAAGTCGATAAGTCCGATCGCCACGCAGCAGACACTTTTGATAGGCAATAGCAATTCAGTGCAGGATCTCTTGATCAGGTCAACTTCTGTTTGATCGATGTCAAGCGGATCGGCAAAGATATCAACTGTGTCGAAACCGATCTCCTTGGTTTTCTCAAGTCCAAATCGAGTGCCTTGGCCGGCTTGTGCGAATGCCGAATTGATCAATCCCAACTTCATGATTTCCTTTCAAATTCCATTAACCGCGAGTCGACCTTGAATGGCAGCCAATATCCGTTGTTCAAGTGCGGAATCTCTGCCGATCGAAAACCACCGTTGTCGACGACGACTGAATGGGGTCCCGTCTTCATCAATTTGAGTGGAGACATTCGTCCGAAGCGAGCCGGCTACCGCATTTTCGGGTTTCGGCAGGTCTTCCAGTTCTTTTTCGACTTGGACGTCGATCAAATAGGTGGTCCCATTTGGAATCACGCGAACGGTTGCGGTCCGTCGAATCGTCTGAAATGTTGACTGCCACTTTTCGAAGCCCGGTGAAGAATCCTTTCGCCATGGTTCAAGCCATGTTGAGCCGGGGGTTGGGTACGTTGTGATCACGCCTTCGCTAATGATGCCTTCATCCAGTCGAACGCGTTCTTCCTTTTTGATTTTAAAGTAGTTATCCACTTCGTCGACAATTTGATTCCACGCGAATTCGTGGTTGGGAATAACCACGCTGGCCGGGTTGGGCGAAAGGACCTGCGACACCGTCGTATTGCTGTTTTTAAAGAAGGGGCTTTGGCATCCTATGATCGCCGACAGTATTGCCAAGGTCGTCAGGAAGACGATCTGTCGCATTGGATTGGAGCGATGGATTGGGGAAATGGACATTCGTCGAAAGCTCATTCGCCAGGTGACTCGATTTACGAAATGGAAGAATCGTGGATAATTGCAAAATTACTAAACGGCGAAAATAGCATAAACGAGCTAGCACGATGATTTCAGACGAGTTACTACAGCAATACAAGGACTTTCAAAATGGAGAATCGTATTGCTTTGATTCCAAATTTCAAATCATTGAAATGACGGGAGCGGATCGTGCCAGTTTTTTGCATAATTTTTGCACTGCCGATATTAAGAAGTTGGCGACGGGGGAATCGAGCGAGGCGTTTGTACTAAATATCAAAGGTAAAACATTGGCATTTATTCAAGTGCTTTGCCTTGAGGAATCTCTAGCGATTGTTGCCAGAGCATCAAATGTGGCCGGATTGATTGAGCATCTTTCGAGATACTTGATCTCTGAAAAAGTTGAAATCATCGAGCGAAAAGATTACCAAGTTGCGATATGTGGCTTCCAATGCACTGGGGCCTTGGGCGGAAACGCGTTTGCTCTTCAACTGTCGGAGAAAGCGAACCTGTTTGTGACGACCGATGCTGTCGGTGCCAGCCAAGCGTTCGCATCACTCGGAAAAAAAGAGTGTTCGCCAGCAGTCATCGAAATGATTCGTGTAGAGGCGGGTTACCCCTTCAGTGACTTCGACGTTTCTGCGGATCACCTTGCTCAAGAATTCAATCGGGATGCGACGGCGATCAGCTACGAAAAAGGTTGCTATCTTGGGCAAGAGACAGTCGCCCGCTTGGATGCATTGGGGCATACAAATCGTTCCTTCGTTCAGGCGGCGATTCAGCAGACGGTAGGCGGTTCGGAAGAAGCGCCTCGGATCGGGGATGAATTATTTGTTGACCAAAAGAAAGTTGCAACGATTTCTTCCATGGCCTTTTCCCCAAAGCATCAATGTATGTTGATCTTGGCCACGGTGCGAAAGCCCCATCATAAGCCCGGATCTGAGCTCTTGGGCAACGGCTATGTTGCCAAAGTTGTATGACCAACGTGTTTTATGGTACTTGGTTCCGGCGTTGATTTTTAGCGTCAAAAAAATTTCGGCGTAAATCGTCTTCTTGTGTAAATCGGTCGTGACGCGGCGAAGAGGGTTTGATACCCTCCTCGCTCTCTTGATTCGATTTTTGGGCATCACATGACACTGCACCGTCGCCAAGCGTTAAAAGTTCTTGCGGCTAGTTCATTGGGAATTGCGGCTTGCGGCTGCCATTCTGCACCAATTACTGGTCGCAAACAACTAATCATGATGCCCGAAAATCAAGAGATAGCATTGGGGGTGCAAGCGTATCAAGAGACTCTTTCGGCCGAACCAGAGTCGCAGGATCCAAAAATACGTGAGATGGTGGCACGCGTTGGGGAACGCATCGCCGCTGTAGCGGGTCGTGATGATTTCCAATGGGAATTCAAGGCCATTGCGTCGCCTCAACAAAACGCATTTTGTTTGCCTGGCGGAAAAGTCGCTGTCTACGAAGGCATCATTCCGATATGCGAATCGGAAGATGGACTCGCTGTCGTGATGTCGCATGAAGTTGCACATGCATTGGCACGACATGGTGGCGAGCGAATGTCGCACAGTTCAATTGCTCAAAATGTGAAAAACATGACCAGTGCAATCACCCAGCAGAAGGTTCCGGAAAAGCACGAGTTGCTAATGCAGGCCTACGGGCTTGGTTCGCAATATCTTGTCTTAATGCCTTACAATCGAAAACAAGAGTCCGAGGCGGATCATATTGGCTTAATGCTGATGGCTAAGGCTGGTTTTGATCCGCGAGAAGCTCCAAAATTCTGGAATCGATTCAGCCTAGTTAAAGACGGCGATTCAACGCCTGAATTCTTTTCGACCCATCCATCGGATGAACGCCGGTCCAGTGAGTTGCTGGCGTTGATGGATGAAGCGATGGTGGTTTACAACGCCAAGGTGTAACAGCCGATCGATAGATTGGACGCCGCGCTCTGACCGGTACAGGGATGCTTCAGAATCGCCGGCGTGGGGCCGTGAATACGCGTGCGTGTTCCAGTCTTGAAACCGACTGCCTGTTTCTTTGTGTATGCCCCTTTTTTCTGCCACGGGTCTGCATCGCTCGAAACGGAAGTTCGGCTACTCAGCCTCAAGGTCTAAATGTTTGGCTTCTGGGATGTTGGCTTGAATTCGCTTTTCGATTGCATCGATTTCAGCGGCCAGTAACTCGACAATATCATCTGCATAACTCTCTGCGAATTTTCTAAAGTCTTGAAAGTCGTTGATTTTTTCAAAGGACGTTTTGAGTTGCGGCTCTAATTTGTGTGCTAGAGCCTCGCCGTCAAATTTTACGTCGGCTTTGATTCGAAAAGTTTTGGTGTCGATAACACGGGTCTTCAAATCGACGACTTCTTCAACCGCTGGGTTCTGCTTGATAATATCCAGGACTTGATCTCGAATCGGTGCCGGTACGCTGACGCCAATCAACAACGTGCTATTCCGATTGATCAACCAGATGGCAATCAGCCCCAGCAAAATACCGATCACAATTGATCCA